>JANOBO010000150.1:0-11810 GCA_031411695.1 Verrucomicrobiaceae bacterium
GGCAACGAACCTTAACCTGAACGCAAACAATTCCGGCTTCACTGGCACCATGGAGGTCAATGGTGGGCTGCTTCAGCTTTCCGGTAACGGCATCGCCACGCTGCCGAACGCGACGGCGTTCACCGTCAACAAGGGAGGTGCCCTCCTGATCGATAATGCCGGCGCCACCACTGCTCCACCCGGGGCCGGCCGCATAGGCGACGCAGCCACGATCACTTTGAATGGCGCTAATGGTTCCTCGAGCGCGCAAACGGCTTTTCGCGGCCTGTGGATCCGCAATGATCAAAACAACACGCGATCCGAAACCGTGGGCAATGTCCAGATGAGCAGCGGTGCCAGCTACATCACCAACGAGGCAACCAACATCACGACCGGAGGCGGGAGTGTGTCCGAGCTGATCATGAACAACCTGATCCGCTCAGCAGGCACCACCCTCAGCGTGCGCGGCACCAATCTGGGCAACACCTCGGGTCAGCGCGCCGAGGTGCGCATCGGCACTACCGCAAATCAGACCGCATTCATGACTGCGAATCTAGTCGGTGGCGGCGGTGCTGCGGGCACCACCACCATCAGCATCGTGCCATGGGCCATCGCGCAAAACCTCGGTGCCTCCGGCTTGACGACGACCTTCGGCACGGCCGTCGTTCCGGCAAACCTGCAGCTCGGAAACTCACTCACGACCTATGTGGCGGGGGATGGCTTTCGGCCGCTGAACTTCACCACGGAGTACACCACGCTGGCAGCCGCCAACGGCACAGGCACGAGCAATGTGCGCGAGTCGCTCTCGGGGGCTGATGTGACCGTCGCTGCGTCTGCCACGGTCAACGGCATCGTGCTGGATAACGCGGACATCACCGCCGCCCGGAGCGTGACCGGCCCGGGTGGGGGCGCGACGCTGAACGTGACCAGTGGCACGATCCTCTTTACCGCTCTCGACACGACCAGCGGAAACTCCCTGCCGACCACGACGATCGCCGGTTACGCCGGGGGTGGAGTCGCACAGGGCATGACGCTCGGCGGATTCGACGGTGGCATCACCACGAGCGGCCCGGCTGCGGAATACGTGATCTTCCAAAACAACCTCTCCACAGCCGGCGTGACGATCTCGTCTCCTTTGACGACTGCCGCACGTCTCACCAAGTCAGGCCTCGGCACACTCACGCTGACGGGCGCAAACTCCGCAGTCACCGACGTGACGCTGAATGAAGGTGCCGTGGTGATCGCGGATAATGACAACATCGGTGGTGACACGGGCATCCTCACCTTTGGCGGTGGCACGCTGCGGCTGACCACCGGCTATGCGGATGATCTCAGCACCCGCACCCTCGTCGTGCTCGGCACCACGAATGGCGTGGGCGGGAACAACGGCGCATGGGGCAGGCTCGACACGAACGGCGTGAGCACCACCTTCGCCGCCGGCAATCTCACCGGTCAGGGTGAGTTCGTGAAGACCGGTGTGGGCACGCTCACTTTGGCAGCAACCACCGCAACAACGCATACGGGCACGTTTGTCGTCGAGCAGACGGGAAGCGGCACCGTGACGCCGACCGTGCCCCAGCTCGTTCTGAATAACACAGGCGGTAATGCGATCGGCGGCAACTTGCAGATCGGCGCCTACACGCTGCCGGCCGCAATCGGGACGGCGGTCGTGCATCTGGGTCGCAGCGAGCAGATCGCAGACACCGCGATCTTGAGCTTCACCGGAGCGACCAGCAAGAACGCCTACTTCAAGCTCATGGGCTTCAATGAAACAGTCGGTGGGATTCAGGACACCACATCTGCTGGCGTGATCGAGGTTGTTGAGTCAGAAGGCGGTGTCGGGGCAGCCGCGCTTTCCAGCACGCTCACCGTGAACAACGTGGGTGACAATTATTTCAACGGCTTCATGCGCTCGCGCGCTGGCGGCACAAACGAGGGCAGGCTGAATTTTGTGAAGGGCGGCAGCGGCACGCAGACCCTTGCGGGGACCAACATCACCTATGGAGATGCCCTGAGTTCCACGATCGCGGGCGGAACCACGACCATCAGCTCGGGGATTCTGCGCATGAGGGACACGACCAGCTTTGGCGATGCCACCACCGGGACGAATGGCGGCATCAGCATCGCTGCAGGAGCGACGCTGGACATCGAACGCACGAACACGACGGCATGGACGCTGCGTAGTGTGATCAGCGGCGAGGGTGATGTGGTGAAGACCGGGGCGGGAACCGGCACAACTTCGCTCGTCGCGGCAAACACATTCACGGGAAGCGTGCAGGTGAATGCTGGCGTGATCGGTCTCGGCACCACGGGGTCTGTCAATGATGCGCGTGCCGTTGAGGTCAATGCCGGCGCGACTTTTGACACAGGTCGCACGGCTGCGGCAAGCTACAGCTACGACGGAGTCATCGCCGGAAGCGGCACTGTCGCTGGTAACCTGACGTTGACGAACGTGGGCGTGGGCGCGGCAGTCGGCGAGGCTTCGCTCCGTCCGGGCCAGAGCAGCGACACGGCGGCGAACGCAACCACGGGCGACCTGCTGGGGAACATTGCTTTCACCGGCGCGCTGACGATGAACTCCGGCAGCAATGCGATGCTGCAGATTGAGAAGCCCACCTTGAACGATCTCGCAGGAATTTCGGCAGCGGTCGCCGGCGGAACGCTCAACAGCTACCTTGCGAGCCAAGCCCCCGCATGGAACACCGCGCCGACCTTCGACGCGGAGGGCGTGCCTCTTCATGACTCGGTGAATGTCACCGGCGCGCTCACCTGGAACACCGGCAGCATTCTCAACTACATCGCGTTCAACGGCTATGCTCCTGCCGCCGGAGATGTCCTGGACCTTCTCGATTGGGGCAGCCTCGCCGGAACCTACAATCTGGGTGACGCCGGCACCGGGCAGCGCGGTGGCGGACTGATCGGTGATCTGAATCTTCCAAGCCTCAGCGGCGACATGTATTACGACGTGTCCCAATTCTCCACGACAGGCATCGTCGTTGTGGTGCCCGAGCCCGGCCGCATCGCCCTGATGATGCTTGCAGTCGGCGCCCTGGTGCTGCGCAGGCGTCGCGCTGTGATAGCTGCTTGATGTCCCTCAAAGATTGCAGCGCAGCTCTCTGCCAAGCGGTGGCGTGTTTGGGGTGGGTGATGGAGTTGGAGCCGAGCATGCGCAGCAAGATCGTGAACGGCACGCGGCAACTCACGACGGCGGACACTCGGAGGCTGGCGCGACACTTCGTCTTGCCCGCGGATTACTTTTTGGAGGCGTGAGGATGAGGTCCCAACAACAAGCGACCGCCTCATTCAGCGACCACGCCACGACTTCCAGCCCTTGAGCGGTTTGAGTGGTGGCTCGGGACGGAATCGAACCGCCGACACGGGGATTTTCAATCCCCTGCTCTACCGACTGAGCTACCGAGCCATGCGCCGAAACGCGAGCGCGCATATAAGCAAGCATCACCACGCCGCGCAATGGGTTTTTGTCTTTGTTGCGCGGTTGTTCGGCAGCGCGGGATCCCTCACGCACGCGGCCAGCGACGGATGGCGACGAGCAGCCATCCGATGAGCATAAGCAGCCCGCCGATCGGCGTGATCGCGCCCAGCCAGCGCACTCCAGTGACGGATAAAATGTAAAGACTGCCGCTGAAGATAACCACGCCGAGCATCAGGCTGCGCCAGGCGTATCGCGCGGGCCCTTCGTTGGTGCTGAACAATCCGAGGACGAGAAGCACGACCGCGTGGATCAGATGATACTGGCTGGCGGTCTTCCAGGTCTCGATTGTCCCGTGCGCTTTGAGCGTATCTTCAAGCCCATGCGCTCCAAAGGCACCGAGCGCCACACCGAGAAATCCGAGCAATGCGGCGAACTGGATCTGTTTCGTGTCCGGCTTCATGCTTTCGTTCGTTCCGACGTTTTGAGGTCTGTCATGGTGCGCTCTGCGGCACGCGCGCCCATGCGCATGGCGCTGTGCATGTTCGGATAAGTGAACCCGCCCTGCCGTCCCACACTTTGTAGATTGGGGATCGACTCGATCCAGCGTTTCACTTTCTCGAGATGCGGCTCAAACCCGAGCGCGAAGATCGGATAGCCCGTCTCATTGTGCAGGATGTTCACCTCCACGACATCCTCGCGGCGGCAGATGTTCTCCATCTGCAGATCGGTGAAGATGCGTTCCTTGACCTCGTCGGTGCCCTGCCATTTTTCATCGCCGATCTCACACGTCGTCTCGACAATGAGGACCGTGTGATCCGGCGGATTCACGACGAGGCCGGCGTTCTTGGGCTCGCCAACACGGTGGAACGCGCGGTCGCGGTAGTAGATGTAGAGCGCGTCTATGCACTTCGGCTTGTTCACGAGCAGGCCGTAAATGGCGATGGGCTTGTAGCGGATCTGGCGCGCTGCCTCGAGCACAGGCTCCGGCGGCAGCGGGTCCGACCGCGTGGCGAGATGCGGCATGGGAATGGTGGAGATGCATGCGTCACACGTGATCCGATTTTCGACGCCGTCCTTCCGGTAGAGAATCTCCGTGACGCGATTGGAGGTCTCGTCGCAAATGACGCGCGTGACCTCGGCTCCCTGGATGACCTTTCCTCCCGCAGCCTGGATCACGCGCGAGATGTGCCGCGGCATGGCCTCGGCGCCGGTGCGTGAGTAATGCAGCGTCTCATCCAGCACGGCGCTCTCCACGGCCTTCACCTGCCGGTCTTTGATGCCCACCTTGCCGAGCGCGCGCTTGATCACATCCACCGCACTGAGCCGCGGCATCTTCGTGGTGATGAACGTGGCCGAAAGTTCGCTCGGATGGATGCCCCAATAGCGATGCGTGAAGTCCTTGAAGAAGAACTCATAGAGCGGGTGACCGTACAACATCACCAGCGCCTGCTCGGCATTCGTCGGCGTCCAGGGCGCCAGCGCGTTGCGCATCTGCGCGGCGAAAAGGCCGAATGTATAATAGATGAGCGTGCCGAGTGGTATGCCGCGGATCATGTCCTGAAACTGCAGCGGATAGCGGTAGAACGAGCCCGCCCAGCGGATGCGCGCGTCAAGCTGCACGGGGATGCTCTCGTCTCCCATGATGGCCAGCATGTCCTCGTAGATCTCCTTGTCGAACTCGTGCAGCATGTGGCAGCCGAGGTCGTACCAGTTCTCCCCGCGCTTGTGGCTGGTGGCCAGTCCGCCGGGCTTCTCGCCTTTGTCGATCACCGTCACCGCGATCCCTGCGCGGCTCAGCACGCGCGCGGCATACAGTCCGCACGGACCGCCTCCGAGCACGACAACATGGGACTTCTGGGCGCCGGAATTCATCAGCGCGCTCTCAAAGGATGCCGAGCTGCTTGAGCGTCGCCTCTAGCTCCTTCGTCTTGGCGGCATCCATTGGATAAAGGGGAAGCCGCATCTCGGCGCCGACGTGTCCGGCCAGCGCCATGGCCGTCTTGATCGGAATCGGATTCGTGGCCAGCTTCAAGAAGGCGGACAGGAGCGGATAATACTGACGATGAATCTTCAGTGCACCAGCGTAGTCGCCCTTCAGCGCGAGCTTCACGAGGTCGGAAACTTGGCGCGGGATGAGGTTCGACGCCACGCTGACCACACCCACGCCACCGACGGACATGAACGGCAGCGTCAGCGAGTCATCGCCGGAGAGAATCTCAAAATCCTCTGGCAGCATCTGCTTCATCTGGCTCACGCGCTCGGGATTGCCCCCGGCTTCCTTCACGGCGCGCACGTTCGGGCACACGGCGTGCAGCTTGGAAATGACGTCGATGCCGATCTCGATGCCGCAGCGTCCGGGAATGCTGTAGAGCATGACCGGGAGCTTCGTCGCTTGCGCCACCTGCTTGAAATGCTCGAGCAGCCCTTCAGGCGTGGGCTTGTTGTAATAGGGCGCCACTTGAAGGATCGCCGTCGCGCCGGCAGCCTCGGCGGCCTGCGTGAGTTCGATGGCCTCGCGCGTGGAGTTTGATCCTGTGCCCGCCATCACGATCCCGCGCCCTTTTGCAAACTGCGCGGTGAGCTTGATCACGCGGATGTGCTCGTCGTGATCCAGCGTCGGCGACTCACCCGTCGTCCCGCACGGCACCACGCCGGAGACGCCGTTGTCGAACTGGAAGTTGATGAGCTTCTCGAGCGCAGCCTCGTCGATCTGATCGTTGAGAAAGGGCGTGACGATGGCGGTGTGGGTTCCGGCGAACATGGAAAGAAAAGGATGGGGGAATGGAAAATGGAGGAAGGGGAATTGAAAATGGGAATCAGCGCCGCACCGACCGACGGCTTACACCTGAACGCTCCCCTCAAACACAAAGTCCGCCGGGCCGAAGAGCGTGACGTTCTGATAATGATGCGGCTGCGCTTCTTCAAAACCGACGCGCAGGGTGTCGCCGCCCTTGACCTTCACTGCGACGGGTGATGACGCTCCCGCCAGCTCATGCTGGATCAGGCCGCAGGCTACCATGCCAGTGCCGCATGCGAGTGTTTCGTCCTCGACGCCGCGCTCATAAGTTCGGATCGTGATTTGGTTCGGGCCGGTGACCTTCACAAAGTTTGCGTTCGTTCCCTTTGGCGCGAAGGCCTCATGGTAGCGCAGGCCAGCACCGAGCTTCCGCACATCGACGCCGTCAAGGTCCTCGACGAACACCACCGCGTGCGGCACGCCGGTGTTGATAAAGTGGACGGTCAGCTTTTCTCCAGCGACCTCGAGCTGCTGGTGCAGCTTCAGGCCGTGCGGCGCGCTCAAGTTGATGCGCACCTGATCGCCCTCGAACTCGGCTGAGATCATCCCCGCCAGCGTTTCAAAACGGACGGAGGTGAGCGTGTTCTGATGCAGCAAGTTCACAAAGCGGCCGAAGCACCGCGCGCCGTTCCCGCACATCTCAGCCTCGCCGCCATCGGCGTTGTGGTAGCGCATTTTGAAGTCACCGCCGTCGCTGGCAGGCTCCACCAGGAGCAGCCCGTCGGCACCCACGCCGCGATGCCGGTCGCACAAACGGGCGATCTCCTCGGTGCTCAACCGCAGCGCCAGATCGCGGTTGTCCAGCATGACGAAGTCATTGCCCGCGCCGTTCATTTTCCAAAAGTGTAGGGTCCTGCTCATTCGTGGCGAATTGGGAGTTACACAGACTTCACGGCATCGACAAGCGGTTTCACGAACGCCGCCACCTTGTCCGCCACGTCGGGCTCCGCGCCGTTTTGCTCGACGAGCTTCACGATGGCGCTGCCCACCACCACGCCATCCGCCATGCCTGCCACCGCGCGCGCCTGCTCCGGAGTGGAGATGCCAAAGCCCACGCATACCGGCACAGCCGTAGCGGACTGGATCAGCGCCACTTGCGCGGCAATCCCCGTGGCGATGCTCGTCTGCGCCCCGGTCACTCCCTCGCGCGAAACATAATAAACAAAGCCCTCCGCCTGACTGGCGATCTCCGTGATGCGCGTCTGCGGTGTCGTCGGGGCGATGAGCTGGATGTGGCGCAGTTCCGCTGTCGGCTTCAGCTCCGCGTTTTGCGCCGCCTCATCCGGCGGGAGATCGAGCACCAGCACGCCATCCGCGCCGGCCGCCGCGGCGTCCTGGTGGAAACGCGCATAGCCGTACGTGTAAACGGGGTTCAGATACGTGAAGAGCACGATGGGGATCTGCGAGGCCTTGCGGATCTCCGCGATCATGCGCAGCACCTTCGGCGTCGATGCGCCGGCACGCAGCGCACGGTCGGCCGCCAGTTGGTTCACCACGCCGTCCGCCAGCGGGTCGGAGAATGGCACACCGAGTTCGATGACATCCACCCCGGCTTTTTCAAGCGCCAGCACGATGCCGATGGTGGCCTCGATCGACGGATCGCCCGCGCAGATGTAGGCCACAAACGCGCGCTTCCCTTCCCTTTTCAATTGGGCAAAGCGGGCGTCGATTCGATTGGCGGTCTGGGACATGGGCGGCGTATGTAGCGCGGCCTCCCGGTGATTGCAAACGGGCCGCTCGAATGCGCGCGCACCGGCAGACCGGCATCGCGCGCGCCACTCCTCTGCAATAACGCGAGCCCTCGTCCGTTCAGATTTTCCCATGATGAAAACCACCTTTCTCACCCTCTCCGCACTGCTCGCCGCAGCGCTTTCATTTGCCGCCGATGAAAACAAACCATCGCCGACCGGCTACTCGGACACGCCTGTGATCCCGGGCTCGAAATGGAAGGTGCACGACATCGACCGCCCGGCCCCGCCTGTCGTCACACCCGGTGACAAGCCCGGCGCTCCGCCAGCGGATGCGATCATCCTTTTCGACGGCAAGAACACCGACGCCCTCGCCGGCAAGGACAAAAAGACGGGCGAGGTGACACCGTGCCCCTGGAAGATCGAGAACGGCGAGTTGGTCGTCTCCGGCGGCGACTGCGTGACGAAGCAGGACTTCGCGAGCTGCCAGTTTCACATCGAGTGGATGAGCGCGCCGGAAACGAAGGGCAACTCGCAGAAGAAGGGCAATGCGGGAGCCTTCTTCATGGATCGCTACGAGTGCCAGATGCTCGACTGCTACGAAAACCCAACGTACGCCGACGGCATGACCGGCGCTGTCTATGGTCAAACGCCGCCGCTCGTCAATGCGGTGCGCAAACCCGGCGAGTGGCAGGTCTATGACATCATCTTCACCGCGCCGAAGCTCGAGGGCACGAAGGTCGTGGAGCCCGCGTATGTCACCACGTTTGTGAACGGCGTCTGCGTTCAGGTCCACACCGCGATCATGGGCCCCTCGAAGCACAAGAACATCACCAACTACGACGGCGAGTTCCCCTCGAAGGCGCCCATTCGTCTCCAGGATCACAAGAACGAGCCACCGGTCCGCATGAGGAACATCTGGGTCAGGCCGCTGTGAGCCGCCGCGTCACGCGAACGACACCACAGGCCCGGCATCGTCTCCCTTGAGAGCGCGCAGCTTTCGCGCCGCGGCGATCACCGCCTCCGCGGCGATGCGCGCTTCATCCTGCGTGTTGAAGCGCGAAAAGGAAAACCGCAGCGTGCTCGCGGCATGGGCGACATTGATGCCCATCGCTTCGAGCACGGGCGATGGATGCACCGCCGCCGTGTGGCAGGCCGATCCTGCCGAGCAGCAGATGCCTTGTTCATCCAGCAGGATCAACAGGCCCGCCGCGTCGATGCCGGGAAAACAAAGGCTGGACGTCGTGCCGAGGCGACGCGCGCGATCTCCGTTCACCAGCGTGCCGGGCAGTTCGTGAAACACCCGCGCCTCGAAGTCATCACGCATCTGCATGATGCGCGCTGCGTCCGCTCCGTCGGCCTGCCGGCTCATCAGCTCCGCCGCGCGACCGAGCGCGACGATTGACGCGACGTTCTCCGTTCCGCTGCGTCGTCCGCCTTCCTGTCCGCCGCCGAGCATGGATGGATGAAACCGCGCGCGCCTGCTCACGAACAGCGCGCCCACACCTTTCGGCGCGTGGAACTTGTGGCCGCTGAGCGAGAGGTAATCGACCTGCGTCTCCCGCACATCGATGCCCGCCTTGCCATACGCCTGCACAGCGTCCGTATGCACCGGCACGCCGGCCGCGTGCGCGATGCGCACCACTTTATCCATCGGCGCCATCACGCCCGTCTCATTGTTCGCCCACATCACTGACACCAGGGCGGCGTCTCCGTGAGCGACGGCCTCTTCCAGCGCGCCCAAATCCAGCACACCATCCGCGCCGACGCGCACCCGCGTCACCGTGCCGCCATCGCGCGCCCATCGCAGCGCGGGCTCGACTACCGCCGGATGCTCCGTCGCGCCGATGACGAGACGCTTCCTCTGCGGCCAAAACATCCGCGCGGACTCCACCGCCGCATTGTCGGACTCCGTGCCGCCGCTGGTGAAGACGATCTCTCCCGGCTCCGCGTGGATGACCTTCGCGACACGTTCCCGCGCCTTTTCGAGAGCCAGCCTCACCGCGCGTGCGGGCCGATACGCCGCAGACGGGTTTGCATGATGCTCCCGGAGAAACGGCAGCATCTCCTCCACGACCGCCGGATCGATTTGCGAGGTGGCATTGGAATCCAGATAGATCACGGCGCGACCGTGCCGCGTGGACGCCGCGTGGTCAACGCCCGCACAGCGCCGAGTCCCGCGCCTCTCGGCCTCCCGGTCAGGTCACGGACCCGTGCTACAGCAGCGCCGCGCCTCCCGCCCGCTGTTCCTCTCCACCCACCCGCACCGCCACGCACCGCGCGATCTGTCTTGCCCGCCGGTCACATGCCCGCAATACTCCGCACGATGGCTCCCGGCATCGACAGCCCCGCACCCGATCCACGCGTCCTCCTTGTCGAGGAGAGCCTGCCGTTCCGCCGTGTCATCCGCGAGGCGCTCACCGCCTTCCGCACTTGCGCGGTCGATGACACACCCAGCGCCGAGCACGCCTTCGAGATGGCGCTGCAGCGGGAGTACGCGCTGTTCATTTTCTCCCTCCCCCTGCCCGGCCTCAGCGGCGATCTGCTGGATCGGCTGCTGGCAAAGGCCTACCCGCTCGCCCATCCCGGCAGTCACACCGCGCCACCGGTCATCTATTTGATCCGCTCTCAGGACAAGCTGGCCTTCCAGGCCATCCAGCGTGACGCCCGCGTCAAAGGCAGCCTCGAGATGCCGCCGCGGCTCGACATGCTCATCGCGCTCATTGATAAACTTTTGCCAGCACGCTCCCCGCTCGCTTGAGTGCGCACCCGCGCGCCGCCTTCCATGTTCCCCATCACCCATCCACCCGGCGTCAAGATCTGCGGCGTCACCCGCGCCGACCAGGCCGTGGAGATCATCCACGCCGGAGCCGATGCGCTCGGCATCAATCTGTGGGAGAAATCCAAGCGCCATGTCCCGCTCGCCACCGCCATGAACTGGCTGCCCGCTTTGCGGGACGACACCTTCCTCGTCGCCGTCGTCGTGAATCCCTCGCCCGCCCTGCTGGATGAAATCGTCGCGTCCCATCTCTTCCACGCCATCCAGCTTCACGGTGACGAGACACCGCACGACGTCGCCGCGCTCATGGACCGTGGAGTCGAGGTCATCAAGGCGCTCCAGATCCGCAGTCGGGAAAGCCTCGCCGCCGTCGCCGCCTTCCCCACCGCAAACATCCTGCTGGATTCCTACAATCCCGGCGTGTTCGGCGGCGCAGGCCACTCCTTCCCATGGGAGTTCGCTCTCGAGGCTGCGGAGATGTACCCCGACAAACGCATCCTCCTCGCCGGCGGCCTCACCCCCGACAACATCCACGCCGCCGTCGAGCAGACGCGCCCCTTCGCCGTCGATGTCGCCAGCGGAGTCGAGTCCGCGCCCGGCCTCAAAGACCTCGCCCTCGTCCGCCGCTTCATTGAGGAATCGCGGCGCGGGTGAAGAGGGGCGAATGACGAATGTCGAATGCGCGGAGCAGCACACCGCGGCTGCCCCACTCAATCGTCGCAGTGAACGCAGGCCGGCTATACCCACGAGCGAAGTCCCTGCTCACGCCCCCGACAATCGTTTAACAACCGTCATCATCGCGCCTTCCCGCGATTATAGACAGGTTCGGTGCCTTGCTCGGAGGACGGTCTGCCAATGTATCATGTCGGCTGTCCGGTTATCTGTGACTCGATGCAAATCAACTCAAGCCAAGCATTAGCTGGCGTGTCCCAGTAGTAATCCTCCCACACGATCTCACCGCCAGCAAGCTTCCGACGAATCTCTGGAACAGTGAACGCCCCAATCTCCGAACCATCTTTGGCAACTCGGTAGCGCCTATGACCCCCCGGTGGTGGAACGTCGTTGTCTGCCACCTCAGGTCTCGCCTGGAGCCGCTTTAGCTCCTGAAGCTGTTGCTGCTGCGCACGCATCTGC
>JANOBO010000151.1:0-6120 GCA_031411695.1 Verrucomicrobiaceae bacterium
GCGAGAAAATGCCGACCATGCCCACGACGACTGCGGTCATCATGATCTTCACGACTGTGAAGTCCTGAAGGAGCAACTGTCCCAGCAGCACGTTGTATTTGCCGACGCCGCCCTTTTGCAGCAGGAAACCGAAAGCAAGTCCGAAGACGACGGCGCTGATCAGCTTCCCGCCGCTCACCGCGCCTTGCGGCGGCGCGCTGGTTTCCTTCACTGCTTTGCCGGGATCGATCATCGCGTTGTGAAAAGAAGCATGGCCGTGGCGATGCCGGCGATGAACATGAAGATCACCGTGAGCCACGAGCCCGCATTGAGTTGAAGCGTGCCGCTGATGCCGTGCCCGCTGGTGCAGCCACCGGCAAGCCGCGCGCCGAACGCCATGAGAACACCGCCGGCAAAGCCGACGATGCCGCGGAACGTGACGCTGTCCCCGAACCGCTCGCGCCACATCGGATGCAGCCATTCATTCCGTAGCTCGCCCCCTGTCCATGCGGCGAGGAATCCCCCCACGATGGTGAAGATGACAAACACAAATCCCCAGTCAGCGCGCGGCGGATTGCTTTGGTAATAGCTCAGCGACTCGGTGTGCTTCTTCGCGACCAGCTTTCCCACGAAGCCCGCGAGCGTCGCGTAAAAGGACGAGGCGCCGATGGGTTTGTCAGCAAAATAGAATGTCAGCCACGACAGCACGCCGAGGCCCGCGCCGACAAGGTATGGCGACCACGCGGCACCGTCGTAATCTGTTGCCTCCACGCCGAAATTCGCTGCGCCTGCAAGCGACGTCATCGACAGCAATGCAATCAGCACCCGCGTCACTTTCCAGTCCCTCCGCCTTCGATGGGATACCCGGATTTCTTCCAAGCCTGCCAGCTCCCCGGCACGTTGCACACACGCTCAAAGCCATCCTGCTTCAAGACGCTCGCGCCGATGCTAGCGCGGTAGCCGCTGTCGCAGTAAACGGCCACGGGTCGCGTCGTGTCGAGCTGCGCGGCCTTTTGCCGCAGCTCAGGCAGAAACAGATGTGTGGCCCCTGGAATGTGCCCCTCGTCCCACTCCGCAGGCGCGCGCACATCGACGATCTGCACGCCCGCAGGCGCGTCATGGATGTCATGCACCGTCATCTGCCCGACCTCCTCCAGCGGCAGCCCTGCGTTGTCCCACGCCGTCATCCCGCCAACCAGGTAGCCGGCAAACTTCGTGTAGCCTGTGCGCACGAAGAGCTTCACCACCTCGTCCAGCTTCGTGTCTGCATCGAGCACGAGCAAGAGGGGCGCGTCAGGCTCAAGCAGCCAGCCTGCCCAGATCGAAAGCATCGGCGTCCCGCCCAGGTTCAGCGCGCCCTTGATGTGACCGCCGCCGAACGCCAGCATCAGGCGCGTGTCCACCAGCACACCGGCTTTTTTCTCCACCGCCTCGCTGAAGGTCTTCGCGGGGAGTCCGGGGACGCGGGGCAGATTGCCCAGCACCTCGGGCCCTTTCGCGTTCAGCTTCTTCATCCGCGGGTAGTATTTCGGCACCGGCGGCGCGCTGCTCAGCGCGTGCTTCTTGAACGATTCAAAGTCCGTGAACTGGAGATAGGGATTGTACTTTCGCTCAAAGCCCACGCTGCTCTCCAGCCTGTCCCCGATGTCCGCGCCGCACGGTGATCCATGACCGTGCGCGGGATAGATGATCACGCTGTCCGGCAGGCCGAGGTAGAACCCGCGCAGCGTTTCAAACAGCTTCTTCGTTAACTCCTCCGTCTCGCTGGACCCGAGCAAATCAGGACGTCCTGCGGAGTTCACGAACAGCGAGTCTCCTGTCAGCACACCCCATGGTGTTTCCGCATGATCCTTCTCGGCGAGCGTGAAGCTCACGTGCTCGGGTGTGTGTCCAGGAGTGTGCTTCACCGTCAGGACGGTCTCGCCGAAGGTGAATGCGTCGCCGTCAGCGAGCTTCTCGTTGTCGAAGCCGTAGCGGGCGCCGCCCTCGTGGCTGACAAACACCTTTGCTGACTGCACGCGTGCGCAGAGCTCGCGTGCGCCGCTCACGAGATCTGCATGAACGTGTGTCTCGAAGATGTGCGTGATGGAGACTTTCTTCTCGCGCGCCAGCTCGATGTATTTCTCCACGTCGGCTGTGGGATCGACCACTGCGGCGACGCCGTCGCTGTCATCACCGACGAGGTAGGAAAGCTCGGCGATGCCTTCTGTTTGGATGCGTTCAAAAATGAGGGCCATGGTCGTTGCCGCGCCAGCGGTGCTCAGCTCACTCACCCAATCGCATCCAGCATGTCCGCTGGATGTTTCCTTTGCGCATCGCACCCGCCGCCTTCTCGACAGCCGGCCGGAACTCGTATCGCCACGGTTGAATCCGCGCATTCCAACGCCATGGGTGCGCCATGAAATTTGCGATCTGCAATGAGACCTATCCCGGATGGAGCTTCGACAAAGTGTGCGAGGACGTGGCGGCCGCCGGCTATCAGGCGCTGGAGCTGGCGCCTTTCACCCTCGCCGAGGATCCTCGCGATCTCACAGACGCCGACGCACTCTCGCTGTGTGAAAAGGCCCGCGCGCACGGGCTCGAGATCCTCGGCCTTCACTGGCTGCTGACGAAGCCGACGTGGTTTCACATCACCACGCCCGATGCGCTCGTCCGGCGTGAGACGGTCAAATTCGCGCGGCAGATGGTGCGCATCTGCGCCACCACGGGCGGCCGCATCATGGTGTGGGGCAGTCCGAAAGCGCGCAACACGCTGCCGGAGTGGGATTACAAAGACGCATTCGCCCGCGCCGCGGAAACCTTGCGGCAGGTGGCCGAGACTGCGGGTGAGTATGGCGTGACTCTTGCCATGGAGCCGCTCGGAAAAAAGGAGACGAACTTCCTGAACACCGCCGAGGAAACCATCCGGCTCTGCAAGGCGGTCGATCATCCAGCCTGCAAGCTGCATCTGGATGTGAAGGCGATGAGTGACGAATCCAAATCCATCCCCGACATCATCCGCGAGAGCCGGGATTGGTTTGTCCACTTCCACGCGAACGATCCCAACCTTCTCGGACCCGGAATGGGCGACACCCGATACGAGCCGATCATCGCCGCGCTGCGCGAGGTCAGCTACGACGACTATCTCTCCGTCGAAGTCTTCGACTACTCTCCCGGCCCCGAAACCATCGCGCGCAAAAGCATTGAATATCTAAAAGCGCAGCTCGCTGCATGAGCCTCTTCATCCCGAAGCCCAAACTCACACCCAAGATCGAAACCACGCTATGAAACACATCCCCACCATCGCCGGCATTCTGCTTGGCCTCTTGTTTGTCATGTCCAGTGTCGTCGTGCTGTTCAATCTCGTGACGATGCCCGAGATTCCGAAGGACACTCCGGCCGCGCATTTCGTGAGCGCCTTCGGTCCCACTGGCTACATGACCTTCGTGAAAGTGCTCGAGCTGCTTGGCGGCGTCCTCGTCATGATCCCACGCACCCGCAACATCGGGCTCCTCGTGCTCGGCCCCATCATCGTGAACATTCTCGCCTATCACGCATTTGTCTTGAAGGGCGAAGGTCTCGCGAATCCCATGCTCATCGTCATCTGCGTTTTGGCGGCCTACCTGCTGTGGGTCGCCCGCAAGCGCTTCGCCGGACTTTTGAATTGAGCGTCGCGCTGTTCCGCCACCGATCAAGGCAGCGTGACCTTCAATCGAAGAAATTGTCCCGACGCGGGGGGTGAGATTGCCACGGATGCGGTCAGCATTCCACGATCCACATCGCCGCGTTTGCCGCCTGAAATGTGCGCAGCCCGTCAAACACGACGCGGGTGCATTTTCAGACGACGATGTTGTTTGGGTTGTTGATGCCACGGTCTGTCGTCGTGGTGATCACCGCATTTCGTCCCGGCGCGATGGTCGTGGTCACCGTTGATGTGGAGCCGAGCCCGACCGCGTCGAAGCCTTTGTAGCTTCCGTCTGCGACGATCACAGTGTCGTCCGGCGCAGTGACGTTGAGCGCCTTGCGGATCTCGCTAAACGGCGCGGAGGCTGAGCCGATGTTTGCGTCGCTACCCCACGGCGTGACGTGACGTTCGGCCGCGCGGGCGGAGCCTAAAAGCAAAGCGCCCCCTCACAGTTCGATCTTTTAACACAAAGCTGATCTCGTTGTCGGCAGTCGCGCTGGCCTCAAAGCCGTAAAGCGATGAGTCCGTCGATGGAATCCTGCGAAGCGTCGGGAGCGCACGGGTATCAACCCCCTCACCCCGGCCCTCTCCCCAAGGGAGAGGGAGCCTGATTGCGCTGCCGCGCCGCTCTGCAATGAATCCTGCGTTCCGAGATCACCTCGGTTTCCCGTGCCATCCGATCGGCACCTCAAGCTCCCTTCCTCTTGCTGGGGGCACTTGGTCAGGCTGCAGATCCGTTGATTGAGCGGTAGCTCATCAAGCTCCCTCTCCCTTGGGGGAGAGGGCTGGGGTGAGGGGGATGGCTTCGAATCGCAGCCCCGTGTCGCAGAGATCCAGCCTCGCTCGTGGCGTAACGGCATCGGTGCGACCGGCATCCCGCCATGCGATTCGCTCAGCGCCGCTTGCTCGCTCCTGCGAAGTGTCATCGCGCGCGCGCTTTCGTGCGCGCGCTCCAAAAATATCGCGCAGGGTTGCGCGCCAAATGCGCGCGTGCCAGACTTCGCCCATGCTTACCCGCTCCTTGGCCGTCTTCATCGTTGGTTTGAACTGTGCTGTCGCCGCTCCGAAGCCGCTGTTTGAATCGAAGCTCATCACTCCCGGCACACCGCGTCACAGCGTGGACATCGATGTCGATCTCAGCGGTGCAAAGGAGTTGTTCCTTGTCGTCACCGACGGCGGCGATGGCTTCAATTGCGATTGGGCCGACTGGGCGGAACCGCGCCTCGTGCTGGCCGATGGGAAGGAGCAGAAGCTCACGGAAATCGAGTGGAAGAGCGCCTCGTCGCAGTGGGGCAAGACGCGCGTGAACGCCAGCGCGGGCGGCACCACGCTGCGCAGCGCGGGTGCGGACATCGCATTCGGCATCGGTACCCATGCGAACAGCGTCATTGAATTCATCCTGCCAGCGGGCGCGAAAAAATTTAAAGCCCGCGGCGCGCTGGATGAAGGCGGCACCAGACAAGGCAAGGGCGCTGGCAGCGTCGTGTTTCAAGTCTTCACCGAGAGCCCAGGCCCCGTCGTGGGCAAAGACGGTGGCGGTGGCAGCGCCGCAGGCCACGAGCCTGCGGATGCGGTGGCTGGCTTCGACATTCATCCTGAACTCACCGTGCAGCTCTTCGCCAGCGAGCCGATGATGCAAAGCCCTAGCAGCATCGACATCGACGCGCGGGGTCGCGTTTGGGTCTGCGAAGTGGTGAACTACCGCAGCCACAACGGCGAGCGCAAGGAAGGCGACCGCATCCTCATTCTTGAAGACACCGATCACGACGGCAAGGCGGACAAGAGCACCGTCTTCCATCAAGGCCATGACGTGGACAGCGCGCACGGCATCTGCGTGCTCGGCAATCGCGTCATCATCAGTTGCGGCGACGAGGTCTTCTCACTCTACGATGACAACGGCGACGACATGGCCGACCGCAAGGAGGTGATGTTCACCAAGATCGGCGGCGCGCAGCACGACCACGGCATCCATGCCTTTCACTTCGGTCCCGACGGCCGCCTCTACTTCAACTTCGGCAACGCCGGCAAGCAACTCTGCGACAAGGCAGGCAATCTCATTACCGACATCCACGGCGTGAAATGCACGAACCAAAACAACCTGCCGTACCAAGAAGGCATGGTCTTCCGCTGCGAGCTGGACGGCAGCAATGTCGAGCTGCTCGCCTGGAACTTCCGGAACAACTGGGAGGTCGCCGTGGATTCGTTCGGCACGATGTGGCAGAGCGACAACGACGACGACGGCAACAAAGGCGTGCGCATCAACTACGTCATGGAGTTCGGGAACTACGGCTACAAAGACGAAAAGACTGGCGCAGGCTGGCAGACCCCGCGCATCGGAATGGAGACGGAGATTCCGCTGCGCCACTGGCATCAAAACGATCCCGGCGTGATCCCGAACATGCTGTTCACCGGCGCAGGCAGCCCCACCGGCATGATGGTCTATGAAGGCGACCTGCTGCCCAGCATCTTCAAAGGCC
>JANOBO010000152.1:0-3880 GCA_031411695.1 Verrucomicrobiaceae bacterium
CAGCGCGAGGATGCACTGCGTGCCTTCAAGATCACCGGCCATTATCGGTGGTAGCTGGAGGTCGCGCGGCGTCCGCCGGGTCATTGCGGCAAACGGCCGGCGTCAACGCTGCGGCGCAGGACGCGCCGGCTCCCGCGCACGGCCCCCGAAGTAGGGAAACGTGTCCCATGCATCATTCGCGGGATCGACGCGCGGGTCGTGCGTCTCGCGCATCCATTGATCCACGCGCGCGCCCAGTTCCAGTTTGGTTTTGGCATGCTCCGGCAATCCGGCGATGTTGTGGACCTGCTCTGGATCGACGGCCAGATCGTAGAGCTCTTCCGCGGGCCGCTTCCCAAAGTTCAGCTCGAAGAACGGCTTCATCTGAGGCGTGCTTTTATTCGCGAGGATGTGCTCCTTCGTCCGCGAGCCATCGACATCGCCATACGGGCCGACCGCGAAGTGCAGCTCCGGATCCCCCGATGGCCAGCGGTCTGGACGGAGATTCCGCAGATAGAGAAACTCCTTCGTCCGCACGCCGCGCACCGGGTAGCTGAGATCGCCGCGACGCACGTTCGCGTGACGCTCGCGCTCGATGAACACACAGTCTCGCGCCGGACTGGATGGCTTTCCCAAAAGCACCTCGACGAAACTGCGGCCCGTCATCTCGGACCACGGTTTCAGTCCGGCGATCTCCAGGAAGGTTGGCGCAAGGTCCGTGAGTGAGATGAAATCATCGATCACACGACCGGGCCCGATCTTGCCGGGCCAGCGGATCGCCAGCGGCACATGCGTGCCGGCATCGTAGCAATGCGCCAAGCCGTGCGGCATCTGCCAGCCGTTGTCGCTCACGCAAACGATGACGGTGTTCTCGAGCTGGCCTTCATTTTCAAGGAGGGCCACCGCCTCTCCGAACGCGGCATCCATCGCCTCCACCGCCGCGAGATAGTCCGCGATCTCCGCGCGCACCTCGGACGTGTCCGGCAGATAAGCCGGCACGCGCACCTTTGCCGGATCGATCCCGTGCTTCTTGCCGGTGAAATTTTTCCACTGATGCAGCGCGGTATGAACGGAGCCGAACCAAAAGAAGAACGGCTCGCGAGCCCCTCCCTCCGCCACGAACTCAGGAAAGCTCGCGTACTGTTTCCCCGCCGGATTCTCCGCGCGGCCGAAGTCCTTGAAATTCCCCGGCGACCAGCCCTTGCCGGTGAAGCCGACGCGATAGCCGCTCCCGCTTAACGCATCGCCAAAGACCTTGAACCTGCCGTCGAACTTGCTCCATAAACTCGCCGCATCCGCGAGCTGATGCGCCGCGCGGCCGGTGACGATGCACGAGCGCGTGGGCGAACACGAAGGCACCGGGCAGAACGCGTTTGTGAAACGCGCGCCCTCGCGTGCGATGCGGTCGAAGACGGGCGTCTTCACCACGGGATCACCATTCGCGCCAGCGTGGTCGTAGAGCCAGTTGTCACCGATGAGCAAAAGGATGTTCGGCCTCGGTTCTGCCGCGCCACAAAGAACGGCCATCGCCATCCAAAAGAGAATCGCCCAACTTTTCATGCTGCGCATCGTAGCCACCCGCATGGCGCGGCAAAGCGAAAACGCATGGCATGCATGTGCCACCGATGCTTTGATGCCGCCCCATGAAACTCTCCACCTGGAACGTCAACGGCATCCGCGCCTCGCTCGGCAAAGGTCTGCGCGAATACCTCACGACCTCCGGCTGCGATGTCGTCTGCCTTCAGGAAACCAAGGCCGCGCCGGAGCAGGTGGATCTCTCATGGCTCACCGGTTACTCCGCGGTGTGGAGCACCGCCGTGAAGAAAGGCTACTCCGGCACGTGCGTGCTCACGAGGATCCCGTTCACCAAATCCATGCTCGGCATCGGCAAGGCCGGCCACGATGACGAGGGCCGCGTGGTCACCCTCGAGTATGCGTCGTTCTTCCTCGTGAATGTTTACACCCCGAACTCCAAGGCCGAGCTCGCGCGTCTGCCGTACCGGATGGAGTGGGACATCGCCTTCCGCAAATTCTTGAAGAAACTCGAGAAGACCAAGCCCGTGCTCGTGTGCGGCGACTTGAACTGCGCGCACGAGGAGATCGATCTGGCCAATCCGAAATCCAACCGCCTGAACGCCGGCTTCAGCGACGAGGAGCGCGCCAGTTTCGGCAAGCATCTCGAAGCTGGATTTATCGACGTCTTCCGTCACTTCGACAAAAGTCCCGGCCGCTACACCTGGTGGACCATGCGCACCGGCGGCTCCGCGAGGGAACAAAACATCGGCTGGCGCCTCGACTACTGGCTGGCCTCGGAACCACTGAAGCCCAAACTCAAGTCATGCACCATCCGCGCCGATGTTTATGGATCGGATCATTGTCCCGTGGAGTTGGAGTTGGACGTTTCATGAGTGAACTCCGCTCTCCTGTTTTGAATTCGAGTCGCGAATCCCGTCCCCCGACATCGGCCGTGTTGGGGGCGGTGACGGCGTTTGGGCTGTGGGGCGTGCTGCCGGTTTATTGGAAGGCGCTGTCACACATCGGGTCCGATCTTACTGTCGCGCACCGGGTGGTGTGGACGCTGGCCACCGTGCTGCCGCTTCTCATCTGGCGGGGTGAGTTTCGCTCTTGGCTGGCGAGCCTGCGCAGGCCGCGGACGGTGGGCATCCATCTGTGGGCGGCGCTCTTGCTCGGCCTGAACTGGAGCACCTTTGTCTGGGCAGCGCATCACAACCGCATCGTCGAGTGCAGCATCGGCTACTTTCTGAATCCGCTGCTGAATGTGCTGATCGGTTTTGTCTTGCTTGGCGAGCGGTTGAACCGGCTCCAAATCATCAGCATCGCGCTGGCCGCGCTCGGTGTTGCGACGCAGATCGCCGTCGCGGGACATCTGCCGTGGATCGCGCTGGTGCTGGCGTTCAGCATGGGCTTTTACGGTCTGGCACGAAGGCAGTCACCGGAGGGTCCGCTGTCGGGTCTGGCCACGGAGACGCTGCTCACGCTGCCGCTCGCGATCGGCTTTCTGATCTGGATGCAGATGAAGGCAGTGCCGTTGTTCGGACCTGCGACAGCGGGCGACATCGCGCTGCTGCTGGGCCTCGGCATCATCACGGCGATCCCGTTGCTGGGCTTTGCGAATGCCGCGCGGAAGCTGCCCTTTGCCGTGCTCGGGCTGCTTCAGTTTCTGGCGCCCACCGGCCAGTTTCTCACCGGCGCAGTGCTGTATCACGAGCCCGTCTCACGCGCCGCGCTGTTCTCGTTTGCCTTCATCTGGGCGGCAGTGGCGATCTTTTGCTGGGATCTTTGGCGGCGATTTTGAGACAGCCAGCGTCGCGAATTGACACACTCCGACACGAAGCTAGTGTGCGCGCTTCCGACACGGAACGGCGAGGTAGCCAAGTGGTAAGGCTGAGGTCTGCAAAACCTCCATTCGCGGGTTCGATTCCCGCCCTCGCCTCCAGCTTCACCATCAACCTGTGAAGTGAAGTGAAGACGGCCACTCTCAAGCCCGCTCCCTGCATCGATGGCCGGGGAACACCGTTCTTTCGGATCGGATGCAACCGGGCCAAGGCTCGCCTCGCCTCTGAGATTGACAGACTCTTTACAATAAAACCCCGGGTCATCCGTGATGCTCGTTGCATCTTCACCCCAACCTGCCCACGACCATGAAATCGCTCGTCCTCGCCCTTGCCATTCCGCTCGCTGCAGTCGCCGAAAACGAAATCGGCTTCATCGAACGCTTTGCCCTCGCCTCTGATCGTGACAAAGCCCTCGGCGAACTCGTGCCTGGCAGCGCGGAGTATTACTTCTTCCACGCGCTGCATTATCAAAACGTCCGCGACACCACGTTGCTCAACGACATCCTCGCACAATGGCGGAAGCGGATGCCGGACGAAAACGCGCA
>JANOBO010000153.1:0-8485 GCA_031411695.1 Verrucomicrobiaceae bacterium
TACGGACTGGCGGTGGCGGATGTGAACGGGGACGGCAAGACGGACATCCTGCTGGCGGATAAGCGGTTCATCGTCTGGTATGAGAATCCGTCGTGGACGAAGCACATCATCGCCGAAGGGCTCACGGCGAAGGATCATGTGTGCATCGCGGCGCGGGACATCAATGGGGATGGGAAGTGCGAGATCGCGGTGGGCGCGGAGTGGAATCCGGGGGACACGGAGAATAGCGGCGCGGTTTTTTACCTGATGCCGCCGGCGGATCGCACGCAGCGGTGGGACCCTGTGAAGCTGACGCACGAGCCGACGACGCATCGGATGAAATGGGTGCGCGGTCGCGCGGGTCGCTACGATCTCGTGGTGGTGCCGCTGCATGGCCGTGGGAACACGAACGGGGAGGGCGTGGGGGTGAAGGTGCTGGCCTACCACATGCCGGCGGATCCGAGGAAGCCATGGAACACATCGCTGGTGACGGATGCGATGCACCTGACGCATAATTTTGACGTCGTGCCCGCGCCGGGCACGGAGGCGGAGGGGCTGCTGCTCTGCGGGAAGGAGGGCGTGATGCGGCTGACGCCGACGGATCATGGGTGGGCCCCGCAATGGATCGCCAAGCAAAGCGGTGATCTGAAGGGGGCGGGTGAGGTGCGCTACGGGATGTTTGGCGGCGGACAGCCGTATGTGGCCACGATCGAGCCGATGCACGGGAACATGCTGTGCATCTACACGCCGCCGCCGGACGGCCCGAAGAACGGCGAGTGGCGGCGCACGGTGCTGGATGACACGCTGGCGGACGGCCACGCGCTGTCGTGCAATGACCTGCTCGGCATGAACAACCGCCAGATCGTGGTGGGCTGGCGGTCGATGCAAAAGATCGGCACGAAAGTGGGTGTGAAGCTTTTTTTCACCACCAAGGAAGACGGCAGCGGCTGGCAGCAAAGTGTGATCGATGACAACCTGATGGCGTGCGAGGACGCGGTGGTGACGGATCTCGATGGCGACAAAAAGCCGGACATCATCGCGGCCGGTCGTCGTACGAAGAACGTGAAGATCTACTGGAACCAAAGGCCTTAGCCATCCTTCTCCGACGTCACCCACGCTATGAATGCCCTGAAGCTGACCCTGCCCGCCATCGCTGTCTTGTTGTGCTCGTGCGCCGCGCCGCAGCTCGAGCTGAAGCGCGCTGAGGTGGTGAAGCCCGGCCAGCATCCGGAGCTGCCTTTGTTTGAATGGAACGGCGATGACGCGGACGGTCCGCTATCCATCCGCATTTCTTTGCGGGAGCAGAAGGCGCGCATCTTCCGCGGGAAGGTGCAGGTGGGCTGGAGCTATGTGGCCACGGGAACGAAGAGCCATCCGTCACCGCGCGGCTCCTTCCGCATCTTGGAAAAGATCGCGGACAAGCACTCGAACAAGTACGGCGTCATCGTCGATGCCTCGGGGCAGGTGATCAATGGCGATGCGACCGCGGGTGTGTCGCGCATTCCAGCCGGCGGCCGGTTCATGGGGGCGCCGATGCCGCACTGGATGCGCATCACGACATGGGGAGTGGGCATGCATGCCGGGCCGATCCCAAATCCGGGCTTTCCGGCCTCGCATGGCTGCATCCGCCTGCCAGTCGAGATGGCGCGGACGCTGTTCGATGCGGTAAGTGTCGGCACGCCGGTGACGATCGAGTGAAGCGGCCGGCAGGTCCCGGCTGACCGCCGCCGGAGCCGCTGGGCCGGTTGCGGGGCGGTGCCGGGGTTAGAGGGGCCCTGGCCGCGTGACCGCCAAGTCAACGTCCCCGTTCTCCGGCCCTGCGATTCGCGTGGCGCTCCGCACTGCTTGCGAGCTTCCTGGGCTGAGCCGACCCCGATGCGGGTGAACCTTGAGGGCTGTGCTTCGATCACTTTCCGTGATCGTCAGGTTGCAAAGCTTATCATTTTTGAAGTGTTCCCTGGATTCCAGTCGCTTCGTTTGATCGACTTGATCTATTCCAGACAATAATTATGGAAAATTGTTTGCAGGGATGACATTTGTTTATTAGAATTGCAATACCAAGCGCAATGACAAGCCTCGCCACACCCCTCAAACCGCACGCCGCCCCCTCCCGACCCGATGGCCCCGCGCGCCCCGTCGCCAGCGTGTCCGTGGATTTGGACAACGAGTGGGCCTATCTGAAAACCCAAGGCTCACCCGAGTGGGCAGGCTTTCCATCCTATCTTGATGCCGTGGTGCCGCGCATCTTGGCGGAAGCGAAGGCTGCCCAGCTTGACCTGACATTCTTCGTGGTCGGCAAGGATGCTACCCTTCAGCCGAACCTCGGCGCGCTGCGGCAGATCGCCGACGCAGGGCACGAAGTCGCGAATCACTCTTTCATGCACGAGCCGTGGCTGCACTTGTACAGCCGCGCCGAGTTGGACGCTGACTTTGAGAAGAGCGAGGCGGCCATTCTGAATGCGACCGGCTGCCGGCCTTTCGGGTTTCGCGGCCCTGGATTCAGCTCCTCGGCACTGGTGAGGCAGGTCTTGATCGAGCGCGGCTATCGCTACGACGCATCGCTCTTCCCCACCACGCTCGGTCCAGTGGCGCGCGCCTACTTCCGGCTCAAATCGAATCTTTCGCCTGAGGAGAAGAAGAAACGCGCGGGCCTGTATGGAAGTCTGGCGGACGCATACCGGACGCTGCGGCCTTTCGAGATCGCGCCGGGTCTGATGGAAGTGCCGGTGACGACCATGCCGCTGTCCCGTTTTCCGGTGCATCTGAGCTATCTGCTTTTCCTGGCGCAGTTCTCCGAGGGCCTGGCCCGCCTTTACTGGCGCACCGCCGTCACGCTGTGCCGCATCCAAAACATCGCCCCGTCGCTGCTGCTGCATCCCACGGACTTCATGGATGGCGCCGATGTGCCACGCATGAGTTTCTTCCCGGCCATGAAGATCCCCGCGCAGCGGAAGATCGCCCTCGTGCGCTTCGCGCTGGAATCGCTGAAGCAACACTGGTGCCCAGGCACCGTCGCCGCGCACGCACGTGCTGGCGCCGCTCATTTCACATCATCCATCACCCTCCAAAACACTCCGCAAACCATCGCATGAGCACACACGCACCCATCAAAGACGTGGCAGTCGTACTGCCGGCCTTCAACGAAGAACGGGATCTCCCGGCTCTTTTGATCCGACTCAAGGAGACGCTGGAAAACCAGCCCTTCGGCTACCACGTCATCGTGGTGGACGACGGATCGAAAGACCGCACCGCCGAGATCGCCGAGCAGGCGGCGGCGACGATGCCGGTGCGGCTGGTGAAGCATGGCGTGAACCGCGGCCTCGGCTGCGCCATCCAGACCGGGCTGCGCGAGGCGGTGAAGCACGGCGACCTCGTGGTCTCCATGGACGCCGACAACTCGCACGACCCGATTTACATCGCCGACATGGTGCGCCACATGAACACGAACGACACGAGCTTCGTGATCGCCTCGCGGTTCCAAAAAGGCAGCGTGGTCAAAGGCGTGCCGCTCATGCGTCAGGCGATGAGCTGGGGCTGCTACCTTTTCATGAAGGCCATCGTGCCGTATCGCGAGGTGCGCGACTACTCCACCGGCTTCCGCGGCTATCGCGCCTCGACGTTGCAGCGGCTCATCATGCAGTATGGCGACAAGCTGGTCGAAGAATCCGGCTTCGTCTGCATGCTGGAGGTGCTGCTGAAGCTCCGCTCTATCGGCGCGAAGGCAGCCGAGATCCCGTATGTGCTGCGCTACGATCTCAAGGAAGGCGCCAGCAAGATGCGCGTCATCCGCACGATCCGCCGCTACTTCGCCGTGGTGAACCGCTACCGCCGCGCGCTTCCACCGCCGAGCGCCGTCGCATCCACCGGCAAGCCGATCGCCATTCCTGCGGCGGCACGCAAAGCCGTCCGCCTCGGATCCACCGCGCGTGAAACTCAACAATCCGAAGCATGAAAACTGGCCACTCGCGCAACATCGCCGTGATCGGCGGCGGCATCTCCGGACTCACCACCGCGCTGCGGCTGAATGAGCAGGGGCACGCGGTCACCTTGATCGAGGCATCCGGCCAGCTCGGCGGCCTGGGCACGTTCTTTGATTACGAGGGACGCACCTTCGAGAAATTCTACCATTGCATGTTGCCGAGTGATGGCCCTTTGCTCGACCTGCTCAGCACACTGGGGTTGCGCGACGATGTTTACTGGAAGCCTTCGTCCTTCGCCTATGCCTATCAAAACGAGGTCTTCCCGCTCAACACGCCGTTGGATCTCCTGCGCTTCAAGCCGCTCTCGTTCATCGAGCGCCTTCGCGTCGGAATCACCGGCGCCTACGGCCGCATCGCTTCGGACAAAGGCCTGGACGACATGACCACGGCGGAGTGGCTCGGCAAATTTTCCGGCGCGAGCGCGTTCAAGAAGTTCTGGCAGCCGATGCTCGAGGCCAAGTTTGGCGACCGCTACCAGGACGTGCCTGCGCTTTGGTTCTGGACGCGGTTCAATCGCGAGAAAGGTGAAAGCAAAGGGGAGGTAAAAGGCTATCTGCGCGGAGGTTACAAGCGCATCACAGACCAGTTCGCCAAGCATCTGCGCGCGAAGGGCGTGGAGCTGCGGCTGAACACGCCGGTCGCCAGCATCGATCTCGATGAGGACGCCGCGCCCGTGGTCGTGACGGATCGCGGAGCGGAGAGCTTCGATCAGATCGTCGTCACGCTTCCGTGGCCCGGCTTTGCAAAAAGCGCTGGAACGAATCTTCGCTCCGCCGCCGGCCGCATCGATTGGAACATCGATTTCCAAGGCGTCATCAA
Source organism: Verrucomicrobiaceae bacterium (assembly GCA_031411695.1). Taxonomy (GTDB): domain Bacteria; phylum Verrucomicrobiota; class Verrucomicrobiia; order Verrucomicrobiales; family Verrucomicrobiaceae; genus JAIBCL01. The sequence goes on from JANOBO010000153.1 coordinate 4,779, forward strand.
CTGCCTCTTCTTCCTCCGTCGGCCGCTCACGAAACACTACTGGCTCGCCACGCCGGAGACGTCCTTTCCTTTTGACGGCGTGATCGAGACCTCCACGCTCACCGACGAGGCGGATCGCGGTGAAGGCCGCCATGTCGTCTATCTCACGAAGTATCTGCACCGCACCGATGCCCGCTTCACCAAACCTGACGGCGAGATCGCCACCGATTGGTTTGCCGCTTTGAAGAAGCTATTCCCCGATCTGACCGAGCAGGACATCGAGACCAGCCACGTGTTTCGCGCGCCGTTCGTGGAGCCTGTTTACACGAAGGGCTACCTCAAGCGTCGCCCGCCGGAAGTGCTGGTGCCGGGGAAGATCTACCTTGCCACATCGGCGCAGGTTTATCCCACCGTCACGTCATGGAACGGCAGCGTCATCCAGGCGAAGCGCACGCTGGATGCGATGGAGGGCGACGCGGCATTTCAGCGGCGGCAGCCCTCAAGGCCCGCGCGGGAACTGGCCTGTGCCGTCGCGTGACGATGGACCGCACGCTTCGATCAACGGCCCGACCCGCTCTGAAATCAGGGCGACGAGTTCCGGGTGCATGAACCCATACTCGTCCGGGATGTCCAGCACCTCGATCCGCATCCCGCCAGCGATGGAGGGGAAACGTTCACGCAAGCGCCGCTTGTGATCATGCTCCATCACGAGAACGAGATCCGCCCAGCGCAGCAGATCTTCCGTGACCTTGCGCCGCGCTGATGCGCTCAAGCCTGCCGAGCGCGCCTCCACGCGCGGATCATTCTGATACACCGCCTCCGCAGTCGGGCTCCGCCATTGATTCCGCGAGCAAAGAAAAAGCAGGCGCAGCATCGCAGGGAAAATTTATGCGATGAACCTCGAGGCGATTTCAGGCGTCGGCACCCAGCACATTTCCGTCTGGCCAAACCAACGGTAACGGTTGCGCGCCACCACTCGATACACGGCATCGCGAATCAATCGCGGCAGCATCCAGAACACACCACAGACCGGCCATGGCCACGGCAGGCGTGCGGCAACCTTCAATGCCGCGGCGCTCCGTGTGAAGACCGCGTCGTTCTCGATCACCACAAATGTGTCCCCCACACCCGCCGGCTGGCCTGCCGACAAGAGCAACGATTGCCCGATGTCCGACTGCTGCGACGCAAAGCGAAACCAACCCGCGCGATCCCGCGCGATGATGAACTGCACGGAAGCGCAGCAGAAATTGCAGACGCCATCGAACAGGATGATCGCGTGCTGCCCCCCATCTGCCGCTTCGTTCGTCATCCCCTCAAGACTTCTTCGCCAGCAGCGTCTTGCCGGTCATCTCCTTCGGCTGTGCCTGGCCGAGCATGTCGAGCAGCGTCGGCGCGATGTCGGCCAGCTTGCCGTCTTTGACCGTGTGGCGGTCGGCGTCGGCAGCCACGTACATGCCGTGGACGAGGTTGGTCGTGTGCGCGGTGTTCGGAGAGCCGTCCGCATTGCGCATCAGCTCGCAGTTGCCGTGGTCGGCGGTGATGAAAAGCTTGCCGCCGAGCTCGAGCACCTTTTCCACGATCAGCCGCACGCCGAGGTCGATGGTCTCGCACGCATGGATGCCAGCCTCGACCACGCCGGTGTGTCCGACCATGTCGGGATTGGCGTAGTTCATGATCACGAGGTCGTACTCATCCAGCCTGCGGATCACCTCGAACGTCAGGTCAGGCGCGCTCATCTGCGGCTTTTTGTCGTATGTGGGCACCTCCTTCGGGCTCAGGGCGAGGTAGCGGTCCTCGCCGGCGTTCGGCTCCTCGACACCGCTGTTGAAGAAAAAGGTGACGTGCGGGTACTTTTCGGACTCGGCCGCGCGAAGCTGCGTCAGGCCTGCCGCAGACACGATTTGGCCGAGATTGTTCGCCAAACTTTCCGGCGCAAACACGACGCGGCAGCCCAGGTCGTAATAGGTCGCGTCATATTCCGTCAGCGTGTAGTAGGCCACCGTGGGCGTCAGCTCGCGGTCAAAGCCGTCGAAGCCCGCCTTTAAGAAAGCCTCGCTGAGCTGACGCGCGCGGTCGGCTCGGAAATTGAACCAGAAGATCACGTCGCCATCGCGCACACGTTGCTCGTTTGCGTTTGAGAACACCATCGGCAGGAGGAACTCGTCACCGCGCGGATCGCGGTCATAGGCCGCCTGGATCGCGGAGCGCGGCGTGTCAGGCCGCTGCTCGCCGCGGCCGTGGACGATGGCGTCCCACGCGAGCTTGTTGCGCTCCCAGCGCTTGTCGCGGTCCATCGCGTAGTAGCGCCCGATCACGGTGGCGATGTGCGCTCCGCTGGGCTTCAAGTCTGTCTCCAGTTTCGCCAGGTAACCCGCGCCACCCGTCGGCGATGTGTCGCGTCCGTCGGTGATGGCATGGACCATGATGTCCTCCACGCCCGCGTCCTTCGCCGCATTGCACAGCGCCACGAGATGATCTTGATGCGAATGCACGCCGCCATCGCTGACCAATCCGAGAAAATGCAGCCGCCGGCCGCGGGCTTTTTCAAAAGCCTCCCGCAGCACCGGCATCCCTGGCAGCTCGCCATCGCGGATGCTCTTGTTGATGCGCGTGAGGTCCTGATACACCACGCGGCCCGCCCCGAGGTTCAGGTGGCCGACCTCGCTGTTGCCCATCTGCCCCTCCGGCAGGCCGACATCCTCGCCGCTCGCGCTCACCGTGGCCTGCGGATAGGTCGCATAGAGGTGGTCATGAAAAGGCGTGCGGGCCAGCAGGGTCGCGTCGCCGTTTTCTTTAGCCTTCGCCTTGCCGCCGGGATTGATGCCCCCGCCGTCGCGGATGATGAGAACAACAGGTTTTTTTGCCATAAAGGGTCCGCATCATGGCGGTGACTCAGGAAACTTCAATACGAGTCCATCCAATCGTGAAACGCCGGATGAAGGAGGCGGCAGGCCCGCAAAGAGCGGGCTGCGCTGCCGGTGCTGTGGCGGCTGCGCTTATCAGAAAGAGCGCGGGCGTTTGCGATTTTACGCCTTGACGCTCCCCATCGCATCCCGCACTAATGGTCGCCTCATTTTCCCGCGGAAATCTCGCGGGCTCACCCCATCAACTCAAGCTCTCTCCCCAATGACTGGAACGCAATCTTTCCAACGCATTCTCGTGTGTCCGGCCGTCGCGCTGGCACTTCTCGCATCCGGCCCGGGCGCCTTGCGCGCACAGGACCCCGCAGCAGTGGCCGACGCACCGGTGGCAAAGAAAGTGGTGAGGCAGATCCAGATCGTATTCAAAGGCGGCGCTACCATCGATGAAGCCCGCGTGCGCGGCATCATGTCCACCCGCGAGGGTGAGGCCTACACAGACGAGGGCGTGGAGCAGGACATCCGCAACCTCTACGCGAGCGGTGCCGTGGAAAATGTGGACATCCGCGCGGAAGACGTGGCGGGCGGCGTGCGCGTGATCGTGACGATCAGCGGCCGCGGCGCGGTGGGTGAGATCGCGTTTCTCGGCAACACCATGTTTGATAACGACAAGCTGAAAAAGGAGATCGAGATCAAGGTGGGAGACTCAGTGGATGACTCGAAGCTGGCAGCTGCGCAGCGGAAGATTTTGGAGTTGTACGAGAAGAAGGGTTACTCGGATGTGGCAGTGACCTTCACGACGGAGCCGGCACAGCAGGGCGGCTTCACGCGTGTGGTGTTCAACGTCGTCGAGGGCGCGCGCGGCATCAT
>JANOBO010000154.1:0-4921 GCA_031411695.1 Verrucomicrobiaceae bacterium
TTCTCGAGCAGGCGGGAGCGCAGGATGCCGAGCGCTTTCTCCTTGTTCTTGATCTGGCTTCGTCCGTCCTGGCAGCGAACGATGAGTCCGGTGGGGATGTGCATCACCTGCACGGCGGAGTCGGTGGTGTTCACCCCCTGCCCGCCTGCTCCGGAGGAGCGGCAGACCTCGATGCGCACTTCGTCGGGTTTGAGCTGCACATCGACTTCCTCCGCCTCCGGCAACACGGCGACCGTGGCGGTGGAAGTGTGGATGCGGCCCTGCGCCTCGGTGACCGGCACACGCTGCACGCGATGCACGCCGCTCTCGTATCGCATGGAGCGGAAAACATCCTCGCCGCTGATCTTGACGATGACTTCCTTCAGCCCGCCAGCGTCCGAAGTGCTGCCCTCGACCGGCTCCACCTTCCAGCCTCGACCCTCAGCGTAGCGGGTGTACATGCGCAGCAAATCATACGCAAAGAGCGCGGCTTCATCCCCGCCTGTACCAGCGCGTATCTCGACGATGGCATCACGGCCTTCGAGCGGATCGGGCGGCAGGATGGCAAACTGCACCAGCTCCTCCAGCTCGACGATGCGCTTCTCCAGTGCGGGAATTTCGGCCTCCGCCATTTCAGCGATCTCGGCGTCACCACCCCTGGCCATCTCACGATTCTCCGCCAGCTCGCGCTGCGCCTTTTCGTGCGCATCCCAGTCGGCGAGGAGCTTTTGCAGCGTGCGGTGTTCGCGCAAGAGTTCGCCTGCCTTCTTCGCATCATCAAAGAATTCCTGGTCACCCATCACCGCCTCGAGCGTGGCAAGGCGGCTGCGTTTGGCTTCAATGATCGATGCGTATTCCATTAGGCGAGATTCGGTGACGGTGCGTTGGAGTCTGCCCTGACGAGTTCACTCCGATGGATCGGAACAGCTCCGGGCCAAAACAAAACGGCTCCGCACACGAAGGAGCGGAGCCGTTTGCTGAAAAGGGAGATGACTCGCTAGGAAGCGGCGGCGGCCTCGGGCTTGGCGGGAGTCGGCGCACGACGTCCGGCGCGGAGCGAGCCGTAACGCTGGGCGAACTTGTCCACGCGACCGGCTGTATCTACGAAGCGCTGCTCGCCGGTGAAGAACGGATGGCAGCCGGCGCAGATGCCGACGCGGAGGTTCTTGAGGGTCGAAACGGTGTGATACACCGCACCGCAGGTGCAGGAGATCGTGGTGTCGTGAGTTTCTGGATGGAAGTTTTCTTTCATGGGGTGTTTGTCTGCACGTGAGACCGGCGGGGTGTTTGCATCCGCCGGGGCGTGAGGGCCGTGAAGCTACGGGACTTTGCAAAACGGTCAACCTCATTTCCGCTCCGCAAACCAACCGCGGAAAGCCGGGGAAGGCTAAGCTTTTCCAATGAACACGCCGCCCAGCGGCGGAAGGGTGATGACGATGCTCCAAGGCTGGCCGTGCCATGGGGTGGGCTGCGCCTCCAGCCCGGCTCCATTGCCGACGTTTGATCCGGCGTAGATGACGGAGTCGGTGTTCAGCAGCTCACGATACATGCCGGGCTCGGCGACCCCGACGCGATAGCCGTCGCGGAAGACGGGTGTGGCGTTGATGAGGCAGTAGAGTTTTTCGCCATCCGCTCCGATGCGGATGAAGGGAAAGATGCTGTTGTCGCCATCATTGGCATCCAGCCAGGCAAAGCCGCGTGAGTCGTGGTCCTGGCTGTTGAGCGCGGAGTGCGTGGTGTAGAGCCGGTTCAGATCGCGCACGAGTCTTTGCAGCCCCGCGTGCTCCTCGCCGAGGAACAAATGCCAGTCCAGACTGGCATCGTGCTTCCATTCGTTCCACTGGCCGAACTCGCCGCCCATGAACAGAAGCTTCTTGCCGGGGTGTGCCCACATCCATGCGTAAAACATGCGCAGGTTTGCAAACTGCTGCCAGCGGTCGCCTGGCATCTTGTTGATGAGGCTGCCCTTTCCATGCACGACCTCATCGTGGCTGAGGACGAGGATGAAATTCTCATCGTAGGCGTACAGCATCGAGAAAGTGGCCTCGCCATGATGATACCGGCGGTGGATCGGCTCGTGCGCGAGGTAATGCAGGCTGTCGTTCATCCAGCCCATGTTCCATTTGAAGCCGAAGCCGAGACCGCCTGCGTCGATGGGCCGGGACACGCCGGCAAAGGCGGTGCTCTCCTCGGCGATCAAGAGGACGCCGGGATGCCGCGCGTAACAGGTGCCGTTCAGATCACGCAGGAATGCGATGGCCTCCAGGTTCTCGCGGCCGCCGTGGAAGTTCGGCACCCACTCACCGGGCTGCCGGGAGTAATCGAGATAAAGCATGGAGGCGACGGCATCGACGCGCAGGCCGTCGATGTGGTATTGCTCCATCCAGAAGAGCGCGTTTGAGACGAGGAAATTCCGCACCTCGTTGCGCCCATAATTGAAGATCAGCGTGCCCCAGTCTTGATGCTCGCCTTGGCGCGGATCGGAGTGCTCGAACAGCGCGGTGCCATCGAAGCGCGCGAGGCCGTGCTCGTCTTTCGGAAAATGGCCCGGCACCCAATCCACGATGACGCCGAGCCCGGCCTGATGGCAGCGGTCGATGAACTCGCGGAACTCATCCGGATTTCCAAACCGGCTCGTCGGTGCGAAGTAGCCGGTGACCTGATAGCCCCACGATCCATCGAACGGATGCTCGGAGACGCCCATGAGTTCGAGGTGCGTGAAGCCGAGATCCTTCACATACGGGATCAACTGGTCCGCCAGCTCGCGATACGAGAGCGAGCGCCCGCCTTCATCCGGGATGCGCTTCCATGAGGCGAGATGCACTTCATAAATGCTCATCGGCCCCTTATAAACATTCGTCCGCTCGCGCGTCGTCATCCATTCTCCGTCAGCCCAGCGGTACCGCTTCATGTCCCAGACAAGCGATGCCGTGTCGATCCCATGCTGGCCGAAGAATGCAAAGGGATCACTCTTCGTGCGCAGGCAGCCGTGCGCGTCCACCAGCTCGTACTTGTAGTGCGTACTCTCCGCCACGCCGGGGATGAAGATCTCCCAGATTCCGCCTTCGAGGCGATAGCGCATGGGGTGGCAGCGGCCGTCCCAATTGTTGAAGTCGCCCACCACGCTGACACGCCGCGCGTTCGGCGCCCAAACGGCGAAGGAGACTCCGGCCACACCCTCGCGCACCCGCACATGGGCGCCGAGGCAGTCGTGAAGCTGCTGGTGCTTTCCCTCGCGGAAGTAGTGCATGTCCTGGTCGCCGAGCAGCAGGCCGAACGCATACGCATCCGCCACGCGCACGACGCTGTGGTCGTGGCGCGTGATCTCCAGATCGTACTCGTGCGTGTGGTCGGACACTGGAAGCTGCGCCTCAAAAAGCCCGTTCTCGTGGACGCGCAGTGCTGGAAATTCCTTGCCCAACCCATTGCGCGAGATGACGCGCACACTCCTCGCCTGCGGCTGGAAGGTGCGGACCACCGAGTTGCTCGTGTCGCCGATGCGATGCGGCCCGAAGAAGCCGAATGGGTTTGTGTGGCGCGCGCCGAGGACGGCGTCGATGTCAGAGTCGCTGGAAAAGTGCAGGGTCGTCATGGGGTGGTCATTTCACCATTGAGCAAGGGCTCGATGTACGCCACGCAAATTCGCGGCCAGTCGAGCCAGCCAGCCAGCGTCATGCGCCGCACATAGCGCGCCTCCACCACCGGATGCGCCGTGATGCCATGGGCGATGAGCGCCGGATCCTCGTCGAGGTCGAAGTAGCTCGCAATGCACTGGCCCACCTCGCGATGCGCCGGGATGTCTGAGCAAAACACAGGCACCCCATGCAGGCCAGCCTCCACGACGGGCAGCCCGAAGCCCTCAGACTTGCTGGGAAAAAGCAGCGCATCAGAGACTGCATAAAGGCCACGCACGTCGTCGTTTGTCAGCGCGTTGCTCTCGCCGAGGAAAATAGCGCTGTCTCGAAGTGCGAGTTCCTCGATGAGCAGCCTCAGCTCCGCCCCATACGACTGGCCGTCCGCCTGATGCGCATCCGCCGCGCCGGTGATGAGATAGGCCACGTCGAGACCGAGATCCTGCAGCGCACGCACCACTCGAAGGCCGAGCTCGATGTTTTTTCTTCGCAGCACTCGCGTCGGATGAACCAGGACGTAATCGCGATCCCACAGCCGCAGATCATCGACCAGCGCGCTGACACGCGGCGTGAGCGCGAGAATGCCCGCGACATCCACGCCGTTTGGAATGATTCGGCATTGATCCTCGGCGAGCCGCGTCACGCCGAGATACTCAAACCGGCGCACCTCCGACACCGCGACGTGCAGCGTACGCGGCGCTTCCTTGAGCATCTGCATCTGCGGCTGATCCCACGGCAGGTGCGCGTAGTTTGGATTCACGGCAGCCACATCGTGGACCCAATTGATGAAGCGGATGTCAGCTCGAGCGACGGCCATGTCGCGAAGAGCTTCCGTCAGCTTGAGATCGAAGGGCATCGTGAAGACGTTGTGGACGAGGATCGCGTCATAGCCCGCCCCCTCGTTTTGCAATCGCGCCATCACCTCATCGCACAAGCCGCAGACGAGATCGGCTTCGTGCCCACGCGCGACAAGCGCCCGCGCCTGCTCTCCAACGATGCGCTCCACACCGCCGATGACGGGCGGCGCGGTGTAGTGAACAATGGCGATGCGCATGCCGCCGACCTTGGCGCGCGAGCGTCTGGCGCGCAATCATCGAAGCAAGCCGCGCCGCAGGATGGGAGCACGGGCGGCCCGCCCGTCGATCGGCGCGGCCCGCGCGAACTTTGGCGCAGCCAACACGACCGCACGAACGCCGAGCCGTCCGCTTATCTGGAAGATTGGCGGCAGCAAACACGGGCTGCTGGCGCATGTTCGCACACCCGCTCTTGAGTCGGGCGCGAACACACCAGGAGCGCTTGTGCTCGCTACG
>JANOBO010000155.1:0-71374 GCA_031411695.1 Verrucomicrobiaceae bacterium
GCCCGTGATGGTCTTCTGCCCGATGCCAACGAGATTACCCGTGAGGATCGCACCACTGTCGAGTGTCAACAGTCCGCCCAGATTCACGACGCTCGGCGCTGTCACATTGTAGCGGAGCGTGTTCACCGTCTGGTCTCCCACGGTCGAGCCATTGAAAGCCCCGTCCGGACCCTCGGACGGGTCTTGCGATGAGGTCCAGTTGGCAGGGTTGTTAAAAAAGGATCCGATGTCATACACCGACGCCGCATCGGCCGAGATCACCTCGTGCGTCACGCCCGAAACAATCGCGAAGTTATTGATCCCTTCCTGGCTGGAGGAAGTGTCCCAAAATGCAGCCCAAGGCAGAATACTGCCGCTGATGATGGCCGGCACGGGCACGCGGATGTTCGCCACACCGCCGTTTGTTGGATTCTCCACGAACAAGACCGAGCCGCCCGCCTGCCGTCTCGACGAAACGGTTTCAGGGTCTGTGGTATCGGCTGGATCTCCAAGGGTGAGGGTGGTCACAATGGGATTGGAATTCCCATCCACTCCATTGCTGCTGACCCGGACCTCGGACGCACCGGTTCTAACCAAAAGTCCGCCGAACATATCCTGGCTCCGACTTGCCGAGGGATCGGAGCGGACTTCAAAGCCCCCACCGGCCACGGCCAGCGTCGCGAGATTGCTGGCAAAACGATCATTCCCCGTGTTTAACCGGACCGAGATAAGGCCTTGGTCTGCCGTGTAATTCGTGAGCGTGGTCGCGCTACCAGTCAGGCTCAAAGTGCCCTCGCCAAACTTGATCAACTTGTCAGCTCCCGCGACAGCGCCGCCAAAGGTCAAGTTGGTTGTTTCACGTGAGACATTGATCAGCGCGTCAAAGTTTGCGGTGAAGCCTCGATTCGAAACCGCAGTCGGCCCCGCATACTCAAACGTCCCGCCGTTGAAAACCAAATTGCCCGCAGCATTGCTCGAGGCTCCCAGCGATCCCGGGACACCACCGTTCGTGATCGATGTGATGGTCAGCGTGCCGTCATTGACTTGAAACACTCCAGTAAAGGTGTTGGCGCCGGTTAGCAACAACGTGCCGGGTCCGTTCTTGATAAGCCCCGTCGCAGCCCCGCCCGAACGGTTCGTGATGTCAGCGTCGATCCTCAAAAGTCCCGTCTTGTCGTACTGATGGATGATCAGGTCGAGTGCGCTGCTGCCAGCACGCACACTGCCAGTGCCATTGATGGTCACCGTATTGGTTCCGACGTTCGAGGTCATCAGGATGGCGTTTTGGTTAATCGTGTTGATCCCTTCCAACGTGAGGACTGTGTTCATTGGCGCATTGAAGCGCAACGTGTTGGTTGTCTGATTGTTTTGCGTGTTGCTGGCCAGTGTCACCGTGGTGTTGTTACTTGGAGCCCAGACATCATTCACATACTGCGAAGCCGGCAGAGCGATTATCAATCCATCGGTAGTGCCGCCCTGAGCATCGTTGGCGCTGTTTCCGAAAGTGCTGCCGTTCTTTGCCCAATCAGTGCCCGCAACTGTGGCGTACCCGCCAAGGATGAGGTTCACATTTAGATTATCGGTCGAAGCAATTCCTGACTGACTGAAATCGACTGTCGCACCAGCCGCGTTCGTGATTCCATTCATTTTGAGCACGGATGTTCCAGAGGTGCGGCTGACTTTGTTAGCTCCCGCCAGCAGCGCCGTGCTCAACACCTCTTCGAAATGGCTGCCGCCCGAAAGAACAATCTCTCCTCCAAGCCGACCCCCACCGATTTGAAGGACGCCCTTATCCCCGAGCTTGCTCGTATTGTTCATGCTGTAATCCAAAACCAGTTGTCCCGCTGCGACGTTGAAGAACCCCGACTGCGTAGCCGAGCCAGAATCCATGGCGTGGGTGTTCATGCCGCTCAAGATCAGCGTTCCTTCCCCAGCTTGGGTTATGCTGCCATGACCCCGTAAATCGCCTTTAAGCTGGAGCGATGAACCTTGGACGATGGTGAAGACGGCTGGAGCATTGACACCGACGGTGCCGGCCCAAACGCTGTTTCCCTGCGTGACGGTCAAGCCGCCCCCCTGAAGATTAAGATCTTCCTGCGCCGTGTAGTTCACATTCTGAAGATCCAACCGGCCGCCGTACACGAACGTCCCCGCTCCCGTTCCGCCGAGTGCGTTGTCCGCACTCACCCCAAGCGTGCCTTCCAGGATCACCGTCTCCCCAATGTAATTATTGGTTGCGTTGGTCATGATCCATGTCCCCAAACCTGTTTTCTTGACGCCGATCCCGTCGCCCGTGTCAGACAGTCTAAGGTTGAACTTATTGGGGCTCACCCCGTATCCACCAAGGTTCAGAATCGAGAGCCCGGTTCCTTCAGTCTCGACGTCGGGGGATGAAAAATTCGGGTCCGGATCAATATAACCAATTTCCAGCGTCGCACCCCGCGTGCCGTCGGCAAAAATGCCCCCGCCTTCAGGCCCCGCTCCCAACCTCAACGAGCGGTCTGTGAACATCGCGGAGGTCCCCGAGAACCGCAGGCCGGCTGCATTGCCGATGTAGAGGTTGACCGCTTCATTCGATGCAGCACCAATGCTGCTATTCGCGCCGCCGAAATCCAGGTAGGTCGCGTCGAGCACGCCGCCCTCGATGCGGGTCGGCCCCTGATAGTCTGACGGCGAGGAGAAATTGTGGTTCAAGGTGAGCACACCGGTCCCGCGCTTGATCAGGCCAAGTGTACCCGTGTCATCCTTCAGCGAGCCGTTGAAGGTGGTGTTGAAGATCGTGTCAACGATCAAGGTGGAAGGAGTCAACCCGTCCGCCCTAACCTCCCCCGCGCCCTGTAGGTCACTCACGGTGAAGTCCGTGTTCTGGAGGGTGAAGCTGCCCGCAGTAAGTATCAACGGTACCGGAGCGGACGAGTTGAGAGCGGTGGGGGTGGTGACCCTGACCGCGGCACCCGAAATCGGAATGGAGGTGCCGAGATAAGTGTTGTTCCCTGACAGGATGGCCGTACCTGCGCCGAACGTAATGGTGTTGTTGATCGTGTTGTTGTTGTTGATCGTGAAAAAATCCACGCCGTTCTGCCGGATCTCTCCTTGCACCGTCACCCCGCCGTTGATGTTGACGATTCCGTTGCCGTCCATGCGGATGTTCTGCACGGTCATCCCGGTCGTTGTGGCGCTCCCGAGATTTGTGGTGCCGTTGTTGTGGTCCACGAAACCGACCTGGGTGTTGTTGCCGATGATGTTGAATGCCGCTCCGGTGGGCGCAGCCCCATTGTTAATGACGCCGCCGAGCAGATTCGAATTGGCGCCGCTCAGCGTGACGTTCCCCAAGCCGGTTTTGATGAGCGTGCCGGCGCTGCCATTGATGGCGGTAGGAACCGTGAAGGTGTCGCTGACGATAGCCACATCCAGCGTGCCGCCACCCGGTCCTACGGTTAGACCGCGGTTGTATACCGGTCCCAACCCTCCCAACGTGAACGTCGCCCGAGCCCGCAGCGTCCCGCCATTGAGCGTCAACTGATCGGCCACGAAAACCCCGGGAGCCGTCCCAAGACGCTCATCACTGTTGATGGAGAGAATGCCTTCGTTGAGGAAGGTCTTGCCGGTGTAAGTGTTCGTGCCGCCAAGCTCCAAGATGCCAGGCCCAGCCTTCACCAACGAAACAACGTTGGCACCATTGTTTCGCACGCTGGAATTGATGAGCAACTGCCGGGTGTTGTTATCCCCCACAGTCACGATCAACTCATAGAGATTGTTGGAAACTCCCCCGGACGGTCCGGCCGTCAGGATGCCATTATTCGCCTGGCTTCCGATCACATGCTGTCCGCCGCTGGAGAGAATGCCGCCGGAAGCGACTGTAAGTTGTATGTTTGGGTTAGCCACGTTCACGCCAATCGTGCGAGCCGTGGCACCTTGAATGTTCAGCGAATTGATCGTGCGGTTCGCGGTCAACGTTCGGTTCGCGCTATTCTCCTTCACGTTCACACCAGTTAGCCAGGCGGCTTCTCCGGGGTTGAGCGTATAGCCGGCGTAAGGCACAACGCCGTTTGCTACATCATAGGTTGCCCAGTCGTTCCCCATCCTTGCCCACCCGCCGATGATTCCGGAGCTGTTACTCATGCCCGAACTGAACATCACCTTATTCGCTCCACCCAGGACCAGCGAAGGCACGGCGGCGGCGTCCGTAGCCGTGAAGTTCAACGTGGACCCGGGCGATCTCGCGAACCCTCCAAACGTCAGCGTTCCGGTGGCCGATGCTGCGGTGGAAACCAAATTGACCACCATCTGGCCGGACTGGAGGTTCAGCGAGCCCAGTGTCTCCGTGCTCGCATTGGCGTGCGAGTAGGTCAGCGTCGCACCTTTGCTGATCAGGGGGACCGCATCACCGATTCGATTGGTGGCCCCCGTCCCCGCAATCGTCAGCACGGTGCCGCCACTCAAGCTGACGGATGAATACGCACCCGTGAATGCTCCGGTGTCCCGGAGAACCGTGGCCCCGCGGTGGATGGAGATCGGCCCGCCGACACTGATGGGCACCTCGAAGGCTGCATTCGGCGTGACGAGAGACAGAGAGCCGGTGATTGTCGTCGCCCCGTCCCCCTGATACTGAGCATTGGGGGGGGAGTTCAGCGCGCCTGCACCGGAAAACACCATGTTTCCGTTCACTTGAAGCGTGCCGTTTTGGGAGAGGATCTCCCCCTCGAGAAAGTTGAGGGTGCCGTTGACGGTGACCACCTTGCCTGAATCGATGGTCAGGTTGGCCCCGTCGGTGGTGAGTCCCGCGTTGAAGGTGGTGTTCGTCCTGAAAGTCACCGTTCCATCCGAAGCCAGGAAAGGCGCATTGAAAACGCGAGCCGCGCCGCCTGTGACCAGAAGGGTGCTGGTAGCTGATGAGCCTGCGGCACCACCGGCTGGATTTGAAATCGTAACCGAGTCGGGCCCCAGGATGGCGGTGATCGTGGAATTGGCCGGAACGTTCCCTCCGCTAATCGGCATGCCCACGAGAAGGCCGTCTGTGTGGACGATAACCGTCTGGCTTCCAGCCGTCGTGCGCCCCACCACCGAGCCTTCTCCCAGAATGAAATTGCCCAGCCCCCTCGTCTCCGTGAGCACAGCGGAAGTGTCTGTGTAGGAGGTGATCAATCGTTGGACGCCCGAGAGGAGGGGCGTGTCGATCACGACCTTCGAGTTGTTGATGATCGCGCCCGAGAACAAGGTCGTGTTGTTCAGCACCAAGGTGCCCGCATTCACGGTCGTGTCCCCGGTATAGCGGATGTTGCCGCCAACGAGAGTCAGCGTGCCCGCGCCAGCTTTGACGAGTTCAAGGCGCCCCGAACCAACTGTCTCAATCGCCGACTTGTCGCGCATGATGCCGTCGAAGTACGAATCCATCGCTCCATTGATGGTGAGCACGGAATTAGTCGAGAGATTTTCCCCGCCCCGGCTCTCAATCACGCCTTGGCCGGTCGTGTCCAAGATGGACGCGATCGTCTCGTTAAAGGTGCCGGAGATCGCGGCCCCCGTCACACTGGTGAAACTGCCGCCCAACCGGAAGAATGAATTGTGCCCCGAAGCCGACTGGAACGTGATCCGTGAGGTGTCCGCGATCTGGTCGCTTCTGCCCAATTGCAGCAACGCGGCGCTGCGGCCATCGGTTGTGGCGTTTCCAAGCCGGATATCTCCCACGATTGCGTTCCCTCCCGTGGTGTTCAGCCGGAGGACGCTGGTGCCGTTTCCGCCGTTGTTGATCGCCGTCAGTCCCGTGTAGGTGTTAAAGGCGGTGAACTCAATCGCGCCGCCACCGTACTTTGAAAAATCACCGCCACCGGAAATCACGCCCCGCAGGCCGATGGTGCCCGTCGTGACATTGACATCCAGGCTCGAGTTCAGGGTGATGGGAACCATGAACTGCTCGGTCTGCGTTGACACCACCTTGTTCAGCACGCTGTTGATGCCCGAGGAGGTCTGAAACACAAAATTTCCGCCCGTGCCAGGCTGAATTGTGAAATTATTGAAGGCATTGTTGGCGTTGGATATCGCTTGGTCTCCAATCGTCAACGCCCCCAGCGTGATGGTCTGGTTCAGGTTCATGACCACATTGCCCGTGATGTCCGTGGTCAGCGCGGCGATGGCGTCGATCCCATTTGGAAAGCCCGTGTCAGGCGTCTGAAACCATTGCAAGCTGCTGTTCCAGGCATAAGTGCCGCCAGCGGTTTTGTTGAAGCTGAAAAGGGTGACGGCGCGTGCCGACCCGCCGCCGAACGTCGCGGCGGCTAAAGCTGTCCACACGAGCGCGGAACTCACGCAGCGAGGTAGAGAAATGGTCTTCATCGTATGTACTTTGTGGGGTGCCGTTATCGCAACTTGCGGCATTAAAGACAAGGAAAATCGTCCGAGTGTTCAGTCTCGATCATAAACGCCAACCCACCGGCCGCAAATCGATGCGCGAATAGGCGGCCCTTATTCGATTTGAGCGGCGCCCTCCATGATCTCGACACGCAAATTCCTCAGCTCGCCGGCTTCCTTCGTCGCCAGGACGGACACGGTCGTTCTCCCTGCTGGAAGATGGGTCTCGACGGTGCTGGCTGGGTTTTGAATGATGGTTTCGCCGATGACCAAGATGACACCCTTTGTCTCGTTTAACCCCAGCTTCAACTTCCCTGCGGCGTCGAGCTTCAGCGCAAACTGCGCGATCTTGGGGAACCAGGGATACATCTTCACGGACGGCACGAGATCGTCCAGTGGCAGATCGCCGTTGACCTTGCTCAGCGCGAGGCCCCACGGGAACGGGTGAGCGGTGTCATGCAGGGCTTGAAGGCCGGTGTGGCGGACGAAATCTATGTCAGCCTGCTCCATTTTTCCCATCACCTTCCACGAGCGGACGAATCGGTTGGTCTTGATCTTGTAGTCGCCTTCCCGGCCCAACTCGGAGAGGAAGCGCACGAGATCCACGAACTCGTCTTCACGCAGGCTCGCGGTAAGGCCGGGCGGCATCATCGACACCGGACTCATCACGCTGGTAGCGATCTTGTCCTTCGGCACTTTTTGAAGTTGGTTCGCCGGATCGCGCACGACCACCTCGGCCTCCCCGTCCTGCACAAGGCCACCGGAGACGACCCCGCCATCCTTCGTGGTGATCACGATCATGTGGTAGCCCTCCTTGATTTTTTTGCTCGGCTCCAGGAGCGACTCGATCAAGTAATCCACTGGCGCGCTGCCGCCGATGCTGACGAGGTTCGGCCCGATCATCCCGCCGGCCTCGCCGATCGCGTGACAGCTCTGGCAGAGCAACTGCTGCCGCCGATACACCAGCTCGCCGCGCGCCGCGCTTCCAGCCGTCTTCACTTTCGCCACCATCGCGGTCATTTCATCGGAGGTGAGCGGACGGTCCATCTGCTTCACTCCGCCGGCCTTCCTCAATGCCTCGATCAGCGGCCCCTGCACGCCTCGGCTGGATGCCATGCGGATGCCCTCCACCGCGATGCCGTCCGGGATTTTCTTGCCGGCCAGCTCTTTAGCGAGCACGCCGGGGAGTTGCTTGTTCCGCAAGAACGCGCCGATCACTGGCGCTGCCTCCGCGCCATCCTTTGCCTGCGACAAAAACTCGACCGCGCGCTTGGCCGCGAGCTGCGGGCCCACGTCCGCCATGCCTTGGATCGCCAGACTGCGCAGCGTGGGCTGTTCCTGAAACAGCTTGTCAAAAAAGTCGCGCGACTTTGCGCCGCCGAGCAGCGTGAGCCCCTGCACCGCGCCCTCGCGGATCGGCGGCGGCGTGCCGGCCTCAATCACCAGATTCATCAGCGCCTCGCGCGCGGGCTCGATCTTCCACGCCCCCGCCAAGATCGTGGCTCGGTGCACGATCTCAGCTTTGGGATCGCCGAGCCATGCTTGGGAAATGGCCTCCGCGCCTGCCGGCTTCACGCCGCGGGCGGTGGCCGCCTTCACGAGCGCATCCAGCAGGCCCATCTGCAGTGGGGCGAGCGCTGGATCATTTGCCATGTCGGCCATCTGCTTTGCCTGCGCGGCATCGGCGGCATCGCCGGCCATCGCCAGCACGGCGGCGGCATCATCGGGCGCGAGCTTGCTTTTTTTCAGCACGGCAAAAAGGGAGTCCAGCGCGTCTCTGCGGCCGGTGGACTTCATGGCGAACACCATGTGCTTCGGATTGTCCAGCTTCAGCGTGCCTTTTGCGAAGGCCGGCATCCATACGTCCGCCTGCTCGCGGCCGATCTGCTCCAAAAGGAAATCGAGATTCTCGTCTATCGCGCCGTCCAGCACGCGCAGCGCCACGCCGAAAGCCTGCGGCGTTTTCATATCCGCCAAAACCGCCAGCGCCCACAGCCGCACCTGCGGATGCGCGTCCGCCACCGCGCCCTCGAGAACCTTCATCGCGCCCGGCAGCTCCTTCCACCGGTGCGTCAGGATGCGCAACGCCGCAGCCTTCACACGGTGATCACCGATGGCCCACAGATCGCGCCACAGCTTCGGTGAAAACACGTTCACGCATTCATGCGTCCACGCCGCCTCGAGAAGGTCATGCGCGTGGTTTTTGTCGTCCTTTGCCAGCTTGCTCGTCCATTCATCCAAGGGTGTCACCACCTTCGCGGCTCCAGCGTCACGCAGTTCACGCTTTGCAAATTGCCGCGTCCAGCTTCGCGGTGACTTCAGCAACTCGAGCAGCTCCGCCGTGCTCGCGCCTTCAAATTTTGGCTTCTCGCTCAACGGCCTGCCTTTCACGCTCAAGCGCCAGATGCGCCCGTGGCTGCGGTCCCGCCGCTCATCGCGGAAATCCACCTCGCCGTGCTGGATGATGGGGTTGTACCAATCGCAAATGTACAGCGCGCCATCGGGCCCGATCTTGGTGTCGATGGGACGAAACGCCGGATGTTTCGATGCCAGCACATCGCTCACTTGCGTCGAGACGTAGCCGCTCGCCGACTCCGTGAGCTTAAAGCGGTTGATGCGATTGCCGCGGAAATCACACAGCACCAGCGAGCCCTGCCAATCGTCCGGGAAGTGAGGGTCCTCGATGATCTCCAGGCTGCAATGCTTCGGCTGTCCCGGATTGAGACCCTTCTGGATCCGCTTCGCGCCGGGCGATGTGGCGAAGACGGTGCCGGGGAAAATGTAGTTCACACCCTCACCGCCCGCGCCATCTGCCGCGAAGCTCTGACCCCACCGGTCAAACTCGAAGCCCCAGGGATTGATCAGACCCTTGCTGATGACCTCCAGCCGCCGCGTCTCCGGCCGGAACTCCCAGATGCCGCCGCCCATCAGCCTGCGCACGCCATACGGCGTCTCGATGTGACTGTGGATGTAGATCGACTGGAGGAAATACAGCATCCCCTCCGGCCCCCAGCGGAACGTGTGCAGCAAATGATGCGTGTCCTCCGTGCCGAAGCCCGAGAGAAGGATCGTGCGCTCGTCCGCCTTCAGGTCGCCATTCGTGTCCTTCAGAAAGACGACCTCCGTCGAGTTTGCCACATATAGCCCGCCATCGCCCGGCGCCACCGCCGTCGGAATGTGCAGCCCGTCCGCAAAGACCGAGCTCTTGTCCGCCTTCCCATCCCCGTCCGTGTCTTCGAGCACCACCACCTGGTCCCGCTCCGCATCGCCCGGCTTGATGTGCGGATACGTCGTGCTGCTCACCAGCCATAGCCGCCCCTTCGCGTCCCAGTTCATCTGCACTGGCTTCTGGATCATCGGCTCGCTCGCGAACAGATTGATCTCAAAACCATCCGGCAAAACAAACCCCGCCTTCTCTGCCTCGACGCTGGGATCCGGCATGTCCGCGAGTGATTTTGGCTGCGCGGCATGTGCGCCATTGATCGCCGTGGCGGCGATGATGATGAGAGGGAAGAGGAGTCGGTGGGGCATGGCGGGGAAAAAAGAAGTGCTCAGTTGTCAGTGCTCAGTTGAAAAGTTGAAAAGACGCAAAGGGGCGTAGGCGCGATGCCTTGAAGCAATGTGTCGGTCGATCAGTTCCTGCGAGGCCTGGGTGCGTGCGATGATCATTCCCCTCACCCCAGCCCTCTCCCCAAGGGAGAGGGAGCAAGATGCGCTGCCGCGACACTGGCACGACGAGAGGGAGCAGTAGGCGCTGCCGACTCACTGGCGAGACGAGAGGGAGCAGAAGGCGCTGCTGCGCCACGGACGAAACTTTCGTAGAGCCTATCGAGCCGCAGCTCCTCAGGCTCCCTCTCCCCAGGGGAGAGGGCTGGGGTGAGGGGGATGTCTCCGGTTCGCAGACACATACCGGAGCTATCTCACCTCGCTTATTGTTGAACGGCATTGGGCGTAAGCGGTTAAAAGCAAATTCGCCTTTCGAGAACAACCACAATGTCGCCTTTCCCCAAAGGTGTCACCGAGCGCAGCACTGGGTTTCGCGATAAACAAAACCTGCGGCCCGAAGGGTCAGAAAAATCTTCGGTCACTCTCGTTTCCTCCTGATTGAAATAATAACGGTGCGGCTGCATGGGAGGATGAGGTGAGACGGCAATCCGAACAGCAAGGACTCAAGCTATCGCCAGCTTACGCTGGCCATATCTTCCCTCAAGAATTCCACGAATCGACAGATCCTCATCAAGGTCGGGCCAATGCAATCCGAAAGGCGAAAGCTCGATGTGCTTAAGCTTCTCCACGGCTTTGCCCTCGAGACGCAGATTGCCTCGAATGGGAAAGCTAAAGTCCAATCCGTTCTGCATCCGAACGAGTACACGGCCACGGCTATAGGAGGCGCTGATGGGTTGATCAACCAAGGTGTTCATTCCACTTTTGAATTATCAGTTTCAGATTCTCTTCGGCAAGACGTTTGCGCGGCGCTCAAGTCCTTCACTTTCATGCCGGCGGATTCGCGCAGTCAACTCCGCTCGCCACCTCAAACACAGCTTCACCCTTGCCTTTAAGAACGTGAACATGGGCCGGCTCGTGATCATTGCTGTAGAAGAAAAAACGAAATCCATTCTTGGTGAAGACATTCGGCATGACCTGTTTTCGTGAGTTGGCTCACACCCGCTTCTTCCCGCCAAGCAGCACTGCCTTCTGCTCCTGAATCTTCGCGTCCGCACCTTCGATCAGCGGGTCGAACATGGGGATCTCCTTCGCGTTCTGCCCCTGCTCATGTTTTCGGAAACCGAACAGATACGTCTCGTTTGTCGGCCGCCAGCGGTGGAAGAACAGCTCGTCCTTGCGCATCACCAGCCGGCGCAGCCCTTCCAGCTCGGCTGCGGCGGCGGCGGGCTTTTCCAAATTGACCCCTTCGAGCAGCTTCGCCGCCATCATCTGATAGCCCGCCTCGGTGTGATGCACGCCGTTCTCCGTCAGCGGCTTCGTCGTGCGGCCCGGTTTCGGCATCCCGCCCATCAGCGTAAAGAGATCGACAAAGTGGCAGTGCTGCATCGCCGCAAATTTTTTCAGGGCGTCGGCCAGGCTCGCCAGCGTCTTGTTCGCATCGGTCTGGTCCGGCAGCGGCGGGGCCAGGTTTTCCAGCGGCGGCGGCGAGAGGAGGGCGATGCGCACGCCGGGCGATTTCTCGCGGATCAGGTCGAGCAGCTTGCGATAGCCGCTCAAGAACTCCGGCAGCCCCGCGAGCCGCTCGAAGGCCATCTCGCTCCCGTAGCACAAGATCACCACGGTCGGCTTCAACAGTTCCAGATGTTTCGTCAGCCGCTCGATGCCTTCCTCCGGGGGACCAAAGTAGGAGCGCGCCGTGCCAAACACCGTGTCGCCGCTCCAGCCAAGATTGCGCACCGTCACTTTTTTCTCGCCGAGAGACAAAGCCAGCGAGGTCTCGAAGAAGCCGTGGCGCTGCTCGCGCTCGATGACCGTATTGCCCAGCAGCACTAGGCGGTCGCCGTCCTTGAACTCAAAGCCGGCCGCCGCCTGCGAGGCGGCCGCGCCGTCCTGCTGGGCGTGGATTATCGATGCGGAGAGTCCGAGTGCGACGGAGATGCTCCATGCGAGGGCGCTGAATTTCATGCGCGCGCAATCTGAGCGCCGCCCCGGCAATGTCCAGCGCGCTCACCGCTTTTTCCGCAGCACCACGACGATGTCCGCATACTCATCATCGAGCGCGCGCGCTGACGCGGGATTGCAGGTGAAGTCATGGCACGCCACGATCTCGAGTTCGGGCGCGGCCGTCTTGATGAGCCGCCGCAATTGCGCCGCATCGTACGTGCGGTAATCCCACAGCGTCTCCTGCCTGCACGTGCGGCCCTTGTGCGTGATCTCCAGCCGCGTGCGGAGCTTCTCGATCCGCGCGCGCCGGTCCGCCGGCCAGGTGCGTGTGTTGCACACCACGTGCACGCCCTTGCGGTCCATGACCCAGCGCTCGTGCTCGCAACTCGTGCGCGCGTAATCGGTGAGATGCAGCCCGAGCACGAAGACGCCGCCCGGGCGCAGCGCGCGCGTCACGCGCTGGAAAAAGGATGCCGCATCCTTCTCCGTCAGCAGGTAGCGGAAGGTGTTAATCAGGCAGTGTGCAAGATCGAATCGCGCACCGCCCGGCACCTCGAAGCTCTGCATCCAGTCTTCCCACAATCGTGCCTTCAGCGCTGACGAAGTCTTCGAAAGTAGTCCAGTCACTCCGTTACTGGTGTCTTCCGTATCGCGCAGCCTCCTCGTCGCGCTCGTTCGGCTCCAGTCCCGGGGTGACTCGGCTGCTTTCCGCGGCCGCGTCCGTCCTGCCTTCGATAGCCGCTCCCGCGCAAAATCCAGCATCTTCGCGCTGCCATCAAAGCCGCTCACACTCCAGCCGCGGCGCGCCATCTCCATCACCAGCCGGCCGCTGCCGCACGCCGGCTCCAGCACGCGGCGCGTTTTCCCGGCAGTCGCAAACATCGCGAACACATGCTCCAGCAAGTCCGCCTCCTTCCGCGTGTCGGCGTCATAGATGATGTCGTAGTACAAAGGCGTGTCGTACCAATCGCGCGCTTCCTGCTGCATGGCGCCGATGCTAATTCTCCCGCTCCGCGTGCGCGACTAACAAAACGCTGATCGCGTCCGTTTGCCCGACATGCGCGCGCTCCTTGCATCTCTCTCCCTCATCACATGGCTGCCCTCGTGCACCAAGGCCGCGCCGCTCCCTGTTTCTGAAAACAAACTCAGCACGTACACCTCTGAGATCGACCGTCAGCTCACCGAGATCGAGCACCAACGCGAAGCGCAGGATGCGAAATACAACCGGCCTCAGCGCAATCTCCTGCTCGAGGACGCGACCGACGCCGTCTTCCTGCGCCGCGCTTTTCTCGACACCATCGGCCGCATCCCCACTGCCGATGAGGCGCGCGCGTTTCTCGCGGACACGACGGCAAACAAACGGCCAAGGCTCATCGACAAACTGCTCGCAGATCCCGCGTGGGCGCAGCAGCGGTTTCAGCAGCTCGCCAGTCCCTTCCGCGTACAGACCGAGGTGCTCGGCGCCACGCAGAAGCCGTATCTCGAGTGGTTGCGCGCCGCTGCGGAGAAGAACATGCCGTTCGATGAACTCGCCCGCACACTGCTCACCGCCAGCGGCAGTTTGAACACCCATCCCGCCACCGGCTATCTCCTGCGCGATCACGGCTGGATGCTCGCCACCGCCACCGAGAGCGCGTGGATCTTCCTCGGCGCTGATCTCGTCTGCGCGCACTGCCACGATCACCCGTTTACCGACTGGACGCAGATGCAGGTCTATCAGCTCGCGGCGTGCTTCAGTGGCACGAGAATCACCATCGGGCCGTCAAAATCACCTGCGACCTTGCGCCCTAGCAAAACACCGCCGCCCGCCGTCGGCAAGGAACTCTGGCCCACCAGCACCGCGCAACAGCGCACGCTGCGCGAAAATAACCTCGGTGCCGACGAGCAGCTCGAGATCAACGACATGCGCGACGGCGCGGTTTTGATCCCGCACGATTACAAATACATCAACGCCAAGCCCGGTGACCGCGTTGCCCCTGACGTTCTCGCCTTCACGAAACAAGAAGGCAGCAACGCGATCCGCGAGCGCATCCGCATTGGGCCCGGCGATGGACTCAACTTGCGCGGCGACCTTGCCGAGTGGCTGGTCACGCACGAGCGTTTTGCACAGACCTTTGCGTTTCGTGCTTGGACACATCTGTTTGTCGAGCCGCGACCGCAGACGGGGCTGGAGCCGCCGGAAGATTCTATCAGCATCGCCGCCGCCGAGCGCACCGGCATGACGAACATGCTGTGCAACGGCGGCTGCGGCTCCGGTCCGACTCAGCAACGGTGGAGTGAGCTCATCCATCCGAACGACGTTGCGGGGCAGAAGCTCAACCGCCTCCTCGGCAGCATCGCACGCGAGACGCACTTCGATGCGCGCGAGATGCAGCGCATCCTCATGAACACGCAGGCCTATCAGCGCGCCGCCATCACGCGGCCGCTGGGTGACGCCCTCGTGTTTCTGCCCGCGCCGCTGCTGCGCCGGCTCAGCCCGGATCAGATGTGGGACTCGCTCGTCGCGCTCGGCGGCGAGGCCGCTCTCGATCGAGGCCTTGCAGAAGAAATGCGCTTCACCCGCGATCTTCCGCAAACACTCTCCGCCGCGCACTCGTTGCGCCTCCTCGGCCGCAGCGCACGCGAGTGGCCGGACGATGATGTGCCTGCGATCTCCTTCGGCCTCACGCGCTGGATGATCAACGGCCAGCCTGTCGAGCGTGCTGCGAATGCCTCGGGCCGCGCCATGAAAAAGCTCGACGATTTATTCCTCAGCATCCTCGCCCGTCCCCCGTCGCAAACCGAGCGCGCCGCCGCCGAGAAGCATCTCGTCACTGAAGCAAACGACCTGCCGTCTGTCGCGTGGGCCTTGCTGAACACGGGAGAGTTTTTGTTTGTGCAGTGAGGGCCGGGGGATTGCCCTCCTGGAAGACGCAGGGCGCGCACGGCTCAAGGGCACTGGCGGGAGGCACGGCCACCGGCGCGGGTGAACTCTGATCCGGGCGGCCTCAGCGCCGCCACTGGTACATCCAGCGCTCGGAGATGGCGCGGGTGTCTTGTTTGAGTTCGCAGGAGAGTTCCAGGAGATGGGTCTTCTCGGGGATGTCGAGCTTGAAGAAGGCGCGCCAGCCGCCGGTCTCTGGGTTGGCCATGACGCGCTTGTCCGCGACCTTCGCATCGCCGGCGGCGATGGTGACGTCGATGCCGGGTATCCAATCCTTCGGTGGCGGCGGGGTGATGTTTCCTTTGGCGAAATCGATGACGTAAAGGTGGTCGTCTGATTTCATTGCGAGCCCGCGGCGGGTGGCGATGACGCGCGAGAGGGTGCCGGGGAAATGTTCCTCAAGCCAGGAGAGACGGTACTCGAAGCTGAGCGGCTCGGCGGGGCTGGCGGGGATTTTTTCAGGCTGGAAAAAGGTGACGACGTTATCCCATGTCTCCTCGCCGGTGGGGATCTCGATGAGTGTGACCGAGCCTTTGTCGAAGCCGCGGATGGGCTCCACCCAGACGGCGGGGCGGCGATGATACACGGCTTCGAGATCCTGGAAGTTCTTGAAGTCGCGGTCGCGCTCGGCAAGGCCAAAGCCCTTGAGCTTGTCGGCCTTCATGATGCTGAGGCGGAGATCCTTGCTGACATCGAGCGGGCGCCAGATGGCGGGGCCGTCTTCGATCTCGATTTGCAGGCCGTCGGAATCGTGGACCTCGGGGCGGAAGTCATCAGGCTTCGGGTGGGAGTTCTCGCCGTACCAAAACATGCTGGAGAAGGGGGCGATGCCGAGCGTCTTCACGGGCCGCCGCATGTAGAGGGTGCCTTTGACGAACATCTCGGTGGTCTTCCCGGGCATGGCGTCAAAGGAGTAGGCGCCGGTGACGCTGGGGCCGTCGAGCAGGGCGTGGACCTTGAAGAATTTATCGCCGGGCGCGGGCTTCTGAAACCAGAAGTGGGTGAAGTCGGGGAACTCCTCGGGCTCACCGCCGATGGTGTTGATGGCGACGCCGCGCGCGGAGACGCCGAGGCCGAGCTCGGTGGTGCAGGCACGGTAGTAGCTGGCGCCCATGAAGACCATGAACTCGAAGCGGCGGCCGAGCAGGGCGTTCGGCGCCATGACACGGAAGCCGGTAAAGCCGGTGGGGTAGCGCACATCGGGCGGCAGCGGCAGATCGTGATAATTGAATAACGCGGGATCAAATGGGATGGGCTTTGCGATGCCAGCGGCGCCGAGATCGAAGAAGCTGACCGTCTTCTTGAACATCCAGCCGGGATGGAAGAAATCGAGCTGGTAGGTGGTGCCGTCCGGGCCGTAAAGCGAGTGCTCCTCACGGAAGCGGATCTTGCGGTGGCCGTCGTACTCAAGCTTGTCGAAGAAGGGATGGAGCGCGGAGGACGGGGCGACGTAGGGCTTCAACGCGAGGGCGGCGGCGTATGTATCGAGCGTGGCGAAATCACACACGTCCTTGAGTTCCACGCCGCGCGCGTGCCCGGCCACTACGGCGAGGAGTGCAAGGCGGATAGCGCGCGCTAGGGTGCGACGAAAAGATCTGAGGAATGGGCTGAACATGGGGTGCGGGAAGGTGCTATGGAGACGAAGGGAGTCAACCCGCCGGAGCGTGCGCCGGGGGCGTTGATGCGAGGCTGAGACTGATCGGGCAGTGAAGCGGATCGGATGCCACTGCCGCACGAATCGCGCCGGCGGCATCTTTTGCTCCGCGAGGCGATGCATCAAATGGCGAACTCGGCGTCCTCCTCGACCGGAGCCGGGACGGGCCCGATGATCATGCCGGCGGCGACGGTGTTATTCGTCTGCTCGTCGATGAGGACAAAGCTGCCGGTGATGCGGTTCTTCGCATATGGATCGAAAAACAGCGGCTGGGAGCAGTGGATGCGGATGCAGCCGATCTCGTTCATGGAGAACTCAGGATTGTCGCGCTGTTTTTCCAGCGTGGAGATATCGACCTTGTAGCGCACGTCGGAGATGACGGCGCGCACCTCGCGCGTGGTGTGGCGCAGGTAGTAGCGGCCGCGCGGCTTCATTTTCTTTTCGGTGAACCAGCAGATCATGGCCTCGATCTCCTGGCTCGACTGCGGCGGATGGTCCGACTTTGCGATGAGGTCCCCGCGGCTGATGTCGATCTCGTCGGCGACGGTGAAGGAATAGGAGAGCGTCGGCTCGGTCTCCTCCTTGTCGCCATCAGCGGTGTGGATGGCGGTGATCTTTGTCTTCAAATTCGCTGGATACGCGATGACTTCGTCACCGACACGAAACGTGCCGCTGGCGACACGACCGGCGTAGCCACGGAAATCGTGATATTGCTCCGACATCGGGCGGATGACCCATTGAACAGGGAAGCGGGACTCGTGGTGCGTCTCGCCCAGGTTCACCTGCACCGTTTCAAGATGCTCGAGAAACACCGGGCCGGTGTACCAGGGCATGTGCTCGGAGCGATCCACGACATTGTCACCATTCAGCGCGCTCATGGGTATGCAGGTGATGGAGAGCGGATTGTCGAGCCCGGCGGCAAATGCGAGATACTCGCTGACGATGGAGTCATAGACGGCCTGGTCGTAATCGACGAGATCCATCTTGTTCACGGCGAGCACGACGTGACTGATGCGCAGCAAGCTGGCGAGATAGGAGTGCCGCTTCGTCTGCTCGATCACGCCCTGGCGCGCATCGACAAGGATGATAGCGAGGTCGGCGGTCGAAGCTCCCGTGACCATGTTCCGCGTGTATTGCACATGCCCCGGTGTGTCGGCGATGATGAACTTCCGCTTCGGCGTGGCGAAGTAGCGGTAGGCCACATCAATCGTGATCCCCTGCTCGCGCTCGGCGCGCAGGCCGTCGGTGAGCAGCGCCAGATTCACATGCGCATCACCGCGGCGCTTCGAGGATTCTTCAACGGCGAGAAGCTGGTCTTCAAAGATCGACTTCGAGTCGTAGAGCAGGCGGCCGATGAGCGTGCTCTTGCCATCATCGACGGAGCCGGCGGTGGTGAAGCGGAGGAGTGAGGATTCGGAGGGGTTTACGAGGAGGTCCATGGTGACTGGCTGCGATAGAGAATGAATGTGAAGCTCGAAGTGAGATCAGGGTTTCTGATATGGCGCGATCACTTTTGCCAGCATCGGGAAGTGGCGGGTGTTCAAGGTCTTCAACGTTAGGTCGTAGCGCTCAGCGGTGGCGGCGATGAGGCAATCGTCTAGGCCGCTGCCGTGAGATAGCTTGAAAGCTTGGCGGAAAAGACCTCCGCTCACGGCGATTTCAATGTCCACATCAAGGACGACGAGCTCATCAACGAGCGCTTCGAGCGCCATGCGTTCGTTGCCGTCACGCACGCCCTGGTAAAGCTCAGCAACGGTGATGACCGAGGTGTAGTTGTTGGGTCTGTCGCCGTCCAGCGCCAGCCTGGCCTCGGGCAACCCACGGAGATAGTCGATTAAAACATCGGTGTCGAAGATCGCTGCCATGATTTTAGTAGCGGCTGCCCTGGTCGCGATCTTTGCGATAGTCGGGGATGTCTGGATGGTTCTTCCACATGCCGAAGGCGGCATCCATGCGCTTGCGCCGACGTTCAACGCGGTCAAACACAACGTAGGCGGTTATGGCGTCGTGAAGAACTTTTTCTTTGTCGATGCCGAGGAAGGCCGCGACTTTTTCAAGCTCGGCAAACTCTTGTTCCGTGAGTTGTACTTCGGTTTTGATCATGACGTGCGGAGATTAGCACAAGTGCCTCATTTTAGAAATACCCTTCCTTCTTCCGGTCCTCCATCGCGGTCTCGCTGCGCTTGTCATCGGCGCGGGTGCCGCGCTCGGTTTGCCTGGCGGCGGCGACTTCGGCGACGACTTCGTCAATGGTGCTGGCGGTGCTCTCGACCGCGCCCGTGCAAGTGGCATCGCCGACGGTGCGGAAGCGGATGGTCATCTCCTTGACCTTGGATTTCTCTTCGTCGAGCAACTGGATGAAGCCGGTTTCGGCATCGAGAAGCTGGCCGTGGCGGTCAATGATCTTCCGCTGATGCGTGAAGTAGAGGCTGGGCAGCGGAATCTTCTCCTGGCGGATGTACTGCCACACGTCCATCTCGGTCCAGTTGCTGAGCGGGAAGACGCGGAAGTGCTCGCCGAACTGTTTGCGGCCATTGAAGATGTTCCAGAGTTCGGGACGCTGGTTCTTTGGATCCCATTGGCCGAACTGATCTCGGTGGGAGAAGAATCGTTCCTTGGCGCGCGCCTTCTCCTCGTCGCGCCGACCACCGCCCAGGCAGGCGTCGAACTGGTGTTCTTCGATGGTGTCTAGCAGGGTGACGGTCTGCAGTTTGTTGCGGCTGGCGTTGTGCCCTTTCTCTTCAGTGACGCGGCCTTCGGCGATGCTTTTCTCGACGCTGCCGACGACAAGATCGGCGTGGATCTCCTTCGCGAACCAATCGCGATAAGTCATGGCCTCGGGGAAATTATGTCCGGTGTCGATGTGAAGCAGCGGGAGCGGCAAGCGCGCGGGATGAAACGCCTTCCGCGCGAGCCAAGCCATGATGATGGAGTCCTTGCCGCCGGAAAAGAGCAACGCAGGCTTTTGAAACTGCGCGGCGGTTTCACGCAGAACGTAGATCGCCTCGGATTCCAGGTATTGAAGATGAGTGAGGGCCATGAGAAGAAAAAGTGGCGCGGAGGTTAGGTTCAAAGGAGATGGAAAGCCACGAGCAGATTGCGTGTGCTGAGGCACACGATGAGCACGCCGACGAACACCATGAAAGGCTTCATCGGAATCCGCTTGGAAAGCCAGGCCGCGAGCGGGGCGGCGCACACGCCACCGAGGGCGAGGCCGATGATGATGGGCCAATGCGTGAAGCCGAGCGTGAAGAAAAACGTGGCCGATGCCGCGAGGGTGACAAAGAACTCGACCGCGTTCACGCTGCCGACGGTGAAGCGGACGTTGTTTCCACGCGCGATGAGATTTGAGGCGACGATGGGCCCCCATCCGCCGCCGCCTATCGCATCGACAAATGCGCCGATAAAACCGAGCGGCGCGAGATAGCTGGTCACGTTGCGCGCGGGCACCTGCTTGAATGCCTTCGCGATGATGACGAGACCCATGATGATGAGATAGCCTGAAATGTAGGGCTTCAGCGCATCGCCAGGGAAGGACGAGAGGATGTAGGCGCCGATGACGGCACCGATCACCGCCGGGACCAGAAGCCGGCGAAACAAAAACTTGTCCACGTTGCCAAACGCATGATGCGACATCGCCGAGGCGCCCGTGGTGAAACATTCCGCAGCATGGACCGTGGCGCTCGTCGCGGCTGGAGGAACACCGAACGAGATGAGCAAGGACGACGCGGTCACGCCATAGGCCATGCCCAGCGCGCCATCGATGACCTGCGCGACGAAGCCCGCGAGCACATAATAGAAAAAGTGGTCCGGAAACATCGTCGGCGCGCGGAGTGCTAGATCGAATAGTTCGTCGTGAGGGGCGCGTGCAGGCCGCACTCATGCTTCTCGTCGCCCTTCGCCGGATCGTAGTAGGTGCGCTCGTCCGGGAGATGATGCTCCGCAAGGTAGGCGTCCATTTCCGCGGCACTCCAGTCGAGGATCGGGTTGACCTTCAGGCAGTTGAACTTCGCGTCCCACATCACCGTCCGCAGTGACGCGGCGCGCTGGGGATTCTGCTCCTTGCGCAACGCGGTGATCCACACTTTGGGAGCCAGCTCCCTCATGCCACGCTCGAATGGTTCGAGCTTCATGATGCGGCTGAACGACTCGACCCGCGCCACTTCATCCGGCATCGGGATCTGACCACCATTGACCGCGAGCCAATGCGCCGAGGTCATCAATGGGAGATAGGCCTTTAAGTTGAGCCCGAGCGCCTCGCGGCACTTCTCGGCAAAGCGATACGTCTCGGGGAGATTCGTGCCGTGATCGACCCACAGTGCGGGGATGTCCGGTAAGGCGGCCGTCGCCATGTGCAGGATGATCGCCTCATATGGACGGAAGTTTGTGGTGACGATCGCGCCACCCTTGCCCTCGGCCACCGCCCAGCGGGTGATCTCTTGAGCGGATAGGCCTTCGAGCCCTTCTAGGATGATGTCGATTTGAGTGGGAGACATGGGGCGCGCAAGATTGACCTAATTCCCCATCTGTAAAGTATGAAATACAGATTTTGGCGATGCCTTGCGGATGACGGAATCCCACCCGACGAGGTTTCCCCCGCAGTGTTGCGCTCATCGTCTTCTCTGCTATCTAACGCCCCTCTTATGCACAGTTTCCGCTACATCCAAGGCCGCCTCCATGCGGAAAGCGTCGATCTCGGCCAGCTCGCCGACCGGCACAACACACCGCTTTACGTGTACAGCAGCGCCACGATCCGCGATCACTTCACGCGTCTGGACAGCGCGCTCGACAGGCTGGATCACATGATCTGCTACGCGGTGAAGGCAAACTCGAATCTTGCCATCCTCAATCTCATCGCGTCACAAGGCGGCGGGTTTGACATCGTCTCTGGAGGCGAGCTTTTCCGGGTGCTTCAGGCGGGTGGAAACGCGGCACACTGCACCTTTGCCGGAGTGGGCAAGACGCGGCCGGAGATCGAGTATGCGCTGCGGGAGGGCATCTATTGCTTCAATGCCGAATCCGAAGCCGAGCTGCGCTTCATCGATCAAATCGCGGGTGAGCTTGGCAAGAGGGCGCCCGTTGCGGTGCGGGTGAATCCGAACGTCGATGCGAAGACGCACGCGAAGATCACCACAGGCAAGAAGGAGAACAAATTCGGCATTGAGTTCGATCACATCGCGCAGGTGTATGAGATGATCGCCACGGAGTGCCCGAACCTCGAGATCAAAGGGCTGCAGATGCACATCGGCTCGCAACTCACCAGCGTCGATCCGTTTGTCGAGGCGGTGGAGAAGGTCATCCCGCTCGTCCAAGCGGTGAAGGAAAAGCATGGCATCAAGTTCTTCAGCATCGGCGGAGGCATCGGCATCGTTTACAAAAATAGCCTCGATTCCGGCGAGGCGGAGTGGTGGTCGCGCGAGGGCAATGAGTCCCACCCGCTCACCATCCAGGCCTACGCGGACGCCGTCGTGCCCCTGCTCGAGCCGCTAGGCCTCCGCATCCTGTGCGAGCCCGGCCGCTTCATGGTCGGCAATGCCGGCGCGCTCGTGACGAAGGTGCTCTTCGAGAAAAAAGGCGCGGCAAAGAGTTTCGTCATTGTCGATGCCGGCATGAATGACCTCATCCGGCCGACACTCTACGAAGGCTGGCACCAGATCGCTCCCGTCACGATGCCCACCTCCGCCGAGACGCATCGCGCGGACATCGTCGGACCCATTTGCGAGACCGGCGATTTCCTCGCGCAAGACCGCGATCTCCCGCCCGTGAGCGAGGGCGATTATCTCGCCGTGCTCAGCGCCGGCGCGTATGGCTTCAGCATGGCGTCAAACTACAACTCCCGCCCCCTCGCCGCCGAAGTCCTCGTCGATGGGAAGGAAGCCCACCTCGTGCGCGAGCGCCAGTCTCTCGAAGACCTCATCCGCGGCGAGCATGTGCCGCTGGACCAGAAGGAGACCGCGTAGCCTGTGAGTCTCGCCCCGAACTCCTCCATTACAGACATACCGGCTTGAAGCCCGGCGATTTGTAGGGCACACATTCGTTTCATTTTTCGCTTCATGAAAAAGCCCCCCTTCACCTCGCTCATCCTCGCGCTCGGCATCCTGCTTGGCCTTTTCTCCGGCATCGCCGCCGCGCAATCCGAATACATCATCGTCAGCGGCGGCCCCGCTCTCCGGCAGTGGGAGAATCTGCGCAAGAGCGGCGAGCAGCACGACCGCTGGTGGGGAAACTTTGCGCGCACGGCGCGCGTCCGCCTTGAGGAAGTGCAAAAGCAGCAGCCGCCCGGCACCATCATCACCTGGCTCGTTTATCGCGATGCCTATTTGCGCCGCGCAGGTGAGGACAGACAGCCGCTCACCAGCAACGTCGAGTCCGTGCGCGACAAGTACAACATCCGCCTCGTCTGGTTCCGCACCGGTGACGACGTCATCAACTACATCAACAGCGGCATGAACCGCAGCCGGAACAAGATTTCAGGGTTCGAGTACTTCGGCCACTCGAACAAGTTCTGCTTCATGTTCGACTACAGCTCGGACATCTACGGTGTCTCATCCTCGTGGCTGCACGAGGCCGACCTCAGAAAGATCCATCGCGGTTCCTTCGCCAAGAACGCCCTCTGTCAGAGTTGGGGCTGCCACACGGGCGAGAGCATGAGCACCTTTTGGAAAAAGGCCACCGGTGTCCCCATGATCGGTGCCTTTGGCAAGACCAACTACTCCGACATGCATCTGCGCGGCTGGCGCGTCGGCCTCTCTCCCGGTGCCCACTGGCGCAAAGGTTAACCCGCACCCCACCACGCCGCCCTCATGACTTTCCCGGACCTCCACCGCATCTATCATCAGCCGTTCTTCAAGCTGATCTCCCAGGCCCGCGCCGTGCATGAAGAGCACTGGCCCGCGAATGAAGTGCAGCTTTGCACCCTCCTCTCCATCAAGACCGGAGGCTGTAGCGAGGACTGCGGCTACTGCGCCCAGAGCTCGCGCTACAGCACCGGCGTACAGCGCGAGCAGCTCATGGAAAAGGAGCAGGTCATGCAGCGCGCCACCGCAGCGCGCGCCGGCGGCTCCACCCGCTTCTGCATGGGTGCCGCCTGGAAAGGCGTGCGCAGCGGCACGGAAAAGTTCGAGCACGTCCTCGATATCGTCCGCGATGTCTCCACCCTCGGCATGGAAGTCTGCGTCACCCTCGGCGAACTCGGCCAGAACGAGGCGCGCGAGCTGAAGCAGGCCGGCGTCACCGCCTACAATCACAACATCGACACCTCCCCCGAGCATTACCCGAACGTCGTCACCACCCACACCTTCGACGATCGCCTCCGCACCATCCGCCACGCGCAGGATGCCGGCATGTCCGTCTGCTGCGGCGGCATCCTCGGCCTCGGTGAGGGCATCGACGACCGGCTGCGCATGCTCGAGGTGCTCAGCAATTTCAACCCCCAGCCCGAGAGCGTCCCCATCAACGCCCTCATGCCCATTGAAGGCACCCCCATGGGCGGCAATGAAGTCGTCGATTCCTTCGCCCTCATCCGCATGATCGCCGTCACCCGCATCGCCATCCCGCGAGCAAAGGTGCGCCTCAGCGCTGGCCGCACAAACCTCAGCAAAGAAGCCCAGACCCTCTGCTTCTTCGCCGGCGCCAACTCCATCTTCTACGGCGACAAGCTCCTCACCACCGCCAACCCCCGCGCCAACGAAGACCTCGCCCTCCTCCGCGAACTCGGCCTGTCCGCCCAGGCACCCGATCCATCTCTCGCCGCGCCCATCACAGACGAGAACCGGCCAACCTATCCCGTGTGCGAGGTTAAAGGCGGAGTTGGCTGCGGCGGCTGAGCGTGGCAAAAGCCCCCGCACAGGCTCCTCACAGCAGACAGGAATGTCCGCATCACTGCTGACACTGATGTGAAACAGATACTGAAAGGGACTTGTCAGCGTCAATTGAGCGTCAGGTTAACGCCACAGGGCCGCGAGGAGGTAAGGGATGCTGCCAACCAAGGCCGCTGCGAGATACAGCAAAAGGAACCAACCAAGTGCAGCGAACGCACGCCATCCTCGCGTGCGGAAAAGATAAATCGGGACGAGCACAGGCCATGTGAAGAAAATGATTGAGCCAAAATCATATGGCACTGGACGGCGCCGCTGGCGAGCATCCGCAAGGACCCAAAGCGCGATGCTGCTGGGGAGAAAAAGCTGGGCCAGCAAAGCGAGGAGGGAGTGAACGCCGCTGGGAGAATCGAGCGTCGCGCGCGTGGCTAACGCAGCGAGGCAGTAAAACACGGAAGCTTCAAGCGAGAGAAACCATCGAAATGCCGGAAGTCTCATAGAATAGTTCGGTCACAGGCCAAGCGCAGTCCCTCCGGACAGTGCGCTCACAAACCAAAATAGCGGCATGCATGCCAACGGCTCTATAGCCGACATTTGCAGGCTTTGCGACGGTGTTTCGACAGAGATGAAGCGTGATGGGAGTTGGCCGAAAGAGACGAAAAAAGGGAAAAACTGAGGCAAAGGCTTTTGCAGCCTTCTTTTGTTCACTTTGTTTTTTCGACTATCCAATCCTCTAGAATGGACCCCTTGCCATCCCTCACTGAAATCGAAACGGCCATCGACTTGATCAGTCCGCACATGCAGGAAACACCCGCTTACCAGTGGCCTTTGCTGAATGCGGCAGTCGGCTGCGAGCTGTGGCTGAAGCACGAGAATCACACCCCGGCCGGCGCATTCAAGATCCGGGGCGGTCTCGTCTATTTGAACGAGCTGAAACAGCGGCAGCCCGAAGTGCGCGGCGTGATCGCGGCATCGACGGGCAATCACGGTCAGTCCATCGCATTCGCAGCGCGATTGTCCGGCATGCGCGCCGTGATCGTGGTGCCGCATGGAAACAACCCGGAAAAGAACGCGGCAATGCGCTCCCTCGGCGCTGAACTCATCGAGCACGGGCGCGAGTTTCAGGAGGCGCTGGAGTTCTCGCGTGAGCTGGCGGAAAGGCAGGGGCTGCATGCCGTGCCTTCCTTTCATCCTTGGCTGGTCCGCGGTGTGGCCACCTATGCGATGCAGCTGTTTCGCGCGGTGGCCGATCTCGATGTCGTGTTCGTGCCCATCGGTCTGGGGTCGGGCTTTTGCGGCATCGCAGCGGCGCGTGCGGCGCTGAACCTGCAAACCAAAATCATCGGCGTCGTCTCCGAACAGGCGCCGGCCTACGCGCTGTCGTTTCAGCAAAAGAAACTCGTGACGCAATCCAGCGCGACGCGCGTGGCCGAAGGCGTCGCGTGCAGCACGCCGAATGCTGACGCGCTGCATTGGTTGATGCTGCACGCCCATGATGTGGTGACTGTGAACGACGACGAGGCGGTGGCGGCGATGCGCGAGATCATCCAGGCCACACACAACATCGCGGAAGGAGCAGGCGCGCTGGCTTACGCGGCGTTGAAGAAGCATCGCGCGGAGTGGGAAGGCAGGCGCGTGGCCTGCGTGCTGACGGGCGGGAACGCGAGCATGAGCCTGCTGGCAAAAGCGCTGGCCTGACAGGTTGCTGCGCCCTCTATCACAGCCTCGTGCTGCGGGTTGCAATCTCTGCCTCTTCGCGCACTCTACGCGCCCGCATGTCCGAACCTGATCCGCGCGAAATCATCCTCGAGGCCCGCGAGCTCACCCGTGAGTTCGAAGGGGTGAAGGCGCTGGACAAATTCAGCTTCAAACTGCATCGCGGAGAGATCCTCGGCCTGCTCGGCGCAAACGGCGCTGGCAAGACGACGGCAATGAACTGCCTGCTCGGACTCACGCTGCCAACATCGGGCCGCATCGAGGTTTTCGGCAAGGAGCTGCAGAAGCACCGCATCGAGATCCTTCAGCGCGCAAACTTTTCATCCGCGTATGTGAGCCTGCCGGGCAATCTGAAGGTGTGGCAGAACCTCCTCGTCTTCGCGCACATCTACGGCGTGCCGAATCCGAAGAAGAAGATCGCGGAGCTGCTCGAACTGCTGGAAGTGAGCGAGCTGCGCGACCGGGTCACCGGCCAGCTCTCTGCCGGTGAATCGACGCGGGTGAATCTCTGCAAGGCCTTTCTCAATGAGCCCGAGCTGCTGATGCTCGATGAGCCAACGGCAAGCCTCGATCCCGACATCGCCGACAAGGTCCGCAAGGTGGTGCGCCGCGTGCAGTCTGAGCGGCAGATCGGCATCCTCTACACGTCGCACAACATGAAGGACATCGAGGAAGTCTGCGACCGCGTGATCTTCCTGCACAAGGGAAAGATTGTGGCGGAAGGCACTCCGGCGGAGATCGTCGAGCGCTCCAGCAGCAGCTCGCTGGAAGAAGTATTCATCCAAATCGCGCGCGACGGAGACATCGTTGAATCCAAATGAACCTGCGAACCATCAGCGCGCTCGTCTTGCGCTACCTCTTTCTCTACACACGCTCACCGATGCGGCTGGTGGAGCTGGTTTTCTGGCCCGTCGTCGATCTCGTGGTATGGGGCAATGTCACCGTCTTCATCCAGCGCAACAGCACCGCGGACTTCGGCGGCTTCATCACCTTCATCCTCGGCGCGATGATCCTGTGGGACATCATGTTCCGCGCGCAGCAAGGCGTGGCCATCTCGTTTCTTGAGGACGTGTGGACGCGGAATCTGCTCAACGTCTTTGTCGCGCCCGTGCGCACTTCGGAATATCTCAGCGCCACGTTCTTCGTCGGCTTCCTGCGCATCCTCGTCACCGTCGTGGTGCTGGGTGTGATCTCGTACTTCGGATACTCGTTTAACATTTTCAGCCTGCACTGGTGGCTCATTCCATTCTTCGCGTGCCTGATGGTCTTCGGCTGGTCGCTCGGCATGATCTCCACCGCGCTGATCCTGCGCTGGGGTCAGGCGGCCGAATCGCTCGCGTGGGCCGTGCCGTTTTTTCTACAACCCGTGGTGGCTGCATTTTATCCAGTCAAAGACATGCCTGCGTGGTCGCAACCCATCGCGTGGTGTCTGCCCGCCACTCACATCTTCGAAGGGATGCGCGAGGTGATGAAAACCGGCACCATGAGCTGGAGCGCGCTCGGCTGGGCTGCGGCGCTGAACGTGCTGTATCTCGCGCTGGCCGGGTGGCTGTTTGTCTGGGTCCTCGACCTCACGCGCAAGCGCGGCCTGCTCACGAAGTTCGCGACGCAGTAATTTTCAAATGCAAACCACAACCCTGCCGACCGACGAACCCGAATCCCTGCACCGCGCGGTGAGCGAGGCTGTGCGACGGCTGGCAGCGGGCGACATCGTGGCTTTGCCAACAGAGACGGTCTATGGCCTCGCGGCTGACGCGCTGGACGCGGACGCGGTCGCAAAGGTGTTCGCGGCAAAGGAGCGGCCGTCGTTTGATCCGCTGATCGTGCATGTGCCCACAAAGCAGGCTGTGCATGACGTGGCGGAGATTCCGGAGTCGATCAAGAAAGTGGTGATCCAGCTCATTGAGCGCTTCTGGCCGGGGCCGCTCACGATCGTGCTGCCGAAGAAGGCGTGCGTGCCGGACATCGTGACCTCGGGTCTGCCGACCGTCGCGGTGCGCATGAGCTCGCATCCCGTTTTCAAGCGCATCAGCCAGGCGCTGGGGAAACCCATCGCCGCGCCGAGCGCGAATCGCTTTGGCTCGATCAGTCCGACATCCGCCTCGGCGGTGCAGGCCGAGCTTGATGGCCGCATCCCGCTGATCATTGATGGCGGCGCATGTTTGCACGGCATCGAATCAACGATCATCAAGATCGAGCCCGGCGGCACGACTTCAGAAAAAGTGGTGCAACCCGCTGGGTTGCCCTCAGAAAATGTGGGGCAAGCCGCTGGCTTGCCCGAGTCCGCTGCAACCCAGCGGGTAGCACCACCTTCAAAGCCGCTCATCACCATCCTGCGGCCGGGCCCGATCCTGCCGGACGATCTCAAGCAATATGGCCGTCTCCAACGCCACCAGAAGCAGCTGACCAACGAGCCGAGCGAGGCACCCGGTCAGCTCGCCTCCCACTACGCGCCGCGCACACCATTGCGGCTGCTCGAGTCACCGCGAGATTTCATCCCAGAGCCGGGGAAAAAATACGCGCTGCTGAGTTTTTGCGGTGATGCCGACGACGGCTACGTCGATCTCACAGACTGGGTACAGGTGATGATCCTCAGCCCCGGCAACGGCAAGCTGCCCGAGGCTGCGGTGCGCTTCTTTTATGCTCTGCGCGAGCTGGACAAATGCGGCGCGGATGAAATCATCGCCGAGCCGCTGCATGAGTTTGGCCTCGGCATTGCGATGATGGACCGGCTGCGCCGAGCGGCGAGCAAAGTGGGGCAACCCGCCGGGTTGCCCGAATCCACTGCAACCCAGCGGGTTGCACCACTTTCGGCGGACGCGCCGGTTGCACCACCTTTCATTAACCTCTTCACGGATGTCTCGTACTTCGATCCGCGCGCAGACATCGAAAACGAAGAGCGCAATCTTCCGCACTGGCGTCAGCCCGGCAAAACCTACTTCGTGACCTACCTCTTGGGCGATGCGATCCCGCAGGAAAAACTGCGCCTGCTTCAGTCCGAGCGGAAGGCGTGGTTCGACTCTCACACGCAGCCTTGGTCGGACGAGGACCGGTTGCTCTATCACCAGCTTTTCTCCGCGCGCGTCCAAGACTGGCTCGATGCGGGCTACGGCTCATGCGTTTTGCTCGACGAGAAGGCCGCGCAAATTGTCGCGGACTCGCTTCGCCACTTTGATGGCCAGCGTTACGACCTGCTAGCGTGGGTGGTGATGCCGAATCACGTTCATGCGCTCGTGACGCCCAAAGATGGCTTTCATCTCGACCAAATTTTGCACTCCTGGAAATCCTTCACTGCGCATGAGATCAGCAAGCGACTCTCGCGCCACGGCCCGCTCTGGCAGCATGAGGGATACGATCACATCGTGCGGAAGCCGGAGGCGCTTTGGGCTATTGCCAAATATATTGCCGACAATCCGAAGAAAGCTGGCATCAGCACGCGGTTCGTCGAGTCACGAGTCACGCACACGCAGGATGGACGCTGATCCAAAAGTGGGGCAAGCCTCAGAAAAAGTGGGGCAAGCCGCTGGCCTGCCCGAGTCCACTGCAACCCAGCGGGTAGCACCACATTCGAACTCCCAAGCCCGCTCCACCGGCGTCGTCTCCATCGCGATCCTTTGCAGCCGCGTGCTCGGACTGGTGCGCGACCAGTTGCTGAACGGCCTCTTTGGTTCCGCGTTCACCGGCGTGTTCAGCATGGCGTTTCGCACCCCGAACATGCTGCGCGATCTCTTTGCCGAGGGCGCGCTTTCCACCGCGTTCGTCACCACGTTCTCGAAGAAGATGAAGACCGAGGGCGACGCTGCGGCTTGGCAGCTCGGGCGCAAAATGCTCTCACTCTCCGTCTGCTTCATGTCCATGGTCGCCCTCGCCGGCGTCGTGCTCGCGCCATGGATCTTCCGCCTGCTCACACCCGGCTTCTCCGAGGAGCACAAGATCCTCGGCATCTGGCTCGCGCAGATCATGTATCCCTTCATCGCCCTCGTCTCCGTCACCGCGCTGGTGATGGGCATGCTGAATGCGAAGAAAGTCTTCTTCATCCCCGCCCTCGCCTCCGCGTTCTTCAATCTCGGCTGCATCATCGGCGGCGTCACCATCGCATGGGGGATCGATCCCGGCTTCCGCGATGGACATATCACCGAGCGCGGTCTCACCGGCTTCGCCATCGGCACCCTCATCGGCGGCGTGCTGCAGCTCCTCGTGCAGATCCCGTCGCTGCTGCGTGTCGGCTTCAAATTTGGACTCGACCTCGGATGGAAGGACTCCGGCGTGCGCGACGTGCTCCGCCTCATGTGGCCCTCGCTCCTCGCCGCCGGCGGCACGCAGATCACCGTGTTCATGAATTCCATCTTCGCCTCCATGACACCCGGCCACGCATCCTCCGTCGCCTGGCTCGGCAACGCGCAGCGGATGCAGCAGCTCCCGCTCGGCCTCTTCGGCGTCGCCGTCGCCACCGTCACGCTGCCCATGCTCTCTCGTCTCGCCACCGAGGGCATCACGCCCGCGTTCCGCGCCGCGCTGGCGAAAGGATTGCGCCTCGTGCTCTTCCTCACCCTGCCCTGCGCGCTCGGCCTCTCGCTGCTCGCGCATGAGATCATCTCCGTCATTTTCGAGCACGGAAAATTTACCGCCGATGACGTGACGCAGACCACCGGCCCGCTCCAGGCCTACGCCTTCGGCCTTGTCTTTTACTCCGCCGTGAAAGTGCTCCAGCCCGCTTTCTACACCATCGACCGTCGCTTCATCCCCATGATGATCAGCATCGGCATCATCATCTTCAATCTCGTCGCAAACTACACGACCGTGATCGTGCTCGGCTGGGATCACAACGCCCTCGCCTGGGCCACCGCCATCGGTCTCGTGCTCAACTTCACCACGCTTTACCTCTGCATGAGGAAATTCGCCAGCGGCCTCGAAACACGCACGCTCACTACCGCGCTGCTGCGGCTCGTCATTGCCGTCGCGCTCATGGCCGCCGTCTGCGTCGCCGCGCGCATGACAATCATGGCCGACTGGTCGCACCTCAGCCTGCTCATGCGCATAGGCACTCTCGGCGTCACCATCGCCGCCTCGGCGGCCGTGTATTTTTTCGCCACTGCTAAGCTCGGCATCGAGGAGTCGGGCGAGTTCCTGTCATTGCTCGGCAAGCGCTTCGGTCGTAAATAGTGCGCGACTTTTATGAACCGCCATCGCCCCTGGCTCATCGCACTCACCGCACTCGTTCCGTTGTGGTTGGCCGTCGCCGTCGTGCAGCACCTGACGGACGACGACATCTCATCACCCGAGGAGACGATTGCCATCCTGGCCGATGCGCCCTGGCTGCACCCAGAAGCAGGGGCGGCATCCATCACGGCACGGGCCGCCCACATCGAGCTGGCGATCAAGAACATGAACCTGCTGAACTTCGAGCAGCGTCGCGAGGTGCGTGAAACCGGCGCGGACACGCTGAAGCAGTTCTTCGACTCGCTGACGCCGGAGGAGCGGAAAGTCTATGTGGACCGCACCGTGCAAAAGGCTTTCGACGCGGTGATCAAAGGCTTCAAGGCGATGGCACCCGCCGAGAGAAAAGACATGGTGAACCGCGTGCGCCGCGGCATCCGCCCAAACCGCACCGGACCCGACGCGCAGAAGATCGCGGATGAAGATCAGAAGATGTTCGACGAGTTCATCGACCTCGGCATCGAGGACTATCTGAAGAACGCGAGCACCGAAGAGAAGATGAAACTCGCGCCAGCAATCGAAGACATGCAGACACGAATCCGAGGCATTGGCCGGTGAACGAAAAGGTGGTGCAATCCGCTGCATTGCACTCTTAATGGCAAGCCAGCGGCATTTGCCACTTATGGCCCTCATCGATATTCAGCGTTCCCGGTCATGACACCGAGGGAGCGAAGCGGTCCCAAGGCTAGGAGAATCCATTTGCTGATGAGGAGCGGACGTGATTGCTTCGCATCATGGTTTCAATGGAGGACATCCAGCGCTACTGCAATGAGATTGCCGAAGCGTTCAAGCCGCAGAAGATCATCCTCTTCGGCTCTCACGCCTATGGGCGGCCGCACCGTGATTCCGATGTCGATGTGCTGGTGGTCATGCCTGAACATCGGCGTGCGGGGTATCACACCGTCATCAAGATCCGCGAAAAAGTTCGAGGACGCTTTCCCGTGGACCTTCTCGTGCGTGGCAGCCGCGACATCGCGCGCCGAGTCGAGGATCGTGAGTCGTTCATCCTCGACATCACAGAGAACGGGAGGGTCATGTATGAGGCGGGCCACGCATGAGTGGATCAAAAAGGCGGAGGAGGATTTTCAGGCTGCTCTGGTGCTCTCGCGACAACGGAAGACGCCACTGCGTGACGCTGTCTGCTTTCACTGTCAGCAGAGCGCCGAGAAGTATCTCAAAGCGAGGCGGGAAGAAGCTGGGGTGCGCATCCCAAAAACACATGACCTTGAAGATTTGCTGAACCTCGCGACTCCTTTTGAGCCCCTGTGGACGGCGCTCGCACCTCCGCTCCGAAGACTCACGCCTTTTGGCGTGAAAATTCGTTATCCCGGCAATGAGGCCACTGACTCGCAGGTGAAAATGTCGACGCAGGACGTAAAGGTGGTCCGCAAAGAAGTCCGATTTGCCCTTGGACTCTGAGAATCACCCATGGCCCTCATCGAAGTACAACACCTCACGAAAAGCTGGCGCAAAGAAAAGCCGGCGCTGGATGACGTTAGTTTTGAGGTCGGGTACGGGCAGATCGTCGGGCTGCTCGGGCACAATGGCGCGGGGAAGAGCACGGTGCTCGGCATCACGCTCGGCATGGTGCGGCCCGACGGCGGCGAGGTGCGGATCGGCGGGCACTCGGTGCAGCAGCATCGCGCGCGGGCGCTGCAACAGATCGGCGCGATCTTTGAGGCACCGGTGTTCTATGACTACCTGACGGGCTGGCAGAATCTGCGCGTGCTGTGCTCGCTCTCCGGCTATTGGGATGAGAAAGAGGCGAAGCGCGTGCTGAAGCTGGTGAACCTCCACGACCGCGCGGACAACCAAACCTCCACCTACAGCCACGGCATGAAGCAGCGGCTCGCGCTCGCACAGGCGCTGCTGCCGCGGCCGAAATGCCTGCTGCTCGACGAGCCGACCGACGGCCTCGACCCCGAGGGCATCCGCGAGTTCCGCGAGTTCGTGATGAAGCTGCGAACCGACTTCGGCATGACCATCCTGCTAAACTCACACCTTCTCGCCGAGGTCGAGCTCATGTGCGACCGATGCGTGATCCTCAAGGAAGGCCGCAAGATCTACGAAGGCCCCGTGCCGTCGAAAGGCGACACGCAGAACCGCTACCAACTGCAGACGGCCGATCTAGAGATTGCGCGCGGCATCGCCGCGCGAGCCGGGGCCACCATCCACCCGGACAACACGGTGGAGCTGCCTCCCGACATTCTCGGCCACGAGTTCGTAAAGCGTCTGGTCGATGCAGGCGCGCGCGTGGATGGCTGGCACGCCGAGAAGAAAACCCTCGAGGACTGCTACCTCGAGCTCACCAGCGCCCCGCGATGAAGCTCCTCCTTTGGCAATTTTACGCGGAGTGGCTGAAACTGCTGAGGCGGAAGCGCACCTACATCGGGTTCGGCGCGTTCATCGCGATGGAGCTGGTGATCCTCGTGGTATTTCAGAGACAAGGACCGGAGGGGTTTTATCGGAGGATGATCTCGCGGCAAGGCGGCTTGTTTGAGAACTACTTTTCGGGACTGACCCTTGGCTTCATCGTGCTGGCTTT
Organism: Verrucomicrobiaceae bacterium; assembly: GCA_031411695.1. Lineage (GTDB taxonomy): Bacteria > Verrucomicrobiota > Verrucomicrobiia > Verrucomicrobiales > Verrucomicrobiaceae > JAIBCL01. The sequence goes on from JANOBO010000155.1 coordinate 33,810, forward strand.
TTCGGCCGCTCTCCTTGGCTCCATTTACCTCGCGCTCGTGTCGGGCGACATCGTGGCTAAGGAAAGCGAAGATGGCAATCTACGCCTGCTGCTCGCCAGACCTGTGAGCCGTGTGCGTCTGCTGGCCGTGAAATATGCCACCTGCTCGTGCTATGCCTGGCTGCTGATCCAGTTCATCGCGTGGTCGGCGTTTCTGCTCGGCGTGAGCGTGCGCGGCTGGGGCGGAGGGATGTTTGTGTTCGCCCCTGAGCAAGGTCTGGCGGAGTTGTGGGATTGGCACGAGGGTCTGCGGCGGTATGCGCTTTGCTCCGTGTTTCTCGGCTTGAGCATGACGACGGTCAGCTCGGTGGCTTTCTTTTTCTCCTGCTTCCGCATCAAGCCGGCGGCCGCGACCATCACCGCGCTTTCCTACATGCTGATCGACACGATCCTCATGCGCACGAATCTGCTGCACAGCTATGAGTATCTGCTCATCACACCGTATCTCGAAACATGGATGCGCATGTTTCTCGATCCGATCCCGTGGGCGCTCGTGATGCGGAACTACACCATCATCGGGGCCGTGAACTTGAGCTTGTTTGTGCTGGGCGCGGCTTGGTTTCAGACTCGGGATCTGAAATCGTGAGCGCGTGAAAGTAGTCCAGGCACTCCGTGACTGGTGTGATCAGGTCCGCGTAGCATCATAGCTGCTACGAACCGGCTCCAGTCCCGCCGAGCGGGACTGGACTACTTTGCGGAGCGCCAGCGGCCAAAGGCTGGAAGCCTCTTACCCTTGAGCGTCCGGAGTTCGATCCTCCGGTTGCGTTCTTGCGGACGTTGCTAGGATGATTCGCATGAGGTTGATCGAAACGGTGACGGCGCTGCGCGAGTGGCGGTGTGAGAATGCGGCGCGCGTCTTCTTCGTGCCAACGATGGGCGCGCTGCACGAAGGGCACGCGGCGCTGGTGCGTGAGGCGCGGCGGATGGCTGGCGAGGACGGCCGTGTGGCGGTCAGCATCTTTGTGAACCCGCTGCAGTTCGGGCCAAATGAGGATCTGGATCGTTACCCGCGCACGCTGGAGGCTGATCTCGCGATGTGCGAGGCGGCGGGTGCGGACATGGTTTTCGCGCCGCCAGTTCGAGAAGTGTATTTTGAGAACAGGTCGATCCACATCGCCGAGTCGAGCCTGTCGCACGTCCTGTGCGGCGCGAGCAGGCCCGGACACTTCGACGGCGTGTGCACAGTGGTGGCAAAGCTGTTCAATCTCGTGCAACCGGATGACGCGGTCTTCGGCAAGAAGGACTACCAGCAGCTCTCGATCATCCGAAGGCTGCTGCGTGATCTGAATTTTCCGGTCGAGATCCACGGCCTGGAGACGGTGCGCGAGGCTGATGGGCTGGCGATGAGTTCGCGGAATCGTTACTTGAATGCTGACGAGCGTGCGCAGGCACCGACGTTGCGGCGTGCTTTGATCGCGGCGCGTGAAGCGTGGCTCGGCGGTGCGGAGGATGCGCGGGAGCTTGAGAAGATCGTCCGAGATGAAATCGCGGCGCACTCTCCACTTGGGAGGATCGACTATGTCTCGTGTGTCGATGCGGGTTCGCTCCGCGAACTAAAAGTGGTGCAAGCCGCTGGCTTGCAGCCGTCAGTGAAGGGCACAGCCAAACCCGATGGACTCCCTCCTGCAACCCAGCGGGTTGCACCACTTTTCGCAACCGAGCCGGTTGCATCACTTTTGGCGGGGGCGGTCTTTTTTGGTGCGACACGGCTGATCGACAACATCGAGCTGCGGCATCAATAAAGTGGTGCAAGCCGCTGGCTTGCGGCCATGATCGATGACTGCAACCGAGTCGGTTGCACCACTTTATGAAGGAATACGATTTCATCGTTGTCGGCACGGGAGCGGGCGGTCTGAGCGCGGCGCTGCATGCGGCGGAGCACGGCCGCGTGGTGGTGCTGACGAAGCGCGGCGTGGACGACTCAAACTCGACCTGGGCGCAGGGCGGCATCGCGTGCGTGCAGAGCGAGGAAGACTCCATCGAGCAGCATGTGAGCGACACACTCATCGCCGGCGGGGGCCTGTGCAACGAGTCGGCGGTGCGCACCATCGTCACGGAGGGCCCCGCGCGGATCGAGGAGCTGGTGAAGTGGGGCGTTCACTTTGATCAACGCGAGGCGACGGACGGGCACCTGGAATTCGACCTCACCCGCGAGGGCGGCCACACCCGGCGGCGCGTGCTGCATTCGCGCGATGCCACAGGTCGTGAGCTGACAGAGAAGCTGATCGCTGCGGTGCGGGCGCATCCGAACATCGAAGTGCTCGAGGAACACTTTGCCATCGACCTCATCACAACCGCGAAGCTCGGTCATGTGGCGGAGGATCGCGTGCTCGGACTTTATGTGCTCGATGAGAAAAGCGGCGAGGTGGAGACCTTCCGATCGGACCGCGTGATCCTCGCGACGGGCGGCTGCGGGCGAGTTTATCTTTATACAACGAACCCGCAGATCGCGACCGGCGACGGGGTGGCGATGGCTTGGCGGGCGGGCGCGGCGGTGTCGAACATGGAGTTCATCCAGTTTCATCCGACGTGCCTCTACCATGCGGAGAACCGCTCCTTTCTCATCACCGAAGCGATGCGCGGCGAAGGTGCGCGGCTTGTGGACAAGGAAGGCAACGAATTCATGCAGAAGTACGACGAGCGCGGGTCTCTCGCGCCGCGTGACATCGTGGCCCGCGCGATCGACCACGAGATCAAGCGCACTGGCGGACCCTGCGTGTATCTCGACATCAGCCACAAGCCGGCAGAGTTCATCATCGAGCACTTCCCCAACATCCACCGCGCCTGCCTCGAGCTGGACATCGACATCACCAAGCAGCCGATCCCCGTGGTGCCTGCCGCGCATTATCAATGCGGCGGCGTGCTCACTGACATCAACGGAGCCACGACGATCCGCGGACTGGCCGCCGTGGGCGAGGTGGGCTGCACGGGCCTGCACGGCGCGAACCGCCTCGCCAGCAACTCGCTGCTCGAGTGCCTCGTCGTCTCGAAGCGCGCGGTCGATTTCATTTTGCAAAAGCTCCCCGTCGGCAAGACGCAGACACAGAGCTACGAGATCCCGCTGTGGAAACGCGGTGACGCGCAGGACGTGGACGAACTCGTGGTCATCTACCACAACTGGGACGAGATCCGCCGGCTGATGTGGGACTATGTCTCCATCGTGCGCACCAACAAACGGCTCCAACGCGCGGCCGCGCGGCTGCGAAACCTGAAGCGCGAGGTGCAGGAGTTTTACTGGAACTTCCGCATCACCAGCGAGCTCCTCGAACTGCGAAACCTCGTCGAGACCGCGACACTCATCGTCGATTGCGCTGTGCGCCGTCAGGAAAGCCGCGGGCTGCATTACACGCTGGATTTCCCGGCTCCAAATCACTCCCGGCCGCCGACAGACACGGTCCTGCGGCGATATTGACGAGCCCCTGCGTTGGTCTGATTTTCGGCTGACAGAACCCAACCGCCGCCTCGTTTTGTGGGTCCGATTTCCCCGGCTCGTCGTATGGCATCCGAGAAGCGTCGTGCCAACGGATTCAACGGGTCGTTCAACGATGTTAACCACATCAGAAATTATCACACGGAAAGGATTGCCCCGAGGCGACCTGATTTGCTAAGCTTTAAAAAAACGGAAAACTGAATGGTCGATAAACACACAGCCGCAGCATTGGCAACGGTGATCGTGCTCTCCGCGACGGCGGGCGCGCAGACGTTCTCGCCATCCTCCGCCTCGGTGTCCCGTGATCGCTCGCTGCCGACGCTGAAGCTCACGCAAAAAGGCGGGAAACCCGTGGCGGCCCCATTGCCGAGAGTCTTCGTGCCCACGCTGCCGCGCACGGCCTACACGCGCTATCCATGGAAGACTGATATTGTGGCGACGGTGTTTTGGGTGGGCGAGATGCCCACGGAAAACAATCCAACGCCGAATCACCAAAGCTCGTGGGACACGGAGTGGGCGAAGAACTACGGCGGCTTTGACGATCCCGATCCGTTGCAGCGCGGGCGCGATTTCTGTCCGGTGAAGTTCAAGCCGGGCTTGAATCCATTTTACGTGGCGCTGCCCTACAACGATCTCATCAATTACAAGACCACGAAGCCTGAGGCGGCGACGATCATCCCGTGGTTCAAGGAGCGCTTTGTGAAGGCCGGCAAGAGCGTGCTGAAGGGACAGTGGATCGCCATCCGCTACGGCAATCAAGTGTGCTACGCGCAATGGGAGGACTGCGGCCCGTGGGTGACGGACGACGCGGCGTATGTGTTTGGAAACGCCCGCCCGAAGAACACGGAGAACAATGGCGGCGCGGGAATCGATCTCTCACCCGCAGTGCGGGACTTCCTCGGCATCTCAAGCGGAAGGAAGTGCGACTGGCGTTTTGTCGATCTGAACGAGGTGCCCGACGGGCCGTGGCGGAGTCTGGGCCAGAACAATCACTTCGTTCAGAACAAGACGAAGGCCGCCACGCAGCAGAACGAGATGCTCGCGTCCAGGCTCGAGGAACTGCGGCGTATGCGCGACGAGTACTTCAAGAAGAACGGGAGCCAGTATCTGCGGTAATGACGGGGCAGTGAGCACTCCGCGCCTCGCGGGTGTGCGAGAGACGCGGCAGCACCGTCTTGATGCATGCGCTGCTTGCATTCCTCAGGGATGCGCGCGGCAGCTAACGGCGAGGCTGCGGGTCGGACCGGTGGTTCCCGCTCGCAAAGCCTCTCTCCACCACCGGCTACCGGCTGGCAAGCCTCCGGCTTGAAACATGAACGCGGTTCTTGCTCGCACGAGCAAGGCGGGAGAACAATTTGGCGAACCTCGCCTTGATCCGCGCTTCCTGGCCCGGTCACTTCACCTCAAAGATCGCCTCCACCTCGACGGCGGCTCCTGTGGGAAGCTGCGCAAAGCCGAGCGCGCTGCGGGCATGAAAGCCATCACCGCTCTTCCCGAAGATCTCATGCAGCAGGTCGGATGCGCCGTTGATGACGAGGTGCTGCTCGTTGAACTCGAGCGTGGAGTTCACGCAGCCGAGCACCTTGATCACACGCAGGCCGTCGAGTGTGCCGTGCGTGTCCCACACGGAGCGGAGGATTTTCTCCGCACAGTTTTTCGCGGCGGCGTAGCCTTCCTCGACACTGGTCTCGGCGCCGAGCTTTCCCTTGAGATCACTGACGTGGCCCGAGGTAATAAGCTGGCTGCCGCTGCGGATGCATAGGTTCAGGTAGCCGGGCGCGGCCTTTTCAAACTTGATGCCGAGGTCTTCGGCTTGTCGCTGGGGCGTCATGGTGGGCTGCAGGAGTTAGGAGTACGATTCCTCCACGCGCTTGGCGACGTCCTTGTAGCCGTAGTCGCTGTTGTAGATCTCCTTCAGAGCCTCGAGGTATTGCTCCTTCTTCCCCATCTTGTTGCTGACCATGGCCAACTCGTAGAGCACGTCCTTCTTCGTCGCGTCCATGATGGCCAGCTCCCTCACGATCTCGGAGAACTGGCTTTCGGCCAGGTCGTTCATGTTCTTCCGCTCGAAGCAACGGCCCAGCATGATGATGGCCTTGGCACGAAGATGGGGATTGCTCTTCGCCTGCTGGAGGTGGGGGATGGCCTCGGTGTACATGCCGGCATAAAAGAAGGCGGAACCAAGGTCGTATTGAAACTGCTTGTCGGTCGGGTTGCGGTCCACGCGCGCCTTTGCCTCGGCGATGACGACGGCGCTGCGCTGACGTTTGATGTCGGCGATTTGCGCGCGCTTCTCCTCGATGTCCGGTGAGGAAGGATCGGACTCGATCTCGGATTCCATGCGCTCGATATTCAGGTCGGCCACCTTGTCCTGCACCATTTCGATCTTCCGCTGCATGGCCACGTCACCGGGGTTCAGCGTGAGCGCGTAATTGTAAAACGACAGGGCGGTCTCGAGATCCTCCAGCCGCTCATAGATGTCCGCCATGCGCTTGACGATGTTGACGTTGGTGTTGTCCTTGTCGTAATCAGCGATGAGTTCGGCGAGCAGCGCCTCCATCTGCTCGCGGGTCATGCCCTGCTTGGTCATGAGCTCCATCTTGTTCGCCTCGTCGGTGCTCTTCATCGCCTTGCGGAAGTCGCCTTCCTGGTTCCAGCCTTGACGTAGGATGGAGGTGCGCGCGGCGGAGTCCTTGTCGCCCTTCACGGCGTTCATGTCGCGCGGGTCCACCTTCACGATGTGGCGGTAAACCTCGCCGGCCTTCTCCGGCAGTTCGTGGGCCATGTAGTGCTCCGCCAGCCGGTGCATGTTCTTTGTGTTCTCAGGGTGCCCTTCACGGATGGTCTCCAGCGCGAATGCGGCGAGATCCATGATGCGGAGACGGATGGCCTGGTCATACAGCGTCTGGTTGGCGCTGACGTTGTAGGGGTCCTTCTGGAACACGTTGTCCTCGAGGTCATTGATCTGCTCGAGAGGATCCTTCTTGGAGCCGCCTTTGAAGAGCGCCATGCCGCCTCCAAAGCTCAGGCCTTTCTTCTGGCCCTTGATCCGCTCTGCCTCCGCGCGGCGCACGAGCTGGCGGCCATCCATGAAACCGACGTGCGCTTTCACGATCGGCAGCACGAGGCTCACCACGTAGTCCCAGTTGCGCTGCTCAAATGAAATCAGGCCTTTCTTCCACAGGTTGGCAAACTTGGGATCCAGGTCTTCGGGTTTGATGATGGCTTGTTCGGATTCGTTGGGGGTGCTCACGGTTGGTTCTCCTTTTGAAACGGTTTTTCGGGCCTCGATGCTACTTTTTCCCGGCGGGATTGACCAGCGAAACCAGTGCTCCCAGCTCCTCTTTCACGCCTTGTGTGAATCCCGCGACGCTGAAGCCGTGCTCAAAGAGCACCATCCAGCAGAACGTGGCTGCCACAAAGGCGATGATCCAGAGGGCTTTTGAAAGCAAACGCATAGTAACCCGGCGGGGGGCGCGAACTTATGATGCAAATCCGGCACCAGTCCAGCGGGACTTCGTCCTCCACCACACGCTGTACGACGGGGCCGGATGCGATGGTTGCGCGCGGTGGGAAACGTCCGTAGCTTCGCCGCATTCATGCCCCGCAGACCTTTCACTTTATCCGTCCGCCGGACCGCGCTTCTCGCATTGGCGCTGCTCCCGGCCTGCGGAAAACAAGAGGACCCGAGGGCGCGGGAAAGCACCACGGAAGCAGCGGCCGAAACAGCCCGGGCGGCGGACGCGAAGGCTTTGTCGAAGAAGCTCGCAGCCTTCACCGGCGCCCGCACAAAGGTCGTCTGGTCACAGTATCAAAAGGACACGGCCACCGACCCACGCTCAAACAACACCGGCCATCTCCTCATGGGCCTCGACACTCAAGATCCCCTCGGCGCGCGGGCCGTGAGCGCAAAGCCTGACAACTACACCCGGCCCATTCTCAGCAGCGACGGGGAAACGATTCTCTTCACGCAGAAGACCGTCACTTGGGACGCACAGGATGCGAAGCACTACTCCGTCTCCATCCTGCGCACCGATTGGAAAGGCAGCGCGCCCAGCAAGATCAACGACGGCTATGCGGTGGATACTTGGAAGGATCCGAAGACCCGCATCGAGTGGGTCTATGCGGTGCGGGACATCATCGCGTCTCCCGCAGTCTCGCTTCAGGCGAAAAAGCTCATCCGCTTTCAGCTCGATCATCCTGACGAGGAGGAGCTCGTCTGGGATCAGACCCCTGTGTCGCCGGATAACATCCAGCTCTCACGCAATGGCCGCAGGGCCAGCGGCCAGTTCCCCTGGCCGGACGCAGGTCACTTCGTGCTTGGGGAAACGAGCACGTTCACAAAGCGCGGCACAGGGTCATGGCCGTCCCTCGCGCCGGACAACAGTTACGTCTCATGGATTCTCGATGATCAGAACCAGAACCTCACCCTGTTCCCCGCAGACGATGCCGCGCCGTGGTCCGTGCCGCTCACCGCTTCGGGTGACTTGAGCAAGGGCAGCATCAATCATCCATCCTGGAGCAATCATCCGCGCTTCATCGCGCTGACCGGACCGTATCTCCCGGCCGCGAATCCATCCGAGGGCAGCGCCATCGGCACTGGCGGCTTGTCGTCCGAGGTCTTCATCGGCAAGTTCAGCGAAAAGCTCGACCAGATCGAAGACTGGTTCCGCATCACCGACAACGCGCTGAACGACAACTACCCCGATGTCTGGATCGAAGGCGGGGACACCGCCGCTCTGGCAACGTTTGCGCAGGCATCCGACGCGCCGCCAGCCGCGCCCGTCACGCCTTGGCCTGCGAGCCAAGAGGGCCTCGTCTTCCTCTGGCAGCGCGGAGATGCGAAGAACCACCTCGCGCTGTCCGGCGGCCGCGATCTCGACTGCACGCTCGACCTGCACGGCGCCGCGCGCTTCGGGCGCAGCCACGAGATGCTGCTCGATGCCGGCACCTTTGAGCCGAAGGCCGACGTCACCACGATCATCGCGGATGCGCTCCAGTCGGCCATGCCGCTCGCCGTCGGCTTCATCCTGCACATCGAGGGCGAGGTGAAGTCCGCCCACGGCACGCTCGCCACCTTTCCTCATCTGCGGCTCACCCTGCGGGACGGCATCATCAGCGCGGAGACTTCCTCCGGCATCATCGGCGTCGGTCCTGTGCAAGGCAGCGTGTGTCACGTCACCGCATCCGCTGGCGATACCGGCTACAGCGTCACGCTGCAGGAAGCAGACGGGAAGAGCACGACGAAAATCTCCGCAGCACGTCCTCGGCAGGCCCCAGGCCGCCCCGTGGTGGTCTCATTTGGCGGCGGCAGCGGCGCGGGCATCGGCATGTCGCACGTCACCGTCTTTGCGCGAAAGCTCACGGCCGATGAAATCCAGGCGAACGCCAGCGTGCTCGCATCCCTGCCCGTCCCGACGCTTTCCACCACGCTCAAGCTGCGCGGCAAATTGCTGCAATCCTCATCCCCGCCCGCGCCCGGCTCCGGGGGTGCGCATGGCGGTGCCCTCATCGAGTCCCTTTATGAAATCACCAAGGTCATCGAAGGCGAGGCAAGCGCGAAGCAGATCCTCGTGAGGCATTGGGCCGTCATGGATGGCAAGCCCGTGCGTGGCCTGCCCCGCAAGACCGGCCTGGAGTACGACCTGCTCGTCCAGCCCTTCAGCGATCACCCGCAGTTCAAAAGCATCCCCTGCCCTGCCCTCGATCCCAAGCCCGCACTCGAACCTTGGCTGGACATCACCACGCCGTCGGTGAGGTAAGTGGGCGCTAGGTGAAGCGGATGCTGGTGCAGTGGTGGCGAACAGCACGTGGCGGCCCCCAATGCCGGATTGGTCCATGAGGGCGGAGAGGGATGCCCGCACCGAGGGGGAGTGCCATACCCACCCCCTCATCCCAGCCCTCTCCCCAAGGGAGAGGGAGCCGGATGGCGCTGCCGCGCCGGTAGCGGCGGTGAGACCCTCGTCCAAACCTGAACAGGTTGCTCAGCGCATCCGAGCAGCAGCTCGTCAGGCTCCCTCTCCCTCGGGGAGAGGGCCGGGGTGAGGCGGATTCTGTTCGTTCGCACCCAGACGTTGCGCGTTCTCATCCACCGGCTCGCCGCCTCAAGGCATCCTTGCTAAAACACCAAACCCACGATACCACGCGCCGCGAGCTGGCGGTTCAGTTCCTGCGCGGCTTTGGCTCCTCGCGCGCGCAGCGCCCCGTCGGGCGCGGGAGACTCCGCGAGTTTTGTCCACGACCCGAGCATCTCGGCCCACGCTTTCGCAATGTCCTCGGGCAACCCTTCGACAGGGACTTTCGTGAACTTTTCCGCCAGGGACTTCACCGCTTGCCGACGGTCGGCATCGGTCTCGACACTTTGCGTTTGATACCATTCCAAGATCTCGCGCATCGAGACAGCGAAGCGGTTCAGCGCCGCCTGCTCCGCGCTCGATTTGAGGATGGCCTCCTCGCGCTGCTTTCCGCCAGGCTTGCGTTTCTCCTGTTTCTTGTGGCAGGCCGTGGCCGCGAGCGCAAGGCACGCGAGCATAACGGTGGGCGGGAGGGAGAGCCGAAACCTCATCGTCAGAGCAGGATGGGTTTCACCACGTTCCCGGCCACGTCCGTGAGCCGGAAGTCGCGGCCCTGAAACGAGAAGATAAACCGGTCGTGCTGGATGCCCATGAGAAGCATGACCGTGGCGTGGAAGTCGTTCACCGTCACCTTCCCCTCCACGACATCGAAGCCGAACTCATCCGTGGAGCCGTGGGTGATGCCGGGTTTCACACCCGCGCCCGCCATCCAGCAGGTGAAGGCGTCGCGGTGATGCTCCCGCCCGTACTCGCCGCCTTCTTTTTGCGAGCCCTGAGAGTATGGGGTGCGGCCGAACTCGGTGACGAACATGACCAGCGTGTCCTTCAGCATGTCCCTCGCTGTCAAATCCTCCAGCAGCGCAGCGGCGGGCCGGTCAATCTCGCGGGCGCTCACCGAGAAGCCAGCCTTGAGCCCGCCGTGGTGATCCCAGCCCGGATGATAAAGCTGCACGAAGCGCACGCCGCTCTCCGACATGCGTCGTGCGAGCACGCAGTTCCGCGCGAAGCTGCCGGGCGTCTCCACATCGGGACCATAAAGCGCGAGCGTTTCCGGCTTCTCACCGGCGAGATCGATCAGGCCGGGCACGGAGGCCTGCATGCGGAAGGCCATTTCGTATTGCTCGATGCGCGCGTCGATCTCCGCCTCGCCTCGGCGCGCCAGTTCGTCCTGCTGCACCTCGCGCAGGCGGTCGAGCATCTTGCGGTGCAGCGTCTGCGGGATGCCGGGCGGATTATTCAGAAACAACACAGGCTCCGCTCCCGCGCGGAACGGCACGGCCTGATGTTGCGATGGCAAAAAGCCGCTGTCCCAAAGCCGCGACGAGAGCGGCTGGTCGGCGATCTTCTTCGTCACCAGCACGATGAAGGCAGGGAGGTTTTCGTTCTCGGAGCCGAGCCCGTAGCTGATCCAGGAGCCCATGGTGGGGCGGCCGGGAAGCTGGCTGCCGCTGTTGATGTAAATGATGGCGGGATCGTGATTCACCGCCTCGGACACCATGCCCTTGAGGAAGCAGATCTTGTCGGCCTGCCCGGCCAGATGCGGAAAGCGGTCGCTGAACCACGCGCCGCTCTGGCCGTGTTGTTTGAAATCAAACGCCGTGCCTTGCATGGGAAACGACGCCTGCAGCTTCGACATGCCCAGGGGCTTGCGGCCGTTGAAGACCGAGGCGGGCAGAGGCTCCAGCTCGCGCTTTTTGAGCACCGGCTTGCAGTCAAAAGAATCGAGCTGCGACATGCCCCCGCTCATGAACAGGCAGATCACGCGCTTGGCCTTTGGCGCAAAGTGCGGCAGCGATGCGAGCTTCGCGTGCGCGGACGACTCACCACCGAGCAAGCTGGCCAACGCCGCGCCCGCGACGCCGTAGCCGCCACGCAGGAGAACATCGCGGCGGCCCAGCCGGGGGTCAGGCCTGCCGGCTGACAACGGATCATGGCTTGGATGGCTGGCATCCTTGCGCGTGGGTCGGTTTCTGTTTCGGCTCATGTCACTCGTCTTCAATAGCTCGACACAAACGCGTCGCTGCTGATCAATGCGCGCGTCATCAACATCGTGGCGGCGATCTCAACTGCGGCGAGTTTCTCATCCGGCTTGGATGCGCCGGTGTTTGCCAGCAGCGTGGCAGCATCGTTCGGGTTCTTCGTGTAAAAATCGCGCGCCTCATCGATCAGCGCGCTCATCGACTTTTGCTGCGCCTCTGAGGGTGGCTGCGCGGTCAGCGCACGAAACGCATCGCGCACGCGGGCGTCCTGCCGCGCTGCTTCGGGATGAGCGCGCACGAGCTTTTCCGCGAGCACGCGCGCGGCCTCGAGAAAGCCGGTGTCATCCATCAAGGCCAGTGCTTGAAGCGGCGTGAGCGTGGACTCGCGGCGCACGAGGCAGAACTCACGCGTCGGGGCGTCAAACACGCTCATCATCGGCGGCGGGCAGGTGCGGCGCCAGAAGGTGTAGAGGCTGCGGCGGTACAATTTGTCGCCCGTGTCCTGCTGGTACACATGCTGCGTGCCGCTGTCCTCCCAGAGGCCGGCGGGTTGATACGGCTTCACGCTCGGGCCGCCGATGGCAGGATTGATCAACCCGCTGGCGACTAGCGCGGCATCACGCACCTGCTCCGCTGGCAGACGGAAACGCGGACCGCGCGCGAGCAGCCGGTTTTCGGGATCATTCCGGATCAGCGCAGGATCTGCAGGCAGCGACGACTGCCGGTAGGTCTGCGACAAGGCGATCTCGCGGCACAGCGCCTTGATGTCCCAGCCGCTCTCGATGAGGCGGAGCGCCAGCCAGTCGAGCAGCGCGGGATTTGATGGCACGCGGCCCTGAAGCCCGAAGTCTTCCTGCGTGGCGACGATGCCTCTGCCGAAAAACATCGCCCAGATGCGGTTCGCCTCCACACGCGCGGTCAGCGGATTTCGCGCATCAGTCATCCATTGCGCGAGACCCCGACGATCCTGCGGCGCGTCTTTTGGAAACGGCAGCAGCGCGCCCGGAGTGGCTGGTTGCACGGTCTCCCCATGCTGCCGGAAATCGCCGCGCTCGAGCATCGGCGTGGCGCGGCGCGGCCCGTGCATCTCGCCCATGACCATCAGCTCGGTGAGCTGCGTGGAGAACTCGTTCTCCGACTGCCGCGCGCGTGTGAGTTTCTCCAGCGCCGACTTTGCCGGTGGGTCGATCTCCCGCGCAAACCAGTCCAGCCATGCGGGATCGTCCGCCTTCACCTGCACGCCGGCGAGCATCGCCACCTCGGCGGCGGACAGCTCGGCATCGTAGGCGCGCAGCTCGTCCAAGGCGGCACCACGCAGGCTGCTGTCGAGATTTCGTCCGCCGACCTGCAGCATGACGGCCTCACCGCCGGTGGCATCGGCGACCTTGAGCGTGTCGAGATCACCCCACTCGGGGAGGTAGTCGATGTCCTTGTACAAATGGTCGCGCACGGTCTTCACCGGCATCTGCCTGCCATCGACGTAAAGCCTCATGCCGGCGGCGCGGCTGGAGCCGTCGTAGGTGAAGCCAATGTGGCGCCACTCGCGGAAGTCGAGTTCATCCGGCACCTGCACGCGGATGGCATTGCCAGGATAAAAATGGCCGAGCGTCGCGGTCAGCCTGCCTTCCTCAAACGTGATCTCGTAGCCGCGGTTCGCCGCATCGAGCCCGCCGCGCGTGCGGTGGAGGATGACGCCTTTCTCCGGCGCCTTCTCGCAGCGCAGCCAGAAGGAAAACGTAAACGGCTGCCAGCGGAGATAGTGCGCCAGCTTCGGCACGCCGTATTTCTTCGGCTTGTCCTTCGGAAACACGCACGCCATGCCGAAGCGGCCCCGCGCATCCTCCGCCGTCATGAAGGTGCCGCTGCCGCCGAGTGCCGGAGCATTGTCCGGGAGGAACTCGCGCGTCTTCGCGTTCACCAGATCGAAGCTCTGGTAAAGCTCCGGCGTGCGCGGCGGCGTGGGCGTCCTCACCGTCTGCCCGCTGGTGGCGAGCGAGGCCCAAAGACCCTCCCCGGTGCCGGGCGGGAGGCGCGTCTTCAGCCAACCGGGGAAGCGCTCCGCCGACTGGCTGCGCGCCTGCTGAAACGATTCCTCCGCACGCCGCACCGCGAGCTTGAGCTTCTCGTGCTCCGCCTGCTGCCCGGGCTTGTACACGAAGGCGGTGGGCGCGGGCACGCCGTTGCTGAAACGGGAGAAGAGCCCGAGCTCGTCGATGTTGTTCACGAACGCGGCGAACTGGTAATACTCCTTCCGCGTGAAGGGATCGTACTTGTGATCGTGACAGCGGCTGCACTCCAGCGTGAGGCCGAGCACGGCGGTGGCGGTGGTCTTCACGCGATCAAACACCTGATCCCAGCGATACTCATCAGGATCGCTGCCGGACTCGTTCGACTGCACGGAGAGCCGGTGAAACGCGGTGGCGACGACTTGGTCCTGCGTGGCATTTGGCAGCATGTCGCCGGCCATCTGCCATTGGATGAACTTGTCGTAGGGCAGGTTCTCGTTGAACGCGCGGATGACCCAGTCGCGCCAAGGCCACACCTCGGAGTCAGCGTCCTCGTGCCGGCCATAAGTGTCGCCGTAGCGCGCGGCATCGAGCCAGACGGCTGCCATGCGCTCGCCAAAGTGCGGGCTGCGCAAGAGGCGGTCCACCTCGGCGGAATGCGACGGATCACTCGGATTTGCAGTCTGAGGCGCACGGGCAAATGCATCCAACTCCTCCAACGTCGGCGCTAGGCCGGTGAGGGCGAGGCTCACACGCCGCAGCCATTGCGCGCGGTCCGCCTCACGCGCGGGCTGGATTCCCTTCTTGGACAAAGCGTCGCGCACGAGCGCATCGATGGGATGCGCGGCACCCGGCACCGTCGGGATGACAGGTTGTTCAGGCGCGATGAAGGCCCAGTGATTCTCGTACTTCGCACCTTGGGCGATCCAGCGGCGCAGGAGGTTTTTCTCCGCATCACTCAGCGCATCGTGCTTCTCCGGCGGCGGCATGACCTCTTCCTCGTCCGTTGATGTGATGCGCTCGATCAGCTTGCTGGCCGCAATGTCGCAAGGGACGACAGCCTTGCGTTCGCGCGCCACCGCGCCGTCATCGAGCCGCAGCTTGCCTTTTCGCTTCGCCGCATCGGCGCCGTGACAGGCCAGGCACTTCGCTGCGAGCAGCGGCCGCACCTCGAAATTGTACGACACCATCGGCTCGTCACCGCGTGAGGGAGCGGCAGACAAGACCAAAGCGCCACAGACAGTCGCAAGCGTCCGAATCAGGGTGCGGACCGGGCGGTGTGAGTGCGTTGCATTTGAGAAACTGCCGGGGGTGCGTTTCAAAGGGGGTGCCGGAAGTGTGCTGGAAGACGAACTCGCCGCAACCTGATTTGTCGTCACGTTTTGCCCGCGCTGGTAAATGTGCGCGCGCACCTCATCACGGCCGCGAGGCACGCGGGCAATTTCTCTTTGACCCATCCAGCCGACAAGGCTAACAACCGCGCCTATGCCCGCCGCCTCCGACCGCCAGCACACCTTGGCGAAGCCCGCTTCACTGACGGGCACCTCGCTGCATACCGGTGAGCAGGTCACGATCACCCTGCAGCCCGCGCCGGAGGATTTTGGCATCAAATTCCGCCGCATCGACCTCGAGGACAAGCCCTTCATCCCCGCGCTGGTCGAGAAGGTGCAGAAGGTCGAGCGCGCCACCACCATCGCCGAGGGCGGCGTGAACGTGCACACCGTCGAGCACGTGCTCTCCGCGCTCTGCGCCATGGGCGTGGACAATGCGATCATCGAGATGGATGCGAACGAGCCGCCCATCGTCGATGGCAGCGCGCTGCCGTTTGTGGAACTGATCAAGAAGGCCGGCCTGCAGGAGCAAAAGGAAGCGCGGCGTGTGTTTGAGATCCGCGAGCCCATCTACCAGGAGACGCGCGACGGCACCATCCTGCACATCGTGCCGGACAAAAAGTTCCGCATCTCCTGCACCAATGTCGGCCCCGGCGGCAAGCACACGCAGTATTTCTCCACCGAGATCACGCCGGAGATCTACGAGAAGGAGATCGCCCCCGCGCGCACTTTTGTTTATTACGAGGACATCGCGCCGCTGCTGGAGAAGGGCCTGATCAAAGGCGGCACGCTCGAGGCCGCCGTCGTCATTCGCGGCGACACTTTGCTCTCCAAACAGCCGCTGCGTTTCCCGGACGAGTTCGTGCGGCACAAGATCCTCGACATCGTGGGCGATCTCATGCTCTCCGGGAAGCGCATCCTCGGACACGTCATCGCCGTGCGGCCCGGTCACGGACCGAACGCCGAGCTGGCCCGCGCCGTCGTGAAGCAATACACCGAGATGCGGGCCATGGTGCCCGCCACCGTCCATATCCCCGGTGGTGAGGCCGTGCTGGACGTCGCTGAGATCATGCGAATCCTCCCGCATCGCTATCCATTCCTGATGGTGGACCGCATCGTCGGCTTCGAAGGCGAGAACAAATGCACCGGCGTGAAGTGCGTGACGATCAACGAGCCGTACTTCCAAGGTCACTTCCCCGGCCATCCCATCATGCCCGGCGTGCTGCAGCTCGAGGCCATGGCCCAGGTCGCCAGCATCGCCGTGCTGCGCAAACCGGAGTACCAAGGCAAGATCGGCTACTTCATGAGCGCCAACGAGGTGAAATGGCGCAAGCCCGTGATGCCCGGCGACATCCTCTTCATCGAGACTGAAATCATCAAGACCCGTCGCGTCGTCGCCCAAGCCAAAGGCCGCTGCATCGTGAACGGCCAGGTCGTGAGCGAGGCGGATTTGATGTTCACTTTGGTTGATCGCTAGTCGCCTTCGCACTCGCACTCTTCCATGAACAGCCTCTACGAGATTCCAGCGGACATCTACGAGAGTGTCCATGAGGCAATTCTTGCCATCGTTAATGCCAGCCAGGTCAACGACGACGTACTTTGTGCCTCGCACTACGAGCGGCTCCGTGAGTTTTGCGAGCAGCAGACCGCAGCCGGCCGCGGTTCAGGCTTTATGTGGGAAGCACTTGCCGACGTGACCGACGATTCTGAAGAGCGTTTAGCCTTCTATGAGCGTTCTCTTGCGTTAGCGCGCTATAACGCCGAGCCAACGCAAACGACCTTGCTGGCTATCGGTCAACTCCACGCCGAGGTCGGCGACTGGTTGCGTGCCGAACATCTGTTGATTGCAGCTCGGCGGGAGGCGATTGCTGCCGACGATCTAGACACCGAGGGTGAGGCCGCTTTGATGTTACTCCAAGTCCCAATCAATGATGCTTCAAGTGACGAATGAATGAGCTGTTGCCAGAACTGTATCGAGATGGATTGAGCGTGTTGTTTTCCATCATTCGTCATTCTGCATTCGTCATTCGTCATTCCTGATCCCATGCCCATCCACCCCACCGCAATCATCGATCCCACAGCGCGCATCGGCAGCGATGTCGAGATCGGACCGTACTCGATCATCGGCGCTGATGTCGAGATCGGTGACGGCACCTGGATTCAACATCACGTCACGATTCTCGGCCCGACGAAGATCGGGAAGGGGAATCGCTTCTTCGCCAGCGGCTCCATCGGCCAGCAGTCGCAGGATTTGAAGTACAAGTCCGAGCCGACCTATCTCGAAATCGGCGACGACAACACCTTCCGCGAGTTTTGCACCGTGCATCGCGCCACGTCGCCGGAAGGGAAGACCATCGTGGGCAGCCACAATCACTTCCTCGCCTACTGCCACATCGCGCACGACTGCATCGTCGGGAGCCATTGCATCTTCTCAAACAACGGCACGCTCGCCGGTCACGTGACAGTCGAGGATCATGTCATTCTCGGCGGCCTCACCGCCGTGCATCAGTTCTGCCGCATCGGCCAGCACAGCTTCACCGGCGGCTGCTCGAAGATCGTGCAGGACATCCCGCCATTCACGACGGTGGATGGCAATCCAGCGCGCGCGCGCGGGCTGAACGAGACCGGCCTCAAGCGCCGCGGCTGCAACGAGGCGCAGATCAAGGCCCTCTATTCCGCGTATCGCACGCTGTATCGCAAAGGCTTGAACACCAGCCAGGCCATCTCCGAGATCCGCGCAAAACCGATGACCCACGAGGTCGGCGCGTTCGTGACTTTCATCGAGGCCGCCAGACGCGGCTTCGTGAACGCCGGCAAAGACAACGCCGGAGAGTGAAGGCTCGTGTCCAGGCTCCGGGCGTGGCCGTACAGGAGTGCCGCATCACTTCGATTCCAACGTGGCCTTCGCGCCAAAGGATTTAACCGAGCCGCTCGTGAGCGCGGCCTTTGCCTTCGCGTCGTCCTTCAAATAGGCGTCCCAAAACGACAGCGTCGCCGCCTTCACCGGAGGCGCGAACGCATTGTCGCGTCCGCCGTAGCCACCGAAGGACACGTGGTTCGCGCCGTCGATGAAGAGCAGGTGTTTGTCTCCCGCCGGGCTGCGCGCATAGGGTTCCTTTTTCCACTCCGGTTCCTGTCCGCCCGCGCCTTTGTCCGCAGACCCTGTCATCGTCATCATGGGCAGCGTGAGCTTGCTCCAGCTATTCTCCGTGAGCCCCTGCTGGCCGATGCCTCGCGCGCTCATCGGCTGGATGCAGCGCGCGCGTCCTTGAAGCTCCGCGCCTTTTCATCGCCCATGTCCACCGTCACGCCCCGAAGAAGGGAGGCGGTGTAAGCGGGAATGACGAGCGACAGCAGGACTAGCAGACAAAGTGTTTCATAGGATCAGCGCGGCCTGAGTCCGAGGTAGCCACCATCATCATGGAGGGTTTCAAAATGACAGCGCGCGCACGCCGCTGTTCACGCCCCCGGCCCCCATGCGGACCGACGACTCAACTCACACGGCACCAACGGCCGAGATCATGCCAAAAAATCCAAGAGCGGATGGAAAGTGAACTCGCTTCTCGGTGACGGATGTGTGGAAACCTTGCGCCGCACGATGAAAAGACTTTACAGTCCCGCGCGGCGTCCGATAGCCTCGCAGCATGAAAACAAAAACATCCCCGTCGGCGCAAAGTGACAACCTTCCAGTCTCAAAACAAACCGTGGGAGGCGTGACGGGGGCGATCCTCGGAGGCGTCGCCGCCGGTCCGCTCGGTGCGCTGGCTGGCGCTATTGCCGGTACCGTGATGGGGAACCGCTCTGCGGCTGGCAAGCCCATGCTGCCACCCGGCACAGTGAAAAAGGCGGAGGCTGCCGCCAAATCGGCAGTGAAAAAACTTCCCTCTCTCCCCAGCAAAACGAAGGTGCGCAAGGCCGCGGCAAAAGTGGTGACTGCCGTGAAAAAGAAAGCCGCCTCCGTGACGAAGGACGTGAAGAAGACCGCAGCGTCCGCGGAGAAGAGCGTGAAGAAGGCGCTGCCGAAAACGAAGAAGAAAGCCACGAAGCGCGGCAAGGCGTGATGCAACCCCGGCAAGGCGGCCGCGCGTTCAATTGCAACCGCAGCCGCCGCCCCCGATGCTCCGACCACCCGGAGCACCTTCCCGTGAGAAAAAGACGTGGTCCCGCAGCGAGGTGGAGAGCGGATCGCGGTCGGGCTCCATGGTGTAGTCTGCCAGCTTCCCGCGTTTAAACAGCGGAACATGCGTGCAGTGGCACAATGCCGAAGTCACCAGGAAAAGAAGCAGCGCCCGCCACGCGGCGCGTGACACGAAATCAGTGGAGGCGCGCGGCGTCTTCATGGTTCAAAGAACAAAGTCGTCGAAGCGCGCTGTCTCGAGGCGCTGCCCATTCCGCCACACACACCCTTGCGCGAGACAGGACTGCGAGATCAGCACGAGACCCTCTTTCTGTCCCAGCACGAGTGCCGCAGTCGAGAGCACGCCCGCTTCTGTGCAGCCCTGCGCGATGACCGTCGCGGCGTTGCATCCATTTGCCACCGGATGCCCAGTGCGCGGATCGATGATGTGCCCGTAGCGCCGTCCGTCGATCTCGAAGGCACGCAGATAATCGCCCGACGTGGCAACCGCGCGGTCATTCACCATCACGCCGCCCCAGCAGCGGCCGGGATCATCGGGATGCTCGAGGCCCACGCGCCAGCCGCCGCCATGCGGGCCCTGTCCCGCCACGCGGATGTCGCGTCCGAAGTCCACCATGATCTCACGGATGCCCCATCGCGCTGACATCTCCAGCACGCGATCCACCGCGTACTCCTTCCCGATGCCGCCGAGGTCGATGCACATTCCGGCACGCGGCAGAAAAACGCCGCCGCTTTTCCGCTGCACCTTGCTCCATCCCGTCAGCTCCAGCGCGGCGGCGATCTCCGCGTCCGTCGGGATCACGGGCGAGTCCTTGCGGTAATCCCACAGCCGGATCAGCGGCAGCGCGGTGGGATCGAACACACCGCCTGTGGACCAGTGATACCAGTCACAAAGCGAGAGGATCGAATCCAGCTCAGCGTCTGTCTCCACCCAGCGCTCGCCAGCTTCGCGATTGATCTCCGAGATCAAGCTGTCGCCCTTGAATCGGGAGTACTTGTTTTCAAACTCGGTCACCCACCCAATCGCCGCCTCACGAAACGCGGCCGCCTGCTTCTGCGATGGCGCGCGGAAGATGATCTGACATTGAGTGCCCATCGCCGGGAACACGGCCTTCGTCCATCCTTCTGCGCTCCGCCCCGTGGCTGCGGCATCCTGCGTGGCTGCGGCGTTCTGCCGCAGTCCGTTCAGGTCGCGGCTGGAAGCTGCGACGACGGACTGCGGCAGAATGTCGCAGCCACTTTGTTCTGGCTGCTTCAGAACCATACTTTGAATCCCAGCGTCACGCTGTTTGCCTCTGGATAGGTGATGCCTGGCGTTTCCTTGTCCCTCCCAAACTGTGAGTACCTCTCGTAGGCGATGTCAGCCCAGAACTTCTCGCTCACCTTCCAGATGAGCTTCATGCCATACGTCACGCTGCCGAGCTTCGAGAGCCGGTAGTCAGCCGAGTACGCCGCAGGCTTGCCCGTGAATTGCGTCGCATAAAAATCCGCCGCTGACTGCTCGTAGTAGCGCACGCCGGGCACGAGGATTAGCTTCGGCCCGAGGTTCTGGAACCAGTCGAGGCCGAAGGTATGCGCGTTGATGCCATACGAGTCGGTGTAGAAACGGTAGCTCGCCTCCAGCGCGCCTTTCAACGGATCAATCTGGCGGTTGAGCGCCAAATAGATGACGTGTTTGTCGCGGCTGTCCGGGCGTTTCTCATCGACGACCTCGTCGTTCAGCACCACCAGCTTGTATGGGTCGTCGAGATATCCCCACGACGTCCCGGCGACGTAGCTCACTTTCAGCAGCGTGAAGGGATCGATCACCTGCGCGATCTGCAGCTGGCCGTCCACGGAGTCCTTGTCCTCCCAGTTTCCCGTGGGCATGTCGCGCACGCTGTCGTGTGTGAGGGATGCGCCGAGCGAGAGCGTCGTCATGCGCTCATTGAAATCGCGCGAGACGATGAGGCTGCCGGCGACTGATTGGTAATCGGATTCGGTGCTGTAGGCGGCGCCGAAATCTGTGACCCACTCACCGTGCCGGGTCCGCAGGCCGAGATTCACGGCGAGGCGCTGATCCTCGTATTCGTTCATCGGCAGATAAGGCTTGCCGTATTCCTCCAGCGTCGTCTGCGTCGTCAGCAAAGACGCCGCCGAGGTCGTCACCGGCACCAAGGTCGAGGTGCCGCTCGGGCCCGAGACGGCCACGAACGACGTTTGCGCCGCGCCCGGTGTGCTCACCACCGAGGTCACCTCCCGTGTTCTCCGCTTCATCGGCTCGCCCGTCGGCGTCGCGCCCGAGATCACATCATAGACACTCTGAATTGTGAGGATCGTGTTCGGCGTGAGATCCGTCTGGAGGTAGAGTGACGGTGAGTAAGCCTCTGTGCGGTGATGGTCTTCAAGATAGTAGCTGAACTTGAAGTCCGCGCGGTCCTCGGCGTTTCCCTTCCGCAAGGGCAGTGCCAGCAAACAGGCCGCAACAATCACCGCCCGGGCGGCACTCGCTCTTCGACCCGTCTTCGACACAGCGATAAGATTGCCTGACCTCACAGGCACCGAGAGTACAAGGATTGGCGTTTGAAGAAAAGCACTCTTTTGTCGCCGCTATGGATTAAGCGAGCGCCTTTGTGACCACGTCGCCATGCACATCCGTCAGCCGGTCGTCGCGGCCATTGTGCGGAAAGGTGAGGCGCGTGTGATCAAAACCGAGCAGGTGCAGGATCGTCGCGTGGATGTCGTGCACGTGCGTCTTCCCTGTCTCGGCGCGCAGGCCCACAGCGTCGGTGCTGCCGATGACCGTTCCGCCCTTCACTCCTCCGCCGGCCATCCACATGCAAAAGCCGTGCGGATTGTGGTCCCGCCCGGTGCCAGCCTCATTCATCGGCATTCGGCCGAACTCGCCGCCCCACACCACGAGCGTGGTGTCGAGCAAGCCGCGTGATTTGAGATCGCGCAGCAAGCCAGCGACCGGAAGATCACTTTGCGCGCAGAGCTTGGAGTGATTCCCCTCCATGTCGTTGTGCCCGTCCCAGCCGTTTGTGTCGCCGCAATACAACTGCACAAAACGGACGCCGCGCTCCACCATCCGCCGCGCCAGCAGACAGCGCGTGCCGAAGTCGGACGTGATTTTTTGATCCAGGCCGTACAGCCTTTTTGTCGCCTCCGTTTCCTTGGAGATGTCCACCACGTCCGGAGCGTGCGATTGCATGCGAAACGCCAGTTCATACGCCGAGATGCGCGCGGCGAGATCGGAGTCTTCCTCGCCCTGCGGCAGGTTGAGACGGTTCAATTGGTTGATCAGTCCCGCTGTGCTCCGTTGCTGAGTCGCGCTCACACCGGCCGGCGTGCCGAGATTCAAAATCGGCGAGCTGCCGCCGCGCAACAGCGTGCCTTGATACGCGGCCGGGAGAAAACCATTGCCCCACGCTGGCGCACCGCCTTTGGGCCAGCCTGCCGGATCTGGCATCACCACGAACGCGGGCATGTTCTGGTTCTCCGTGCCGAGGCCGTAGCTCACCCACGAGCCGAGGCTCGGCTTGCCCATCAGGATCGTGCCGGTGTTCATCATGTACACCGACTCCGGATGCGTGACGCTGTCGCCGTGACATCCGCGCAGGAGACAAATGTCATCCACACACTCCGCGATGTGCGGCAGCAGACCCGACACCTCCATGCCGCACTCGCCGTGTTTCGCAAACGGACGCAACGGCGGCATCAGCGTGTTCTTCGCCACCGCGCGCCGCGTCTTGAAGGTGCCGAACGAATCCGGGATCGGCTGCCCCGCGAGCCGCACGAGATCCGGCTTTGGATCAAACAAATCCACATGGCTCGGCCCGCCCGACATGAAGAGGAAGATCACGCTCTTTGCTCTGGCAGCGAAATGCGGGTCGCGCGGAGCGAGGGGACTGCCGATTGCGGATTGCGATGCGGCGAGAAGTCCCTCCCGCTCCAGCATCGCCGTGAGCGCGACCATGCCAAAGCCGCCGCCGGAACTGCGGAGGAAGGAGCGGCGGGTGATCGAAGGCGGTTTCATATCTGAATCATCTCCGCTGGATAACGGCCCCACGCCTCAAAGTCTTCTTGGGTGAGCGAGGCATATCGTTTGATCGGCACATGCCGAATGTTCCAGGCGAAGTTCAAATGATGAAACGCATGACGCAGTCCGATTTCGAAGTCTTCGCGCGAAATCTTCTCTGCCGAAATCTCATGTTCCAACCGCACGATCTCCTCCCGCGCTTCGGCGAGGTTGCTGGCGATGATCTTCCAGTTGTGCCTTTTCATTGGATGTTTGATTCACGCTTTCAATTGGCCGCCATCATCGCGCCTTGTTTGATGACACATAGGGCGGCAAACGACGGACACCGCCCCAACACCACGCCTCCGCTGAAGAGGGCGCGCGCTCCGTTGCGTTCTCGAAATGCCTGGCCGCTCCCTCCCAATCTCCAGCTTCCGCGCAGCGGTCGGCGTGGTTGAGTTCCTGCTCGATGGATCGCTTATCAAACATCGCGGCAGGGAAGCACCGCTGCGTGGAGATTCCAAGTGGGGAATCCTTCACCCTTGAACACGATCCGCCGCGGCCGATCTGCCATGCGTCGGCTGCTTCTAAGGTGGTGGCGGTGAAGCGGGAGGAACGGCGGCAGGCTTCTTCACTCGTTGCGTGAAACTGGGAGCAGGGATGTATCCGACGGTGCCACTTCCGCCCGACCAGTCGCGGGCGGAACTCTTGTTCTTGAATGGCCGGGGTGCCTTGTTGCTCTGTTTCTGGCTCTTCATGGTGCGACGCGGATCAACTCTGATTTGCTTCAGTTCCTGTAAACAAACTCGTTCAAATTAAACAATGCCCGGCAGAGTTCGTCGAGCGGCGATGACTTGAGAAACTTTTGCGCGATGGCTTTCTCATCGGCGCGTGGTTCACGGCAGAGTATCAGCTGGTACGCGAGGGCGATCTGCTCCGGCTCAGTGCGCGCTTCTTTGCGGAGGCGGGCGGCGGTTGCGCTCGAAGCGCTGGTGACTTCTCGCGCGTTCAAAAGCGTCAGGGCTTGTGGCGCGGTGGTGCTGCGCTCGCGATCGGGGCAGCTGAGGTTGTTATCGGGTGCATCGAACACTTCGAGGAATGGGAAACGCAGATTCCGTCGCGCGAAGATGTAGATGCTGCGGCGGTTGTAGTCGCGCTCGTGATCGTTCTGATTCCAGCCGCCCTTCGCGCCTTCGATAACTTCCTTCGGCACAGGCGGGAACACACCAGGGCCGCCGAGGTTCAAATTCAATTTCCCACTGACGGCGAGGAGGCTGTCGCGGATGACCTCGCCCTCTAGTCTCACTTTTGGAAACGCCGCGTAGAGGTCGGCGCGTGGAGCTTCGATGGGGGCTTCAGTGCTCAGTGCCAAGTGCTCAGTTTTGGCTCGTGACTCTGACTGAGCACCGCGCGCTGAGAACTGACCACTTCCTCCAGCCTGCTGATATGTATCCGACATCAAGATGATACGATGCATGTGCTTCACACTCCAGCCGCTGGCGATGAACTCGCTGGCGAGCCAGTCGAGCAGCTCGGGATGCGTGGGCGGTGCGCCATGGACGCCGAAGTCGCTGGGTGTGGCGACGAGTCCGCGCCCGAAGTGATGCTGCCAGATGCGGTTCACCATGACGCGCGCGCTCAGCGGATTATCGGGACTGGCGATCCAGTCGGCGAGCGCGCGGCGGTCCGTGGACTTCACGCGATTCGGGATCACCTGCGGCGAAGCGGGCTGCACGGGATCGAGCGGCATCGAATATTCCCCACGGCGCAAAATGAAGGTTTCGCGCGGCTTGCCTTTGTCGAGCGCGAGAGCGGTGGGCATTGTGGGCGGCTTGCCGATCTTCTTGAGCGCAGCGATCAACTTCTCGCGCTTCGCCTTGTCGTCGGTCGAGAGCGCCCCGGCGACTTCCTTGTCGCTGATCTTCACCTTGCTGGCGGTTTCGAGCACGAGGTTGATCTGCTCGTCGTTGCGTTGCTCCGCTGGCGTCTCGTGGGCGGACCTGGCTTCGGGCGTGAGCTGGGCGAGCTTTTGCCGGAACACTTTTGCACGCGCGGGCGCCTCGAGTTCGGCAAGCGCGGCGACCTCGGGATGAGCGTTGTATTGCCGCATGGCGAGATCATGCGCGCGACGCTGGACCTGAGTTGGAATGGGCCGCGCGCGCTGGAATGACGATGAGGTGAAGTAGGCCTGCAGGCTGTAGTAGTCGCGCTGCGAGAGCGGCTCGAACTTGTGATCGTGACAGCGCGCGCAGGACAGGGTCAGGCCGAGGAAGACCATCGCCGTGGTGTCGGTGGCGTCGTTCAGCGTGTTGTGGCGGCGCTGCTCCTGGTCGGACGAGTCCACCATGTCGGGCCCGAGCAGCGCGAAGCCGGTGGCCACGAGAGCGTGCGGCTCGTCGGGCCAGAGCTCGTCACCGGCGATCTGCTCGCGGATGAAGCGGTCGTAAGGTTTGTCGGCGTTAAAGCTCTCGTTGACGTAGTCGCGGTAGCGCCAGGCATCCGGGCGCACCTCGTCGTGCTCGAAGCCGTCCGTCTCTGCGAAGCGCACGAGGTCCAGCCAGTGCCGGCCCCAGCGCTCTCCGTAGTGGGGAGAGGCGAGGAGGCGGGAGATGAGAGACGCGGAGACGCGGAGACTGTGAGACGATGAGATGGCTACAGCGGAACTATTCTCCGCGTCTCCTTGTCTCCGCGTCTCATTGTCTTCGGCGCATTCGCGGGAGAACGCGGCAACCTCCTCGGGCGTCGGGGGGAGTCCGGTGAGATCGAGTGCGATACGGCGGATGAGAGTCTCCGCGCCCGCCGGTGGAGAGAGCGTCAGGTTGTGCGCGGTGAGCTTTGCCTTGATGAAATGATCGGCTGCGTTTTCGCCAGCGGGCACCTCGATGCGATGGAGCGGCTGAAAGGCCCAATGCGCGCGGTCGGCATCGGTGAGCGTGAAGTCACCCTTGGGCCGGATATCCGCCGCTGGTGCGAGGCCCGTCAGCACGATGAAGGCGCAGGCCATGACTCTGCCCTGGCATCGGGCTTCAAGTGTGCGTGACGGGCTCTGTGGGATCATGCGGGGCACAGGAACGTTGCGCCCGGCGGCCGACATTCACGGCGTTCTGGATTCGGCGGCTTTTCGAGAGTCATGGCGCCCTCATGTTCTGCGGGCGAAGAGGCAGCGGATGGCGATGCGCTCAAATCGTCGGCCACCCCAAATATTCGCGGACAACTCCACATTGTATGCTTGAGATGCGCCGCCCGTTTGCGACCGCACCCCACCTGCCCCAATGCCGCGTTTCCACTCACTCCTCTTCGCCGCCTGCCTGCCAACTCTGTCCGCCCTGGCAGCCGAGCATTGGCAGCCGCTCTTCAACGGGAAGGACCTCACCGGCTGGCGCGCCAACGTGAGACCTGACTCCTTCTCTGTGGCGGACGGCGTGATCCGCGCGCGCGCAACCCATGAGCGCGCTCATTTGTTCTTCATCGGCGGGCTCAGCGATGGCTTTGTGCGCTTCAAGAACTTCGAGTTTGAGGCGATGGCGCGCGGCGAGCCGAACTCCAATGCGGGAATTTTCATTCACACCGACATGACCACCCGCGACAAGGTTCTCCACCTCGCCACGGGTTACGAGGTGCAGCTCAACAGCTCGTCCAAGGAGAAGCGCAAGACCGGCAGCCTCTACGCGGTGGTGGACCTGGACAAGTCACCCGTGGACGAGACCCAGTGGTTCCGCATCCGCATCACGGTCCGCAGCCCTCGCATCATCGTCCATGTGAACGACCTGCGGGTTGTCGATTACACGGAGCCACCTGACGTCAAACGCCCGGCCGAGCGAGCGGGCCGTGTGCTCCGCGCCGACGGCGGCGCAATCGCGCTGCAGGCGCACGACCCCCAGAGCGTCTTTTACTTCAAGGACGTCCGCATCAAATCCCTGCCTTAGGGTCGCCGAGAGATACGGATCCGCATCATATGATCCCGCGCGAGGGAGACGGGCGCCTCGGCGCCAACGCCCACGCACCTCCGTGGCAGGCGACCTCCTGCCGCGGATTCACGACGGGTGCCGCACCTGAGACGTGCGTGCTGCCGCGCGAATGGCGTTTGTGTTATGACGGCCGATCAATCAAACCGCCTCTCACGTATCGTTAAGACTCAAACAAAATCACTGCGCCAGCCAACCTCATGAAAACAAGATCCGCTCTGATTCCCACCGCCTCTTCCGTTGCGCTGCTTGGCTTTTTTTGCAGTCACCTCACTGCCGCCGATGCGCTTCGCCTCAAGACCGAAACCTTTGATCGCGATCCCGGCTGGGAGAACATCAACAACCGCATCGAAGCCTCCGATCCGCCGACGGTGACGCAGGACTTTGGCTGGAGTCCTGGCAGGATCGGCGGGACAGTGTGGAAATCCACGACGCCGGCGTGGTATGGCATGCCGCTGAAGCAGCCGCTGTCGTTCAAGGATGCGTTCTCGGCTTCAGGCAAGATCGCCGTGACGCGCCGTGCGGCTGGGAGAGAAGGCGTTGCTTATCTCGGCTTCTTCAATCACGAGCGCCAGGGCTGGCGGCCTTGGTCTTCGATGGTGATGCGCCTGATGGATGATGGCGACACGGCGGGCATCTTCCTCGATTACATGACGGGCAAATGGGAGGCGGGCGCGGCGGAGATGGAGCTGGCGATCCCAGCGGATGGCTCCGAGCACACCTGGCGGCTGACTTATGATCCGAATGCCACGCGCGCGCCGTGGACGGACACGCGCCTTTATAGTTACCTGACGACGCAGCGGCAGACGGCGGAAGATACTCTCGCCAAAGCATTGCTGGTCGAGCCGGAGCTGACGCTCGCCGCGCTGGAGCAGCGTTTGCAGGCGGCGCTCGATCGAGGGCTGGTAACTTTTCTCGAGCGTGTCAGGAAGAAGTGGTGGCTGCTCAAGCAGGACAAGCAAGACCTCAAAGGTGCCGTCACCGTGCAGGTCGATGGCGGCGTGGAATACCGCACATATCTCACTGCCGAATTGCGCGATCAGCCCGTGGTGCTGGATCGCTTCGGGATTTTCAACATGCAGCTCGCGCACGGCGCAGTGACTTTTCATGTCTCGGACTTGGTGGTGAATGGCGCGATGATTGATCTGAGCAAAGATCCCGGATGGGACGGGCACGGCAATCGCACCACATTCGTCGAGCGCGATTTTCGGCGGCAGAACTTTGGTTTCAGTGCGGACACGCAACACGCGGGCGGCGCGAAGGGCGAAATCGGCGGACAATTTTATAACATTGAGCCGACCGAAACGCGGCACGGTTTCTACGCCGACGATGTGGGCCGCCTCACGCTTGATGATCCAATCCGGTTCGCGGGGAAGATCACGTTCATTGAAGGCTCGACGGATGCCGGGATGTTCTTCGGCTTCTTCCGCAAGGAGGATGAACAAGCCGTTCTCGGACCGAACAAACCCGGCGACGCGAGCGGCTGGCCGCAGCCCAACACTTTGGGCGTGCAGGTCGATGGCCCGGCGCGGATTGGGTGGTGGTTCATCCCGGTCGTCACCGCAGCCGACCGCAAGCTCTCGCGCAAGATGGATGGCACGCTCTTCCTGCCGACGCGCGCGCACCGCACCTTCGATTTCGTCTATGATCCGCAGGCAAACAAGGGCGTGGGCCGCATCACCGTGACGCTCGATGGCGAGCCGCCGTTCAACCTCGACCTCACGCCCGAGCAGCGCAAAGCCGGCGCTACCTTCGACCGCTTCGGCCTGACGAGTTTCCGCCGCGGCGGCAAATTCAGCCGGCTCTATTTCGACGACTTGACTTACACGACGCGCCGGCCCGCCGACGCGCCGCCGATGCGGCACGAGCAGAAAATCATCACGGTGCCTTTTCCCCGATGAAGAACACCGCAGAGGTTGTAAAGCCGCAGAGTAACATGGGCGTCCCGCCTGTGTGTGTTTGGGGCGTCCCGACCCAAAGCGTTTCAGGTGGGACGCCAGCAACACGCACTGCCGGGACGGGCTGTGTTAAAGCGACGTAGATTCGACTGGCAGTCGAATCCGGTTCGAACCCCTCGGGGAGTAAAAAAATCGTGGTCACCTAAGGCACGCTCACCATGAAAGTATCCGCGCTCCTTTTTTCGCTTCTCATCGTTCTTTGCGGCCTGGCTTTATCTGCGGAGAGGCCCATGCAGCTCAATGTGCTTTTCATCGTCGCCGATGACCTCCGACCGGACCTCGGCTGCTACGGTCAGACGGAAGTTCATTCGCCGAACCTCGACCGGCTGGCAGCCCGCGGGCTGGTTTTCGAGCGCGCCTATTGCCAGGTGGCGTTATGCAATCCGAGCCGCGCGTCGGTGCTCACCGGAAGGCGTCCCGATACGACGCAGGTGCTGGACAACGGCGCGCATGTTCGCCAGGCGATGCCAGGCGTGGTCACGCTGCCGCAGTTTTTCCGGGAGCACGGCTGGCACACGCAAGGGATGGGGAAAATTTTCCATCCCGGCTGCGACGACGCACCGTCGTGGAGCGTCCCGCATTGGCATCCGCAGCAGCAGTTTGAAGGACCTGGAGCAGAGGCGCTCATCGCAAAATATGAATCCTACTACGGCGGGGAGGGCCGGGCCGTGGTGCGTCAGCGCGCGGCCGCGGCGATCCAATCCGGAACGAGCGCGCAGAGCCTCAAGCCGAAGAACCTGCTCGGTCCGGCATGGGAGGCGCCGGACGTTGCGGACGAGGAACTGCTCGACGGCCAAACGGCCACTCGAGCGATCGAGGCGCTACGCGAAGTGAAAGGTCGGCCCTTCTTTCTCGCGGTTGGTTTTCTCAAGCCCCACCTACCCTTCGTCGCGCCGAAGAAATACTGGGATCTGTATTCGCCGGAAAATATGCGCTCCGCCTCGCCGCTATCCCCGAAGGACGCTCCGCTGTGGGCACTGCACGAGTGGAGTGAACTGCGCAGCTTCGTGGGCATGCCGAAAACCGGCCCGTTGAGTGACGAGCAGGCCCGCCAGATGATCCACGGCTACCGCGCCGCGACGAGTTACCTGGACGCGCAGGTCGGTCGGGTGCTTGATGAGTTGGACCGGCTCGGATTGCGCGAGAAAACCATCGTCGTGTTTTGGGGCGATCATGGCTGGCAGCTCGGCGAGCACGGCTTGTGGTGCAAGCACACCAACTTCGAGCTGGCCACGCGCGCGCCGCTCATCCTCTCCGCGCCGGGCATGAAGTCCGCAGGCCGGCGCACTGCGGCGCTGGTCGAGTTCGTGGATATATATCCGACGCTTGCCGAACTCTGCGGCCTCCCGCTCCCGCCGGAACTCGAGGGCGCGAGCCTGGTGCCGCTGCTGGCGAAACCTGACCGGGCGTGGAAGCCCGCCGCATTCAGCCAGTATCTCCGTGCAGGCAAGGATCCGCACATGGGTTACTCCATGCGCACCGATCGCTACCGCTTCACCCGCTGGGTCCGGCTCGACGACCCCGCGCGAGTCGATGGGTTGGAACTTTACGACCACCAAAGCGACCCGGAGGAAAACGTGAACATCGCCGGCGAGCCAAAGCACGCCGGACTCGTCGCGCAACTCACGGCGCAATTGCTGCAAGGCTGGCGCGGTGCGCTTCCGAAGTAATCTCCTGAGCAGTTAAACTCGATTCGATAGAACACCGATCAGACCCACATAACTAACCAGCGGCCCGCGCGGAAGCTGTTCAACCTATAACCCAGAACCAGTCCATGAACCCCACTCCACGAATCTTGCTAGCATCTCTACTGGCGGCCAGCGTTGTCCAAGCCCAGCCGACACTCAAAACCGAAACCTTCGACGGCGATCCTGGCTGGGAGGGGCATGGCAACCGCGTCGAGTTGAAAGCACCGCCAGTGGTGAAGCAGGATTTTGGTTTCAGTGCGACGCAGTTCGCTGGCAAGACGGCGGGAGAGATCGGTGGAAAGATCACGCGCACGACGAAGCCTGCTTATTACGCCACGGAGATCGCGCCGAAGACGCTGGATGATGCGCTCGCGGCGTCTGGCAGTTTTTCGATCAAGGCCTCGCAGCCGGGCGCGGGCGTGTTCTTCGGCTGGTTCAATGCGAAGCAGCCCGGCGGCAGCGGACGGCCTATCGGATCGCTCGGTTTGCATCTGGATTTCGAGAAGAACGGCGGACGCCTCGCGGTGCGGCTGCTGACGGGCGAGAACCAGGGCTGCGGCACATTTGTCACGAAGTATGAGCAGTATCGCAAGCCGGAGCTGAAGCAGGAGATGCGGCCCACGCCGCTGAAGAACGACGGCACGCGCTATCACTGGACGCTGCGCTACGATCCGAAGGCGAACAATGGCGGCGGCGCATTCGACATCAAACTCACGAGCGACAGCAAGGAGCCCGGTGATTTTGAAGGCCAGACCTTGTCCGTCAACGTGCCCGCAGGCTACAAGCAGCAGGGCACCACTTTTGATCGCTTCGGCGTGATGAACATGTTGAAGGCCGGCGGCATCGCGACGATCTACTTCGCCGATTTGCAACTCGATGGCCGCGCGCTCGATCTCAGCAAAGAACCCGGCTGGATAGGCTCGGGCAATCACGACATCTACGAGGACTTGGAGCAAACCGGCGCGCACAACTTCGGCTTCAGCACCACCACCAGTCACGCAGGCGGCAAAGCGGGCGAAATTGGCGGCGATCTGTGGCGCAGCGGCAACTACGGCTACTACGCCGACCGCGTCGGCCCGCTCGATCTGAACCAACGGCTCGAAGCACGCGGCAAGGTCACGATGACCGTCGGCGGCCCGGACGCGGACATGATGCTGGGCTGGTTCAGCAGCGCGCACCAAGACAAGTCGCCCATCGAGGTCGGCGATTTCCTCGGCATCACGGTTGGTGGCCCGACGCGCATCGGCCATTGCTTCAGACCCTCTCTCACCACCGGCAAAGGCACGCGCTTGCAACTGGAGCAAGCTCCCGTGCTCAAACCCGGTCGCAGCTACGACTGGACGTTGGTCTATGATCCTGCGGGCAATATCAACCTCGGCGAGATCAAGGTCACGCTCGGTGATGAATCGGTGACGCTGCCCTTCAAGCAGGGCCGGAAGAAGGACGGCGCGACGTTTGATCGCTTCGGCTTGTTCACGTCACAGGCAGGCGGGCAGATGGTGCGCATTTTTCTCGATGACCTCAGCTACACCGCTGGAAAACCATGACCCCAATACTCTCATGAAACACTACAGCTCCATATCTCTCATCAGCACACATGCTGCCGATCTTCCTCGTCATTCTCGATGCGAACGAGGGCACTATTTTCGCACAGAACCCGACGCTGACACCGGCACAACCTCTGCTGCAAAACGCTGAAGTGACGCCCGAAGGCGGCGTGAATTTTTACACGACCTTCAAGGGCTAGCGCATTAGAAGCCTCGCGATCTCGCCGCGGGGATTGGTGATCGCTGGTGGTGTCTCGCGGGGAGTGAAGGCACCCTTCACCAATGAGCCGCCGACGATCAATCCCACTGAATACGATAAAGCGGGAGCAAGCGGCGGACGGAACTGAGTCCACGACTTTTACTTTGGCCGCTTTCAGCACGGCGATGGACAGCCGCGGCTTTACACACGCGGAGTGTCGAAAGGCGAGGGCCACTTCAACGACTTGGGGCCATGGTTTCAAGGCCGGAATGAAAGCGTTGCGCAGAGATGGGCGAATGGGCCTGAGAGCCGCTACAAAAACAAAACCGCGCGCCCTCCCAAATCGTGAGAGAGCGCGCGGCGGGTGACCGGATGTGGGCCGTCAGACTCCCGCGTGACCTGCCTCGACGTTGACTACGGACTCTGCCAGCTCGGTGAGCTTGATGTCGGTGGCGCGCTCTTCTTCGAGCGTCTCGCCGAGAAGCTCGGCTGCGGTGTCGTGGCCGAGTTGCTTGGCGAGGGCGCGGGCGGTGCCGTAGCCGGCCATTTCATAATGCTCCACGCGTTGCGCGGACCCGATGAGGCCGGCGTCACGCACGCTCTCGTCCGCGTCCTCAGCGATGAGGTCGGCGCCTTCCGCGATGAGACCTTCCATGGCCTTGCACTTGTGCCCGCCGAGATTGATCTTCAGTTCAGCGCCGATTTTGTTCAGCCGGTCGATCTGGCCGCGGGTTTCTTCGAGGTGCTGTTCAAAGCCAGCCTTGAGGTCGGGATTCGAGGCGGCCTCGGCCATTTTTGGCAGCGCTTTGGTGAGCTGGTTCTCAGCGCTGTAAAGGTCCTTGAGTTCGTGGTGAAAGAGGGCTTCGAGGGTATTGAGTTTCATAGACGGATGGATCGGCGGCGCGAAGCGGTGCGGTCGTATGGCTGCTCGTGCATTCGAAGCCGTGACAGAAGTTCGGTGCTCGAGCACAGCGACTTCCTCAGCCTTCCGACCTCGCTTGGTACGGAGCCGGCCTATTGGTGTCCATACGAGGTGGGCCGCTGCGTTGGTAAGCGGGGGCGCGTGTCACGCCTGACGCCTGAGATGAACCCACACTGCCCCTGCACACCATGAACATCCGCACACATGCCACCACCGTCTGCGTCCTGAACCTCTGCCTCGCACTGGGAGTCGGGAGCGCAGCCGAGCCAATGTTCCGCTCGGGTTTTGAAAGCGGCACGCGGATGGCGTCTGCCCATGAAGCGGGGCTTTTCATCACGGGGAGTGGATGGCGCGACCGGTGCGGATTGGTCGGCACTGGGCAAAAGCGGTTCGCCCGTTCCCGGCCTGCGCGGCGGAGTTTACATTAATACGGGAGATCGAAACGGTGACCGCGCGGGCGGCGAGATCGTGACCACGGCGCCTGCCACTGCCGAGATCCGCGCGCTGCGGCTATGGGTGGCTGATGATGACGCGGCATCGGGATGGGTCACGCGATCTGCCTTCCGCTTGGACTACCGGCATGGAACGGCGGAGCGCCCGGACTTTGCGCTTCAACGCTGCCACGTGAAGTTCCGCATGTTCTTGTCTGCCGACTATCCATCGCATCTCAGCACGGCAAAGACGGAGTGGTCTCGTCAATCCAGCTCGCTCCCTTCTCAAGGCAGCTTCGGCAGGTTCTTCAACGCGTCGTTGATCCTCTTCCTCACTTGCGCTTCGATGTCGTCGGCGGTGGAGTCACCTGTGGATTTTTGGATGGCGGACGGCGGCGCATCGTCGCCACCGCTCCAATCGAGGCCTTCGGTGAATATCTTCACCACGCTGCCCGATGGCGCAGGCTGCACCATGATCGTGAGCTTCGCGGCGCCTTGCTCACGCATGAGGATGGCGCTCTTCTTTCCCATCAGGCTCCCGGCGCCGTCCTTCCAGCCTTGCTTCTTCAAATTCGCCGAGAACTCCTTTGCAACCACATCGACCGGCCGAGCGGAGGAAAACTGGATCTGATTCACGAGCTGCTTGAACTCGACATCGGTCGCATACCCCGGCAGCGCCAGTTTCCGCGCGGCGATGGGCGGGCCGGCGGCAGGCCTCGCAGATCTCGCCTCCTGCTTGGCGGGCTTTGACGCCTTGCCGGGCGCGTCCGCAGGCGGCTTCGGCCCGGGGGCTGGCGGATTTCGCAGTTTTTCCGGCAGGGGCGCGGCGAAGGTGAGATCGACCTCCCACTTCTCGCCAAACGCATCAAGCTCCTTGCCGGTGACCACGTGGCCGGTGACGTTTCCACCGGCGATCTTGAAATCCGCCATCTTGATCTCGCCAACGGAGCTGAAGCCTCGCTTCTCGTGCGCGCTGTGGGAAACCTCACAGCCAAAAATCCCGCCATCGTGATGCACGCTCAGGACGAGCGCGCTGCCCAGCTTCCCGAACGAGGCGTCAAACGACGGCTTCTTCACCGATGCGGGATCTTTCTCGGAAAATATCAGCCGGACGGCCTCTTGATCGCTGAAGGGATCGCGCTCCTCCACGATGACAAACTTGATGGCCGCGCTCTTGCCGTTGCCGATAAACTTGCCGCTGACCGTGGGCTTCACCGGCGGGTCCAACCGGGCCGGGGTCTGTGCGTCGGCGATGCTGAAGATGGAAAGCGCGAGCAACGCCGCGGAGTTTGTCCGAAATCGAAACGAAGGGAGAGTCGTCATGGCTGCGCGAGCCATACCCCGGGCTCCGTACGGGATCGACAGGAATCTGGCGGCAATCCGGGGCCATCGGCACAGGCTGGCGCTTTTGAATCAGAGCGGCTACCCTTTGCGGCACCCTCGCACTCTCTCACCGCGAATGCACCGCACACTGGCCATCTCCTGCTGCCTGCTGGCGACCCTCGCAGCCGCACAATCGTCGCGACGTTCCGCAGATCCCGCGATGAAGGCGCCAACGGTGAACACAAACCCAAATGTGCGCCATGCTGCGGAGCGCAGAGTTTTCCAAGGCGTTCCGACCCTCGAGCGCACGCCGGACGGCCGCCTTTGGGCCGCATGGATCGCGCGCACGAAGGAGAAAGTGCCCGACTGCCATGTCGTGCTCGTGACCAGCGACAATGGCGGCGCAGCGTGGTCAAAGCCGGCGCTGGTCATCGATCCGCCGGGTGTGGTGTGCGCGTTTGATCCCTGCCTATGGCTGGATCCCGAGGGACTGCTCTGGCTTTTCTGGGCGCAGTCGAGCGGCCTGTGGGACGGGCGCGGCGGCGTGTGGTGCATCACCTGCGAGGACTGGCAAAGCAAGGCCTCCACATGGTCAAGGCCGCGACGGCTCTGCAACGGCGTGATGATCAACAAGCCCACAGTGCTCCGCAGCGGCGAGTGGCTGCTGCCGGTCTCCGTGTGGGCCGATGCGAAACGCGCAGACACCGCATCCACGCATCCACACCACCTCGGGGAGGAGTCCGGGGCCAATGTCGTCGTATCCCGCGACCTCGGGCTTACCTTCAACCTGCGCGGCCAGGTGCGCGTGCCACAGCGCGAGTACGATGAGCATCAGATCATCGAGCGCCGCGATGGCAGCCTGTGGATGCTCGTGCGCACGCCGCGCGGAATTGCGGAAAGCGATTCCACTGACCGTGGCCGGACCTGGAGCGCGGCGCGTCCGTCCGGCATCCCGCATGTGAACTCCCGCTTCTGCATTCGACGTTTGAAATCGGGCAGCCTGCTGCTCATCACCAACGAGCCGCCAGACGGCAAGGCGCGATCCCACCTCATCGCGCACGTTTCCATCGACGACGGCAGAACCTGGCGCGGCGGCCTCATGCTCGATGACCGCGCAGGCGTCTCGTATCCCGATGCGGTGGAAGATGACGGCGGCGTCATCCGCGTGATTTACGACTTTGAGCGAACGAAAGCGAAGCAGATCCTCATGGCGCAGTTCAATGAGCGCAACATCCTGAGCGGCCGGCGCTCCAGCACCACACGGCTTCGTGTGGTGGTGAGCAAGGCGGGGCCGGCCGCTAATACGAGCGCCGAACCGTGAACCGGGGAGCGGCAGAGGCACCGATGGATCGTGCGGCGTGAAATTCCGCCGAAGGATTGAGAGGTTTTCAGACCAGAGGGAGCATCTGCGCCTTACCTCACGAGGCGGTGTCTGTGGATTGATTGACGACAACAACCTGCTTCGTTGCACTCCGAATGAAAATGACACGGCTTCTTCTCTCGATCTCGCTGCTCTCCACCGCCCAAGCTCAGGACCACGACCTCGTCATCTACGGCGGCACGGCTTCAGCGGTGATCGCGGCGGTGCAGGCGAAGAAGATGGGGAAGTCGGTGATCGTCGTGTCTCCGGACAAACATCTTGGCGGGCTGGCGAGCGGCGGGCTGGGATTCACGGACACGGGGAACAAGGCGGTCATCGGCGGGCTGTCGCGTGATTTTTATCATCGCGTGTGGCAGCACTACGACAAGCCGGAGGCCTGGGTGCAGCAGAAGAAGAGCGAGTACGGCGGCAAGGGCCAGGGGACCCCGGCGATGGATGGGGAGCAGCGGACGATGTGGATCTTTGAGCCGCATGTGGCGGAGCGGGTGTTTGAGGATTTCGTGAAGGAGAACGGCATCGAGGTGGTCCGCGATGAATGGCTGGACCGCGCGAAGGGCGTGAAGAAGGACGGCGGCCGCATCACGTCGATCACGACACTGAGCGGGAAGACGTATGGCGGGAAGATGTTCATCGACGCGACCTATGAAGGCGATCTGATGGCGGCGGCGGGCGTGGACTACCACGTCGGGCGCGAGGCGCAGAGCGTTTATGACGAGAAGTGGGCGGGCGTGCAGGTGGGCGTGCTGCATCACGGGCATCACTTTGGCAAAATGAACATCAGCCCCTATGTGGTGCCGGGCGATCCGACGAGTGGTGTGTTGCCGCACATCAGCAAGGAGCCGCCGGGCGAGTACGGCACGGGCGACAAGAAAGTGCAGGCCTATTGCTTCCGCATGTGCCTGACGAATGACCCGGCGAACCGTATCCCTTTCACGAAGCCAGCGGGTTATGACCCGAAGGAGTATGAGCTGCTGGTGCGCGTCTATGAGAAGGGCTGGAAGGAGACGTTTGGCAAATTCGATCCGATCCCGAATTACAAGACGGACACGAACAATCACGGCCCGTTCAGCACGGACAACATCGGCGCGAACTGGGATTACCCGGAGGCGAGCTACGAGCGCCGGCGCGAGATCATCGCCGACCACGAGCGCTAT
>JANOBO010000156.1:0-10046 GCA_031411695.1 Verrucomicrobiaceae bacterium
CATGGCCGAGGCGGTTACCTGCCTTTGCCTTCGCCAGGAGTTCCAGCGCCTTGTCAGCTCTAAAGGACATGCAGCCGAGCCTCCACCCGTTTGGCGATTTGTGCTTCCACGCTGTCGATGCTCTGTGATGCATCGATGACAGCGATGCGCAGCGGCTCCTGTGAGGCGAGATCCAGATAGCCGCGCCGCACTTTCTCAAAGAAGGCGATGGGCTGGCTCTCCATACGGTCGAGTTCGCGGCCGGTCTGATGAATGCGCGCCCATGCTGTGTCGGAGTCCAAGTCCAGGACCAGCGTGAGCTGCGGCATCGTGTCCCCCACGGCAAAGGCATTGATGGCGTGGACCGCAGCCAGCGGAAGACCCCGCGCGATGCCTTGGTAGACCGTGGTGGAGTCGAGAAAACGGTCCAGCATCACCACCACACCGCGCGCCAGCGCAGGCTGGATCTTCTCCCGCACGATCTGCGCGCGGCTCGCGGCGAAGAGCAGCAGCTCCGTCTCTGCCGTCATGTTCGCCGCCTCCTTCTCGTGCTGGAGCAGATGGCGGATGTGCTCCCCCACCGCCGTGCCGCCGGGCTCCCGCAGGATCATGACCTCACGGCCTTGCGCCTCCAGGCGCGCGCGCAGCCGCTGGATCTGCGTGGACTTTCCGCAGCCTTCAGAGCCTTCGAATGAGATGAGAAAACCAGCGGGCATGACGCTCCCTCTTTAGCCACAAAGAGCCGCGGCGGGCACAAAAAATTCCTTTTTTTCCGCATCATGTGCTTTTTTGCGGTCAAACATTCCACTCATCATGTCCGCACCCTCGACCATTTCATTTGCCACCCGCGACTCCAAGGAAGCCATTGAGGAAGGCCTCCACTTCGCCCCGAAGTTCGACGAGCACGGGCTCATCCCCTGCATGGCGCTGGATGCGGAAACCGGCGCGCCCTTGATGCTGGCCTACATGAACGCCGACTCCCTGCGCCTGACCATCGAGCTGGGCCAGGCCGTGTACTACAGCCGCAGCCGGAAGGAAATCTGGCACAAGGGCAAGACCAGCGGAGAGTATCAGCAGGTCATTGAGATGCGCACCGACTGCGATCAGGACGCCATCGTGCTGAAGGTGAAACAACTGGGCGGCGGCTGCTGCCACACAAAGCGGTCGAATTGTTTCTACCGCGAGATCCCCACCGGCCAGCCGATCAGCGGGCCGGTGGTGATGGTGATGGACGCCTGAATCCATCACGGCCATTCGTATGGTGTCACTTTACCTCGGACCGCTTGAAGGTTCTGGAGAATGAAAATCCTTTCCGCCAGGATCTTGCTCCGCCGAGACGGCGGAGAAGGAATTTGAAAAGCACCGGCCTATATATCATGGCGGACGACGAGTTGACCATTGTCGATCTTGAGGAAGCGCATCACTCCCAAGATGTCGGCTTCTTCAAAGAGCGTTACCTTGAAGACGTGATTCTTGAACAATCCTGACGTGGGACTGCCGCCAGCGACGAGAGAACGAATGGTCGATTCAACGTCGGCGCTGACCACGAAGTCGTACCCCGCCGCACTCGCACAGGCACAAACCGACGACATCTCCTGCGCGTTGCGACGGTCATGATTGTCGCGAACCACTTGGTTGTGATTGCCCAATGCTGCCAGTGCCACCGACCCCATGATTCCGAGGATCATCACGGCGGCAAGAAGCTCCATGATGGTCAAGCCGGATGTGGTTTTCGACGGCGTTCGGTTTGTCATAAAGGATGTGGGAGACGCATTACTTGCTACAATAACAGCAGAAATTATATCTACTAGCGATTTGTCGAACCCTGCCCGTTCCTTCCTGACCCGATTGCCCGCCAAAAAACATCGTGAGTCGTGGCTTGATGGTGAATGGAGCCTTTGCGCCAGGCTGAGAACTATCAATTACCATAAATAATACTTGCTGTTATAATATTAATAGTTTACGCTTCATTTGAGCTGTTCAAGCCCTCCAACTCAACCCATCCAACCCCTATTAAAGTCATGAACTCGATCTTTGGTGACCTCTCCCTTGCCGAACCGCAAACTTCCGCGTCGGTCCTTTTGGCTGATGACTTCACAGACCAAGGCTTGCTCGACCCGCTGCCACCTTCAAGGCCGCTGAAGTCTGAGGAGGACCCCATCGCTGTGATGCGGAAGATCTTCATCGGGGGCCAAGTGGACGAAATGAAGGAACGGATGGAGATGGTCGAGCGGCAGCTTTCGGCGCTGCGCGATACCATGACGCAAAAAATCCAGGAACTTGAGCGCACCCACAGAGCCGAACTCGCGCTCGCCGCAGAGAAGGCGGCCGATGGGTTGAAGGCCCAGAAAGAAAACTTGAACCAGGAACTCGAACTGTGCCGGACAAATTTGATCGCGAGCGTGGACGATCGCCTGAGAAAAGTCGCGGCGAGCTCCGTGCCACGCAGTCAGCTTGCGGAGATCCTCCGCGATCTGAGCGCCAGGCTCCAGGCAGGAGCCACTCTCTAGATTCTCGCCGGCATCGGCGGCCACAAAGGAGCACAACATGATCAGCCTCACTGCATCGATCAAGAAAGCGCCAATCCATGATCCGGCAGCACCCCCGGTCTCACCAGCCCGTCGCCAGTCGAACGGGGAGATGGAGCGGCTGCGGGAACTCATCCTCGGGGAGACAACCGAGCGCGTGGACGACATCACCCGTCAGGTGACGAATCGAGACGCCCGCGTGCGTCGGCTGGTGGAGGACATGCCGGAGGCGTTAAATAAGCACTCCTCCGACCAGGGATCGCTCACGCGGCTGGCAAACGCACTGCGGATTCCGATCGAGGAAGCATTGAATCAAAGCGTGAAGGGGGATCAGCAAAAGCTCGCCGAGATCCTGGCCCCCGCGCTTGCAAGGGCGTTGCCGCGGACATTGTCAGCATTTCTACTTTGCCTGCCCATGGCTCTCGCCCGACGCGCGTTTCACGTTGCCTGCCCTTGGGCGCGCGTCACTCCCACACGCGCCGGAGGTCTGGCCACGCTCGGCGGTCACAGGGTGTCTCCCACCGATTACCCGTTTCAAGTGGATCGCGTCTGTCTGATCGAAAAAGGTTCGCTGGAAACACTGCGTTCCAGTGACATTGGGTTCGAAGACGACGAGACAGAACTTGAGGTGGACCACCTTTTCTCGCAGTTGGTTGAAGCACTCCGGAGCGGCTCTCCGAATCCCACCGCCTCCCTTCGCTATCCGCGGCCGAAGTCGAAGAACGAGGCGCAGGGAATCATCGTGTTAGAAACCGAGCACACGCTGTTTGCCGCGTACTTCAAAGGCCAGCCCGCTCCCTGGTTGCGGGATCGACTGCAAGATCTCGCGGATGAAGCTGACAGGCTTGCCCACGAGATACACGCCGATGCCGCGCCGGACGAAGCGGCCGAGCCGCGACTTCAAATGCTGGACGCCTTGCTCAAGAAGGGCCTTGTCTGCTACGTCCCCGTAGCCAGACCGGCAGCGGAAGCGCCTTCTGCCAGGCAAAGATCGTGGTTGGAGGATGCAGCAGTCATCACCTGCGTCATCGGAGTCGTGTGGCTGGTCGCAGCCGTCGCGCGGGCCACGACGGCATGGAATCAATCCCTGCAACGACTCGACCGGGAGGCGGGAATCGTCGTCACGGATCACAGTTGGATACCCGGCCGCTCCATCACCGGATTGCGGGATCCTCTCGCGCCAGACCCAGCCGCCTTGCTTGCCGCGCGGGGTTACCCGGTGGACAGCGTGAAGATTCACTTCACGTCCTTCGTGTCCGATGAGGCTCCGTTCAAAGAACAACGTGCGTCCCTTCAACACGCTGAACGAGATTCAGTGCGGCGCGAGATCGCCAGCTCCTACGCCCGGGCCCTCGCCCTGATGGAGGCCAGCCTTGAAATGCGCACGCCCGTCGGCACGTCAGGGGATTCCGCGTCGCTGCCGGCAGACGAGTCACGCGCGGTCATCCGCAAGGAGCTCCTGCGCACGCTGCTCGAGCTTCCAGCAGACGCCGCCTTTGACTTTACGAACGGGGTCGTCACCATCTCCGCCAGCCTTCCGAAGGCCACACGGTCGCGCATTCGCGAAGTGGTCAAAGCCATCCCGTGGGTGAAGGAGACGAAAGAAGCCACCTTCCCCGTGAACACCACGTCCCGGACTTCTCCAGCGGCCGGCATCAACGCGGCGGCACCGCAAGTCCGCTGATGTTTCTTCGCGGCAGTTCCCGTCGCTTCGTCTTGGATGAAAGTTCATCCGTATTGGTTACGGATGAATCAGTCCACATCCGCAAAGCTCATCTAGCAATGAAACCATTTCTCTTCCTTCTCATCATGTCCGCCACCGCGCTCACCGCCGCTGATCTCACCGCGTCAAAAACCGAACTCGCAACCATCGGTGGCGGATGCTTCTGGTGCGTCGAGGCGCAATATAAATTCGCCCCCGGCGTGCTGAAGGCCGTCAGCGGATACGCCGGCGGCACCAAGGAAAACCCGACCTACGAAGAGGTCTGCGCCAAGACCACCGGCCACGCCGAAGTCGTGCAGATCGAGTTTGATCCTGCGAAGATCGGCTACAAGGAGATCATCGACCTTTTCTGGGAGGCGCATGACCCTACCACGCCGAACCGGCAGGGAAACGATGTCGGTCCGCAGTACCGCTCGATCATTCTGTACCACAACGACGAGCAGAAGAAGATCGCCGAAGCCTCGAAGTCAGCCGCGCAGGCCAAATTCAAGGATCCCATCGTCACCGAGATCGTGCCTTTGAAGAAGTTCTACACTGCCGAGAGCGATCACCAAAACTACGCGACGGAGAATCCAAACCAAGGGTATGTCCGCGCCGTTGTGGCGCCGAAGGTGGAGAAGTTCA
Source organism: Verrucomicrobiaceae bacterium (assembly GCA_031411695.1). Classification (GTDB taxonomy): domain Bacteria; phylum Verrucomicrobiota; class Verrucomicrobiia; order Verrucomicrobiales; family Verrucomicrobiaceae; genus JAIBCL01. The sequence continues at coordinate 4,855 of JANOBO010000156.1, forward strand.
AACACGCTCTCGAAAAGAAAGGGAAGGGGATTCAGAAGTGAGCCCGCTCAGCCCCACTCTCGCAATTGCAAGCGCCTGACACATCCGCGCGCGTGCGGCGCTCGCACGGCTTTCACCGGCCATGGCGCATCTGGCTCGCCAGCCTCTTCCTGGCCCTCGCCTTCCTTTCGTTCTTTGCGTTTCTAGGTCTGGCCATCGCGCTGCCCCTCAATGTCGGTCGCGCTGCTGGCATCGGCAGTCTGGTGTGTCTTGGCATCAGCATAGGCGCACGGCTTGCCGCATTCGTCCTCGCACGCAGGCTCGTGTGCGGGCTGTGCCACGGCACTGTGTTGTCGGAGAAAAAATGCCGGAAGCATGTCGATGCCGCACGCATTCCACCGCTCTCTCATCGCGCCACGACAGCCCTTCAGGTGCTCTGCACCCGCTCGTTCCGCTGCATGTATTGCGGCACCCGCTTCCGCTTGTGGAAGTGACTGCGCGCCGCGCGATGGCCGCTTGAGTTGTGCCGTGCGCCAGCCACTGTCAGCCGCTCTCCGATGTTCCACCTCGCCTACGTTTTCGAGCGTTTCCCGTCGTTCACGCAGACCTTCTGCGTGCGTGAGGTGTTGCAGCTCGAGAGCATGGGCGTGCGGCCCTTGATCTTTTCCATCCGCGACACGCGCGAGGAGGAGATCCGGCATTTTCCAAAGGAACTCTTTGATCGCGTTCATTTCCTCCCGGCGCGCGATGCCTTGATCGAGCAGGTGCGGCAGTGGAAGGACGCGCACCTGCTGCCGCGCGCCGCGGGCCTCGTCTTGCGTCATTGGGGAGACCGCCCTGACAAAATGCGCGTCTATGAAGCCGCCTACATCGCAAAGGTCATCGCGGATCTCGGCCGGGACGCACCCCGCCACGCGCACTCGCATTTTGCAGGGATCGGCGCGCGCACCTGCTGGTGGCTGCGCAAGTTTTCCGGCCTCAGCCACAGCTTCACCGCGCATGCGAACGACATCTTCTGCCGGCCCGGCGAGCAGCTTCCGGCGTTTGAGCGCTTGTTCGACGACGCATCATTGGTCATCACCGTCAGCGACTTCACGGCTGCGGAACTGCGCGCCCGGTTTCCCGCATCGGCAGCGCGCATCCACCGCGTTTACAACGGGCTCGATTTGGATCCGCTCATCACAGCTCGCGCAAAATCAGATCGGTCAAGATCGCCCGGCGCCATCCTCAGCGTTGGCCGCTTGATCGAGAAAAAGGGTTTTGACGATCTTATCACCGCCTGCGCGCTGCTTCGGGACCAGGGCATCCCGTTTCACTGCCGCATCGTCGGAGACGGGCCGCTCGAGTCCGAGCTGAAATCACAGATTTCAAATCTCAATCTGCACCGCGAGGTGGAGCTGACAGGACCCCTCGGCATGGAGGCGATCATCCGCCTGCTGGCGGACGAGACCCAAGTCTTCGCGCTCGCGTGCGTGACCGAGAAGGACGGCGGCAAGGACAACCTGCCCACCGTGCTGATGGAGGCCATGGCAGCCTCCCTGCCGTGCGTCTCCACGCGGCTGGCGGGCGTGCCTGAGATGGTGCTGCATGGCAGGACCGGCTTCGTGTGTGAGGAGCGGCGTCCCCAAGAGTTCGCCGCGCTGCTCGGGAGGCTTTTATCCGCTCCGGCACTGTGCGCGCAGATGGGTGCCGCGGGTCTCGACCATGCGCGGGCGCAGTTTGCGCAGGAGAAAACGGGCGCGCAGTTGCTGGAGAAATTTGCGCGGTTCGGCGGTCTGCGCTTCGACTCGAAGCTCGGCGTCACGCGCAGCTTCATGCGCCGGTGGCCGCGCTCATTCTCCCGTCAGCTCCGCCATCGCGCGCCGCAGGCCCATGGCAAGAGCTTCGATCTGGACGCCTTCATGCGTGGCTGACAGCGTCACGCGCAGCCGCGCGCTCCCGCGCGCCACGGTGGGGAACCGAATGGCCGGCACGAGGAAACCCACATCGAGCAACCGCCTGCTCACTGCCATCGCGCGGGCTTCATCCCCGATGATCACCGGTTGGATCGCGCTCAGGCTCTTCGTTCCTGCGAGCGTCTCCCAGAGGCCGATGTGCCGGTGGAGCTTCTCGCGGCGCGCCTCGCCCCCCTGCCCTTCGATCAGCCGCAACGCCGCGCACGCGGCAAACGCCAGAGCGGGCGGCGGCGCGGTCGTGTAGATGAAACTGCGCGCCTTGTTGATGAGCAGCGTGATCACACTCCTCGACGCCGCGAGGTAGCCGCCGCTCAGCCCCGCCGCCTTGCTCAGCGTGCCCATCTGCAAATCCACGCGCTGCTCCAGTCCGAGCTTCGCGGCCAGACCCCGGCCCTGCGGCCCCATCACACCGACCGCGTGCGCCTCATCCAGCATCAGCCACGCGCCGTGCTGATCTTTCAGTTCCACGATTCCCGCCAGCGCCGCAGCGTCCCCGTCCATGCTGAAGATGGATTCCGTCACCACGAGGACGCGCGCCGCTGCATTCTCCCGCGCGCCACGCAGCAGCCGCTCGAGCTTATCGAGGCTGTTGTGCGGGAACACGCGCACCACTGCGCCGCTCAGCCGCGCGGCATCCACGAGCGATGCGTGGCACAGTTTGTCGAGAATGATCACATCATCTTTCCCCATCAACGTCGGAATCGTGCCCAGCGCCGCCGCGTACCCGCTTGAAAAAGTCAGCGCTGCCTCCGTGCCTTTGAAGGCGGCCAGCGCGCTCTCCAGCTCCGCATGCGGCTTCAGTGAGCCGCACACGAGACGCGATGCGCCCGCGCCCGCGCCGAAGCGCTCCACGCCTTCTTTCAGCGCGGCCTTGATCTCGTCCGATGCCGCGAGGCCGAGATAATCGTTTGACGAGAAATTAACCAGCGCAGCGCCGTCACGCTCCACCACCGCGCCCTGACCTGAATCCATGGTGCGCAGCTCGCGAAACAATCCGCCCTCGCGGATCGCGCCGATCTCTGACTCAAGGTCCCACGTCACGGTCAGATGCTCATGTGTTCCCGCCGCCGCTTACTCCTTGAGCTTGCGCTCGACGATCTCGTCCTTCTCCATGCCCAGCGCCGTCGCCTTCACGTAATGCCGCTTCGCCAGCTCCAGCGCCGGAGGTTTTCGCTCCAGGTACATCAGCGCCAGGTTGAAGTGCGCGATGCCGTAAGTGGGATTCAGCTCAATGGCGCGCTGCAGCTCGCCCTCCGCTGCGTCCGTCCATCCCAGATCCTTTGCCACGATGGCCAGGTAATTGTGCGCGCGCGCGTCGAGCGGGTCCTCGTGCACCGCGCGCGCGAAGGATGACATCGCGCGATATTTATCGCCGCGACCCGAGTAAATCAGGCCCAGAGCCAGCCACGACTGCACGAGTTCCGAATTGAACTTCACAGATTTTTCAAAGCACTCCACGGCCGCTTCCGGCTTGCCCGCCTGCTGCTCAACCGCGCCCAGGTTTGCCCACGCCAGCGCGTTCTCCGGCTCCGCATCGATCATCTCGCGGTAGGCCACGCGCGCCGCGTCCCAGTCGTGTTTGGCAAAGGCCTGCGCAGCCCGGTTGGCCAGGGACGCCGTGTTCAGCGGCAGCAGCCCCGTCTTCCCACTGTTCGCCAGGCCGAGCTGTGGCGCGGACTCGGCATTCACCTTGGCTGCGGCCGGCTTCCCGGCATCAGCGGCATGGAGAGCCGGCATGGAAAAAAGCGCGGCGGCAAAAAGAAATCTGCATCGGATCATGCCGCCCACTATGCGCTCTTTCCGCGTCAGGGAAACTGCTTGCAAAGCACCTGCCGGAACCTCACTGTTCGCGCGAACATCCGCCGCCATGTTTTCCAATCCCAGCGCACTCATCCTCACCGACCGCCAGCGCGAGATGCTGGACTTCCTCCGCAGCTATCAGCGCGAGCACGGCGTGATGCCTTCCACGCGCGACATCCAAAAGGCATTCGGCTTCTCCAGCCAGACCGCCGCCATGAGCCACCTGCGCGCGTTGCAAAAGAAAGGCGCCATCCAGCGGCACGCCGGCCTCGCGCGCGCCGTGGTTTTCCCGCAGGACCGCGACCGCGCCGAGATCATCGATGTGCCCGTCTTCGGTCACATCCCCGCCGGTCTCGCCGTCGATGCCGAGCAGCAGACGGAGGGCTGCATCTCCGTCGATATCAAGACGCTCGGCATCCCGCGCAACGCCCGCACCTTCGCCCTCAAGGTGCGTGGGGACTCCATGGTCGGCGCGCACATTCTCGACGGCGACTTTGTCATCCTCGAGGTGCGCGAGCCGCGCCCGCGCGACATCGTGGCCGCGCTCATCGATGGGGAGACGACGTTGAAGCGCTACCTCACCAAGAACGGGCGCCCGTTCTTGAAGGCAGAGAATCTCGAGTACCCCGATCTCATCCCCGCGCAGGAACTCGTCATCCAAGGCGTGATGATCACGCTCATCCGGCACGCGAGGTAGGCTGGCGCGCTACAGGTTCAGCGTCGCAGGCAGCGCCTTCACCTTTGCCAGATCCTGCGCCTCAGGTTCATCGGCAAAGACGACGACGATGGCGGCAATGCCGCCCTGCTTCCATTGCTCCTCCCGCATCAGCCAGTCCCGCACAAACTCCGCCACCGACTTCCGGGATGCCTCCCGCACCTGCCTGATCTTTCCCGGTGATGCCGCGCGCCGCTCCAGCGTCGGCGTGAGGCTCTTCTCCAGCGAGGCGAGGCTCGCCTCCTTGTTGAAGCGCAGCCAGCCGCTCTCGGATTTCTTCTCCATCCGCTCCGTGCGGATCGCCGGCGGCAGACTCGGGCGGATGATCGGCGCCACCACGGTCACCACGTTCCCTTGCGTGCTCAGCTTCCAGTCGTCCGAGATCTTCAAATGATAGCGATACACCGCCGGCACGCGGATCTCGGAGAAGGTGGTGCCGAGATACACGGTGTCGTTGAAAAGCGACTTCATGTCGAACCTCGACACCGTCTCGTCCGACTCCAGCTTCACCAGCTCCAGCACATCCCCATGCGTCGGCTCGATGCGCGTGACGGACTCACGGAACGTCTGCGTGATGTTCTGCGTCTGGAATTTTCCCGGCAGCCCTTCGAGCACCGACAGGCCGCGATGCGCCACCGACGACGATGCGTCGAAGAACTTCCACGCGACCACGCCACCGATGCCCAGCGCGGCGAGCATCGTCAGGAGCAGCGTGGCAAGGCAGCCGGGCTTCCTGCGTGGCG
>JANOBO010000157.1:0-15126 GCA_031411695.1 Verrucomicrobiaceae bacterium
GTCGCCATCCGTGTCGGCCTTGAGAGCATCGGTTTCAGTCCAAAGCTCGGCGCTGTCGAAGATGCGGTTGTTGTTTGTGTCGCCATTGATACGGCCGTTGAAATTCTTGTCCTCGCCGAATCCATCGCTCGCACCGTCATCGTCGGTGTCGGCATCGTTCGGATTTGTCTCCGTCCACGTCTCGGCGGGATTGCGCACGCCGTCGGGCCAGTTGCGCGACAGCGTCGGCGCGGCCGCAGGCGCGAGTGATGCGCCGTCGCCGTCGAGCCAGCCGTTGTGATTCGCGTCCTCGATGCCGTCGGGAATGCCGTCGTCATCGGTGTCGGGATCATTGGAATTCGTCACGCTTCCCCGGATTTGCTTCGAGCGATCGCCGCCGAGACTAGCGGAACTGATGCCGGGCACGGTGCCGATGTTATCCAGCGTGTTATAAAACGGCGGGTCGATATCGCCGATGAAATTGGGAAAGCCGTCGCCGTCCGTGTCGCGCGTGGCGATGGTGCCGAAGTCGAACTTGTTGTTTGCGTTCGCGTCCGTGAACGGCTCGCCCGGCTCGCCCACATCGTGCGCGCCATTGCCATTCGTGTCGGTGAAATCAAAGAGACCATTTCCCCCGCCCGCGAGAGGCGAGCCGAAGCCCACGTCTTGAAATGTCTCGCCGATAACAGTCGCCGTGCGCCAGCCGACCTCGAGCGCATCGGGCAGCCCGTCGCCATCGCTGTCCGGGCTCAGTGGATTGGTTTTGCCGAAAGCGTTGGCCACATGCACGTCGCCATTCGTCCACTGCTCGGCGTTGGGCTTGTACTTTGGATCGGTGCTCGGATACCCGTTTGGCAGCGGGGTGGCCGTTGCTTCGTCGATGTCGAGGAGTCCGTCATCGTCGTCGTCGGGATCCGCATCACTTCCCGGGACGACTTCGCGAAAAACCACCCGCGCGCTTCGGGTGTCGAAGTTTTCACCGCCGGGCGCGAAGGCGGTCGCGGTAAATCGAAACTCGCCCTCCTGGACAGCGCTCCACACAAAGTCCCACAGCTTGTTGTTTCCCTCCGTCGTTGTCGTCGGTGGGCCGATGGTCATGGGGCCGGAGCCAACCGTGATGTTCACGCTGGCGACATCGATGCTGGTGGAGACGCGGATCACAAACTGCCGGTCTGCCGCGGTCGGCACGGCTTTCCTCGGCAGGATGATCTGGTAGGTCTTCCCGTCGCTGTCGAGTTCGGGCGGCGTGACGATGGAGACGCGCGGCTTGTTTGATGGCAGCGCTTTCACCAGCCGCTCCGCCGCGAGATCGGACAGCGGCGAGGTGCGGTCAAAGGTGATCCTGATCTTGTTCAGGTAATCGGGCTGGTCGTTCCACAGGTTCGGCGTGGTGAACGAGAGCGCGTGGTAGTCGGCGGTCTCGTTGTAGATGATCGAATAGCTGGTGCGCGCGAGCGCGGTGCCGGCGACATTGGCCTCCGTGGAGCCGACGCGAACCAAAAACTTGTCGATGAGCTGCTGCGTCGTGAGGCCGGTGGCGAGCGACTTCGTGAAGTAAGCCTTCACCGCGTAGCTATCGTCGATGGAGTCGCCATCCTGCGGCGGCCACGCGATGAAGAGACGCTCGTTCGGACCCGCGCAGTTCACCGTGCGTGTCAGCGTCGTGTAATGGCCGGCTGAATCCGTCTGCGCGAAGTCTTTGAAGGCGGACGAGGAAAGCTCGCGCAGCCGCACCTTGATGGTGGCCGTCCCGCCACCAGGGATGTTGTTGAAGTTGAAGCGCCACTCTTTCTGAAACGCGGCGTTGCCCGGCTGGATGTTGAGGGAAGGCGTGGCCTCGGACGCCCGCACCCATGACGTGGCCAGCGACGCATCCCAGACGCCGTTCTCGTTGAGGTCCTCATACTTCTCCGTGCCATTGCGCGTGCCATTGCGGTCGCTGTCGGTGAAGGGCTCGAAGCCGGGGCCGTTGCCGTTTTGCGAGCGTGTGATGGTATCGTCGTTCGCGCCGTCGGTGTCGGTGATGTTGTACCAGACTTCCGTCACGCTCGGATCGGTGCGCACCACCGCGCCGTAGGCCGAGCCGCCGACCGTGTCGCCGTCCGCCTGCGGAAAACGGATTTCCCCGGTAGGCGGCAGCGCATCGTAATAGAAGGTCTGCGTGAACGTGTTGTAGATGCTGGCTTGGCCGCCGCGTTGAAGAAAGGCACGCGCGCGGATGATGTGCATGCCCTCGCTAAGACCGGTCTGGGCCGCGCCATAGTCGTGGTGCGGGCGGAACGAGGTGGTCGTGAGATTGAGATCGCCCGTCTGGAAGGTGGTCATCATTTTCTGCTTCCGCGCGACCGACCCCGCATCGCCGGGCCACCACGAAGGCGCGCCGGTTTTATGAATGCCGATCTTGTAGCGCGAGGCGCCCGCGACGAAATCCACAGGCAGTGCATCTGTGCTCCACCAGTCGGTCGCGCCGGCGTCGTCGTTGTGCCGGAAAAACAGCTCGGCCACTTTCGTGGAGGTGCGCGCCGAGCCCGCCGCGCCTTCGGGGAAGGTCGTGTTCGTCAGCGTGTAATAGAGATACATCTTGTAGCCGCTGCCGACGCTGTTGGTCTTTGCCCACAGTCTGCCGGCTGATGCGTCATACTGATTGCGCGCGGGGGCTATGTTGCCGACGAGCGCGGCGGGATCGTGATAAAGAAAGGCGGCGGTGTCGGAGTCGATGATTTTTGTGCCGGCGCCTTGATTGAGCACACCCGCAGTCGTGTAAGTCTCGGCACCCGCTGAGCCGGTGATGCAGCGCGTGCCGGTGTTTACGGCGGCGAACAGCTCGGGATGAATGCGGCTGACAAATGTGGGCTGCTCGTAGCCAAGAAACATATCCCACGACAGCGCGGGCGGATTGTCGCGCAGGTTCGCATCCACATTGGGAATGCCAATGTTCGTGTTCGTCGGCACGGTGCCGTTGAGGTCAATGCCGCCGTCGAGTCTCATCAAGACATTCTCGGCTGAACCATCGGCGCGCGCGACGAAGCGCACCGCCGTTCCATCCGTCACGCGCGGGACGGCGATAGTGTATTTGTAGTCCGTCGTGACTGCGTCAGGCAGCGAGTTGGGATTGAAGGCGGGGTCGCCATTGGGTCCGTCTTTGCGCACGACATTGACCGTGCCGGTTTCCCCTCCGCTTTGCAAAATGGTGACTGGCTTGCCTCCAGTCCCACTCCACAGCGTGGATGGATCAGGGTTCTTCCACGAGAAGGCAAAGTATCCGCCAGGTGGCACGACGACGGTGTTCAGCGCCGACGCTGGCGTGTAGAAGCCACCGCCGTAGGTTGAGTAATTGTAGAGATACGCGCTGCCCGGAAAGCTGGTGGTGACCGAGCGCGCCTGTCCGCTGGAGTAATTGTCGTTGAGCATCACGAGCAGCGTCACGCCGTCGGAGTCGGGCATGCCGCCATTCTCACGCTTATCCATCCGCTCATACGCGATGAAGTCCCCGTCGCTCCACTTGCCGGCCTGATACCCTCGCGCGAACTGATCGTGGATGTAGAGCAGGTTCGGCACGCGCGCGTCATTCCATTGGCCGAGGAACGACGTGTTTGCATGACGGGGAAACGCGCCGCCGCTCTCACCGAGCGTCTCGGCCTGATAGTTGCCATCGGTGTAGATGAGGCCCATGCCCTCGCGGGTGAAGTAGAGCGCGTGCTGCAGCTCCTTGCGTGCGGCGTAGTCGCTGTCATGGCTCTGCGCGTGCATCACCGTGTGGCTCGCCGCGAAGCCGCCGGAACCGGCCGCATCGTAGCCGCCCAGGCCATCGCTGGGGTTGCCGAGTTTGCTATTCAAGTTGTTGCGCAAAACATTGTCCACCAGCCTCATCCCCGCGTCGATGTATGGCTGGTAGGCCGGTGGCTCGCCGAGATGCTCGCCGAAGAGCATCGCGTCATCACGCGGCGCCTCGGAGTTGAAGACGGTGTCGCGGTGATTCGTGTCGCTGAAACCACGCGTGAAGTTGAACTGCCGCTGCACCTGCCCGCTGTAGCCGTAGTCGCTGCTGTCCTTGCCCGCGCCATACGTCGCGCCAAAAAAGTCCGCGCGGATGTGCTTCACCGCATCGAGACGCAGCCCGTCGCCTTTCGTGCGGTCCATCAGCCAGCGCGCGGCGCGATTGAGATAATCCTCCACGCGCTCTTCATAGACGGCCTTGTTGGTGTTGAGGTAAGCCTGCGCCCACGCTTTGGCTTGTGCATCGCTCGCGCCCGGCCCGAGATTCGCGGGCTGGCGCGCGAGATTGATCAGACCGCCGAAGCCGATATAAACGCCGTCCTTGTCGTGGCAATATTGCTCGGGCCGGTCGAAGTCGCGGACGAATTTGATCTTCGGCCACGTCCCGCCCTCGGTGGTGCCGAAGTTTTCATTCGTGCCGCCCGGCTCCTGCGCCACATCGATGAGATCGGCGAGGCCCAGATGCTGCACCTGCCAGGAGTCCGTCCACGAGCGAGTGTTGTCCCACTTGCGGTAGAAGCCGTCCTGCGTGAGGCGCACGTGAAAATCCTCCGGCACCATGCCAGGATACAGATCGACGGGCGTCGTCGCATTGTATCCCGGCACATCGAAGGCGCGGTGATTCATGATGTTGTCGAAGTAGATGCGGATGCCGAAGCGATGAGCCACTTCGACGAGCCGGATCAGTTCCGCCTCCGTGCCATAGCGCGTCTTCACCGAGCCACGCTGATCTTTGGAGCCGAGATCAAACGGATCCCACAGGTCGTAGCCCACCGACAGACCACCCGACCCCTTGGTCGGCGGCGGCAGCCAGATGGCGCCATAGCCAGCCTCGGCCAGCTCGGGCATCTTGTTCGTGATCTCCGCCCACGATGTGTTGAAGTACTGCACCATCGTCTCAGCGCGCGCGTTTGGCCCGAAGACAAGAATGAGCGCCAGCCACAGCGCGGGCCGTGAGAGCGCTGAGCGCACCGCTTGAAGCAGGGGGGTGGAAGGTCGGGACATGCTGGAGGAAGGTTGGTCAGACAACGCGCCGTCGAATGTTATCAAATACAAGGCTGGTAACGAAGATATTTTTCCTGTCCGGCACCACACGTTGCCACCACCAAATGGCGCACGATGACGTGACAGGCCGCAGTGTCGTCTAGTCAAATGAACATTCGCGACGCATCTGCCCGATGCATTCATTTAAAGGCAACCGGACGTCCGGAGATGCGGCAGGAAGTTGGCTGAAATCATCGAGCCCATCTTCATTCAACCTCGTGCTTGAGAACTGAATTCTGGAATCGCGTGGTACAGGTTGATTGTGCCGCCGTCCTCGTTTTCATCTTCGGTTCCCGCACCCACGGTCCTGCAATCGTCTAGCTTTGTACTTTGAGGACGAGGCCATCCCCCGCGGGTCCGCCGCCGATCCTTTCGCCTCCATCAAACATGAAACCACCGTCCGCCACCGCCGAGCCACCATCGCCACCACCCGCCGGGCCCGTGCTCGGCGAGGAGCACTTCATCAACCGCGAGATGAGCTGGCTGGCATTCAACGAGCGGGTGCTCGACGAGGCCGCGCGCACCGACCTGCCGTTGCTCGAGCGGGCGAAGTTCCTGGCCATCACGGCGTCAAACTTGGACGAGTTCATCATGGTGCGCGTCGGCGGGCTGCAATATCTCAAGGAAGGCGGACGCAAGGTGCGCGATGACGCCGGCCTCACGGCGACGCAGCAGCTTGATGCGATCCAAGAGCGCGTGAAGGAATTCGTCGCGCGCCAGTATTCCATTCTCACCGATCAGTTGCTTCCCGCTTTGAAGGAAAACGGCATCCGCCGTTTGAAGCCCGAGGAACTCACTCCGGCGCAGCGCACTCATCTGGAGGAGTACTTCCTGGAGCACGTGTATCCCGTGCTCACACCCATCGCGCTCGATGCCGATGCGCCGTCGGTGGCGGTGCCGGCATTGCAGATCGCCATGCTGTGCTCTGTGCTCCCTGAGCCTGAGAATCCAGAGTCCCGGCGCCTCGTGCTCTTCACGCTCCCGCAAAATCTGCCCCGGCAGATCTTGATACCCGAACCTGAATCCGGCCTGCACACCTACATCAACCTCGAGGACCTCCTCGGCCATTTCCTACACCGCTACTTCCCTTCCGAACAGGTCACCGACTGCGCCCGCTTCCGCCTCAGCCGCAACAGCGACATCGCCGTCGATGACGAGAGCGCCACCGACCTCGCCAGCGAGATGGAGGAGATCCTCGAGGCGCGACGCCTGAGCCCGACGATCCGCATCGAGATCGAGGAAGGCGCGCCGCGTGAGCTGCAAAAGGTGATACGCGACATGTTCGGCGCGCGCGGGGCGCAGAATTATGTGATCCCGGGCGAGCTGGACCTGCGCGCTTATTTCCACATCGCAGGGCTGTCCGGATTCGAGCAGTTGAAGGTGGAGCCGTGGGACAGCCACTCGAGTCCGTTGATCGAACCTGAGGAGACCATCTTCGACGCCATCAAGCGCCAGGACATCCTGCTGCACCATCCATATGAGTCGTTCGATCCCGTGCTGCAGCTCGTGGAGGAGGCCGCTGGCGATCCGAACGTCGTGGCGATCAAGCAGATCCTCTACCGCACGGCGAAGAACAGCCGCGTGATCTCCGCGCTCATCCGCGCGGCGGAGGCCGGCAAGCATGTGACCGTGCTGGTGGAGCTTAAGGCGCGCTTTGACGAGGCGCGCAACCTTGAGCGCGCCGAGGAACTGCTGAACGCAGGCGCCCAGATCATCCACGGCGTGCGCGGTCTGAAAACGCACGCGAAGATCTGTCTGGTCATGCGGCGCGAGGCCGGGCACATGACGCGCTACATGCACTTCGGCACGGGGAACTACAACGAGGCCACCTCGAAGCTCTACACCGACATCAGCTACCTCACCTGCCGGCAAAACTACGGCGCGGATGCGTCGGCGTTTTTCAACACCGTGACGGGCCGCTCGCGCTTCGTTCACTTCGAAAAAATCTCGATGGCCCCGTTCGGCCTGCGCGAGAAGCTCGTCGCCATGATCAAGAGCGAGACCGAACGCGCGCGCCAGGGCGAGGAGGCGGAGATCATGCTCAAGATGAACGCGCTCGAAGACCGCGAGATGATCGAGGCGCTCTGCGAGGGCTCCTGCGCCGGCGTGAAGATCCGCCTCGCTGTGCGCGGCATCTGCTGCTTCCGCCCAGGCGTGAAGGGTGTCAGCGAGAACATCCGCGTGATCAGCGTGATCGACCGCTACCTCGAGCACGCGCGCGTTTTTTACTTTCGGCAGGGCGGCCGGCCGGCGGTGTTCATCGCCAGCGCGGACTTCATGACGCGCAATTTATCAAAGCGCGTCGAGCTTCTCGTGCCCATCGAGGATCCGGCCGCGCGCAAGCGGCTGATTCAGATTCTCGAGATGGGCTTCTCGGACGACACGCAGGCGCGGCGGCTCGGCGCGGATGGTCGCTACAAGCTGCTCAAGCCAGACGGCGGCAAGCAGGTGCGCTCGCAGGAAGTCTTCACAAAGGAAGCTGCGAAGCGCGCGCGGCAGCGATCCCAGTCCCCTGACGTCCTCGTGCCGCACATGCCCAAGCAGAGCAGTCCTGTCATCCCGTGAGCGGAGATCTTTACCCTTCGCGCCGCACGAGAGCCGGCTCGGTGGCCGCTCCATTCAGGGTGGTGCCCACGAGGCGGGTGAAGCTGGCTCCGCGCTCCGGCTCGGCGACGTTGGAGAACTCCCGCGTGCCCATTTCCCACTCCATCCGCAGGTATTCGGCCAGAACGTTGGACAGGCTAAGCTGGAAAAAATTTCCAACCGCCGCCCACACGATGATGAAATTTCCCGGCGTGGACCCCGCCTCCACTGCCGCGCGATAATGCCCGAGCACGCCCTGATAGCGCGCGCCACGGGTGGAGCGCAGCAACACGGCACCCGCCTCGCGGCTACGTTCACGGAACGCCTCCGGCAGCGCAGAGTCCAGTGCGCGGTCGCATTCCACCAGCGCGTCGAGATCACGGAAGAATGCGTGCTGCCACGCTTCCTTCATGTGCGGTCCGAGCAGCGGCGCGAACCAAGCGGTGGCAAACTCCTCCCACCGCGCATGGATGGTGGCGCCCTTCAAAGATGGCGGATGGAAGGCCACCTGCTCGCGCCGCGCCCGCACGCTCTGCAAAAGCCAGCGCACCCACGCGAGCCCGTCCGCGAGTTCCTCTACCGGAGTCACGCGATCGAAGGCCAGCACTGTCGCCTTGCCGCTCATGGAAATCTTTGCGCGCCGCGCTTCATGCCGCGAAGTATGAGTCGCGCGTCCGTCCCCCGCCACTTGAAAAGTTTTCATGCCTGCATCTTCCCATCTTGACTCCGCGAGACCGTGGTACGTATGCCAGCGCTGCGGGAACTGCTGCCGCTGGCCCGGCGATGTGAATGTGAGCGAGGCGGAGATACCCGTCATCGCCGCCCACATCGGCATTTCGGCGGACGCCTTCATTCAGGACTTCACCCGCATCAACTCGAGGCGCTCCGGCCTCTCGATCATCGACAAGCCAAACGGCGAATGCATTTTCCTTGAAGGCACGAACACCTGCGCGATCCAGCCCGTGAAACCTTCACACTGCAGGGGCTTTCCCAATGCGTGGAACTTTCCCGGTTGGCGGGATGTGTGCGAGGCGGTGGAGGCAGAGAACATTGCACCTTGAGCGCTCAACATTGAACTTTGAATTCCTGAGGTTGCCCATCGGAGGGCACACTTCGCAGCCGACTCCCGCAATCCAGCAGATCATGTGAAACGAAGTGCGATCCGGTCTGCAAATCAAAGTTGCCATGATATTGCGACCAGCTACACTCAGCGGCTTTATTTTCCCAACCCGTCGTTAGATTCCCGTACCCAACCACCAAATGAACCTGCTTCTCCAAGGCATCCCAGCATCCATCGTCCTCGCCGCCATCGGTCTCGTGTTTGCCATCATCCTCATCCGCAGGATTCTGGCCTCGTCTGCCGGCAATGAAAAGATGCACCAGATCGCGGCCGCCATCCAGGAAGGAGCGAGGGCGTATCTGAACAAGCAGATGACGGCTGTGTGCGCCATCGCGGTCCTCGTTTTTGGCGCGGTGTGGTGGGCGCGCGGCGGGCTGGCGGCCACGGGCTTTGTGGTCGGCGCGGTGTGCTCGCTTCTGGCGGGGTACATCGGCATGTTCATCGCTGTGCGTGCCAATGTGCGGACTGCGCAGGCCGCGTCAGTCAGCTCACACTCGGCGCTAAAGGTCGCCTTCAACGGCGGCGCGGTCACCGGCCTGCTAGTCGTCGCGCTGGGCCTGCTCTCCGTCGCAGGGTTTTACCTCGTGGTGCTGAAGCTCAATGACGGAAACCCCCAGGCCACGAAGATCGCCATCGACTCGCTCATCGGCCTCGCGCTTGGCAGCTCGCTGGTCAGCGTGTTTGCCCGTCTCGGCGGCGGCATCTACACGAAGGCGGCGGATGTCGGCGCTGATCTCGTCGGCAAGATCGAGCAGAATCTCAACGAGGACGATCCACGCAATCCGGCCACCATCGCCGACAACGTGGGAGACAATGTCGGCGACTGCGCCGGCATGGCGGCAGACGTTTTTGAAACGTACGCGGTGAGCCTCATCGGCGGCGTGCTGGTGGGATTCCTCACGGTGCAGGGAGACGGCGCGGCGGCCTCGCTGGTGTATCCGTTTGTGCTATGCGGTCTGTCCATCATCTCCTCGCTCATCGGCATCGGGTTCGTGAACTTTGTGAAGCAAAAGGCCACCGGCGCGCTCATCGGCGGCGTGGCCGTTTCCGGCCTCGTCTCGGCGGTGCTCTTCAAGGTGGCCACCGGCAATCTCTTCCCCACCGGCTTGAAGATCGGCGAGAGAGTCGTCACCGGAACAGATCTGTATTATTGCTCGCTCGTCGGGCTGGTGCTCACTTTCGTGGTCGTGTGGATCACGATCTACTACACGAGCACGCACCACAAGCCGGTGCGGCGCATCGCGCTGGCTTCGGAGACGGGCCACGCGACGAACATCATCGCAGGCATCAGCGTGGGTCACCACGCCACATTGCTGCCCGTGCTGGCCATCGCGGGATCCATCTGGTGCTGCTACGATTGGGCCGGCCTCTACGGCATCGCCGTCGCGGTCGTCTCAATGCTCAGCCTTTCGGGCATCATCATCTCGCTCGATGCTTTCGGCCCGATCACGGACAACGCTGGCGGCATTGCCGTCATGTCCGGCCTCCCGCCTGAAGTACGCCAGATCACCGATGAACTCGATGCCGTGGGCAACACCATGAAGGCGGTGACGAAAGGCTACGCCATCGCCTCCGCAGGCCTCGCCGCCATGGTGCTCTTCGGCTCTTACGTCGAGGATCTCAAAGCCCACATGCATCTCGACGCCATCGCTTTCGACCTGACCAATCACAAGGTCATCATCGGCATGTTCATCGGCGGCCTCCTGCCGTATCTCTTCACCGCCTTCAGCATGGATGCCGTCGGCAATGCAGCGGGCGCGGTGGTGCGCGAAGTCCGCCGCCAGATCGCCGCAAAACCCGGTATCCTCAACGGCACCGAACTCCCTGACTACGCCACCTGCGTCAGCATCGTCACCAGCGCCGCGCTCCGCCAGATGATCGTCCCTGCGCTGCTGCCGCTCGTCTTCGTCGTCGGCGCGGGCCTGCTCGGCATGGAGGCGCTCGGCGGCCTGCTCATCGGTGTCATCGTCACCGGCCTCTTCGTCGGCATCGCCATGACATCTGCCGGCGGCGCGTGGGACAACGCCAAAAAGTACATTGAAGAAGGCAACCACGGCGGCAAAGGCTCCTTCGCCCACCAAGCCGCTGTCACTGGCGACACCGTCGGCGATCCTTACAAAGACACTTCCGGCCCTGCGGTGAACCCGATGATCAAAGTGGTGAACATCCTCGCCATCCTCATCATCCCGGTGCTCTTCAAGCGATAGAAGCACGCTGCCGCCCTTCTGAACGCGAGCACCGACGAACGAGGTGCTCGCGCTTTTTATTAGCGGAACCGCGTGAGCGGTCATCAACGCCCCACAGGCGACTGCGCGAGCATGGGCGCCCCCGCTGGCCGACACTCTCCGCCCCGCCTCATAAGTGGGGAGTGGCCTCGGTGACCCGGCACACGAGCGCTCCTCGCGTTCAATCTGCGGAAGGCCGACGCCCTCCCTTACTGCGTGAATGCCGGCAGCTTCACGATCTTCCCGCCCGCCAGAGCGGACTCGTGGGCGCAGAGGCCGACGCAGGTCCAGTTGGCGGATTGTTTGGCGTTCGGGAATGGATCGCGCTTCTCGACCAGTGCGGTGGCAAACTCGTGCGCGAGGTGCGGATGGCTGCCGCCATGGCCGGCGCCTTGCGTGAAGCTGAGGTGCGTTTTCTTGCCGAGGTCGTACACGCCCTTGGTGGTGAAGTGCTGGATGGGCTTCGGCAGCAGCTTCGCGTAGTCGGGCGCTTTTACGGTCTTCGGAATCTTCGGCTCAGGCAGCTTGGCGCGGTGCATGATGAGCGGTTCGTGCTCGATGAGCGGCCACTCGATGGATGCGCGGTCGCCATACACGTCGATGCTCTCCCGGTATTGGCGCGCGGTGTCAAACAGGCTGCGGATGATGCGGGCGACGACATCCGTGTCCTTGAACTTCACATGCGCGGTCTCCACGGCGAAGGACGATTTGTACTCCTTGATCAGCTCCCTGCGGATGCGGCCTGAGCCGAAGCAGCTCACATACTCGGCTGGCTTGCCGACGAGGCCGGCGACGGGGCCGACGCAATGGGTGGCATACCACATCGGCGGCAGACCGGGCCAGTAGTTTGGCCAGCCATCCATGTCCTGCTGATGTGATGCCTGCACAAATTGCAGCCTGCCGAGGATGCCGCTTCTCAGGCACTCGCGCATGTAGAGAAACTCGCGCGCATAGACGACGGTTTCCATCATCATGTACTTCAAGCCGGTCTTCTTCACGAGACCGACGATCTTTTTGCAGTCCTCGATGCTCGTCGCCATCGGCACGGTGCAGGCCACGTGTTTGCCAGCTTTCAGCGCTTCGATGCTCATCCAGCCGTGATCGGGGATGGGCGAGTTGATATGGACCGCGTCGATGTTCGGATCCTTGAGCATCTTCTTGAAGTCGTCGTAGCGCACGCTCACACCGAACGCATCGCCGATGGTGTCGAGCTTCGTCTTGTCGCGCTGACAGATCGCATAGCAGACCGTGTCAGGATGAAGCTGCCAGATGGGGATGAACTCGGCGCCGAAGCCGAGGCCGACGACGGCGATGTTGATTTTCTTGCTCATGGGAGGCGGGGTCGAGGATGCCGCCATCGGGAGGCGGGCCTGCTTTATAGCAAAGGCCGTCCGCTGCGGCCAAGACATATTTTGGGAGCGATCAGACTTTGCACTTCGACGCTTGCGCACCGCGCAAAACGACAGCCTGCCGCTCAGGGCAGGCTGCGCGCGCTCCCGCCGCTTGAATCACAATGCCAGGTGCGTCCGTATTGGAGCGCCCTACCCTTTGCTCCATGCGCTGCCTCGATTTCATCCTGCCCTGCCTCCTCGCCGCCGAAGCCTATTCGCAGGTGACACACAGCGCTCCCTCGCCCGGCCTCGATCAGGGCGTGGTCGCCGCGTGGAAAGGCGGCGCGTTCACGCGGGGCGGCGAGAGGGCTGTTCCGCTTGGGGATTTTTCCATCTGCGTGCAGTCGGGCGCTGACTCCTTATTCGACATGCAAGCAGATGGCTTCGAACTCCATCGAGCGGACAAGACTGTTGTTTTCAAAATGGCGACCCCTGCCGACCGGCAGATCGTTCTGCGGACTCCGCCGCTCCAATCAGCACCTCGATCCATCGTCGTGAGCATCAGACGCGATCCGCGTCAGGCGCTGGCGGGCTTATGGATCGATGGCGTGGAGATGGCATCGGTCGCAGTCGCGCCGGGCGAGATCAAATGGGAACTATCGGCGACGAAGATCCACGCGAACGAGGTGCGCCTCTACGACCGCGCGCTCACACGCCCGGAGATCATCGAGTTCTCGCAGCAAGAGCCGCTCAGGCGACCGGCTCCATTCGCCGGGGAGTTCGCCGTCATGGATGGCGAAGTCATTTCCGTGCTCGGCGGCACGGAGGCGGTGGGCCTTGTCGATGCCGGCTGGTTTGAAACGGCACTCATGAGTTTTACATCGGGCAGAAAGGTTTCTGTTCGGGATTTGGCGTGGGAAGCAGACACCGTGCTGCGGCAGGATCGGCCGATGAACTTCGGTGATCTGACGCAGCAGCTTCAACGCACGCGCACGACGACGGTGATGCTCATGTTTGGCAGGCAGGACTGCATCGAGATGGACGCGGACGGAGCGCCAGCATTTCACGAGGCGCTGGAGAAGATTGTCCAGACTTGCTCCGCACAAACCCAGCGCCTCGTCATCATCGGCCCTGTACCTTTTGAGAAGAAGGAGCCGCCGCTGCCCGATCTCACGACGAAAAATGTGGCGCTGCGCGACTACAATGAAGCGCTCCGCGCGCTGGCGGAGAATCATCAGGGCTTGTTTGTCGATGTGCTGGCCGAGTGGCCGAAGACGGCGTCACGCTGGACGACCGACGGCCTCACGATGTCCGACGCCGGACATCGCGTGCTCGCTGATCTCATCGCGCTGCATTTGTGGAATGGCGCGAAGTCCGATGCGACCGCAGCGCCGCTGCGCAAGACCATCATCGAGAAGAACAAGCTCTGGCACGACTACTGGCGGCCATCAAACTGGGCCTTCCTCCACGGCGACCGCACCGCGCAACCGAGCAGCCGCGATCATTTGAATCCGGGCGTGCGCTGGTTTCCCGCAGAGCTGGAGAAGTATCGCGAGCTGATCACCGAAAAGGAAAAGGAAATATGGAAACAAGCCGCCGAGCAAGGAGGGAGACTGCCATGAAGAACGCTAGGAACATGGAGCGGGGAGCACGACGTGGGAATGCCCTCGCAACTCGAGTGCGCGGCGCGCAGCGCCCACGGGAGCACAGGCGGCCCGCCTGTCCCGTCCGGCGGCCCGCCGGACGGTCGAGCGCAGCGAGCACGAGCGGAGGGACATCCTCCGCGCACGTCCGCTCAAACCGTCTCCGACCGTGCGCCAGCAGCCCGTGCTGGCTGCCGCCAGTTTCCCGGAGAACCACGCGCATACTTTTCGCAAGCGCATGTTGGCTGCGCCAATGTTTTGCGCGGGCCGCGCAAAACTGCAGGCGGGCCGCCTGCGCTCCCTTGGCTGGCGCTTGCGCGCTCGCGATGATTCTCGTGACGTCAGTATTCTCGCAGCCGGAAAAGAAGAAAGGCGTCTCCGTCGGCGAGCCACCGACTGATCATTCACCTGAAGCGGAGTTGGCGTCGTTCAAGGTGCTTGATGGATTCGAGGTAAATCTTTTCGCCAGCGAGAAAGACGGCATCCCGAACGCGCTGGTCATTCGCTGGGACGAGCGCGGTCGCTTGTGGTGTCTGCAGACGTCCTCATACCCTCAGCCTGCGCCGGGTGAGACCCCGGATGACAAGGTCGTCATCCTCGAGGACACGAATCACGACGGGCGCGCCGACAAAACCACCGTTTTCGCGGACGGCCTGCGGATGCCGATGGGCATGGAACTCGCCGCGCCGGGCGAGTTGTATGTCGGCGAGGGCGAGAAGCTCTGGCTCTTCAGAGACACGAACGGCGATGATCGCGTCGATGAGAAGGAAGTGGTGTTCAGCGGCTTTGGCACAGGCGATGCGCATCAGAACCTGAACAGTTTTGTTTGGGCACCCGATGGCGCGCTGGTGATGCATCAGGGACTGCATTGCTACTCGCGCGTGGCCACACCGCATGGAGTGAAGCAATTGTATGGCGCTGGCTTCTGGCACTTCTGGCCGCGCAGCCGCAGGCTTGATGCCTATCCCACCGGCATGCCGGCCAACGCATGGGGCACCGCGTTCGACAAATGGGGGCAGCCCATCATGGTCGCCGGCGCGGCAGGCATGTTCTGGGCGCGACCGATGGAGATCGAGGTGCCCGAGCTGCCGGACTCAAAGGAAAGCATCCCCTACTTCCAACTCGGACGCTTCATGCTTCCGCACAGCGGCCAGATCATCAAAACCGATGGCTTGCGCAAATTCTGCGGCGTGGACATCGTCGGC
>JANOBO010000158.1:0-6425 GCA_031411695.1 Verrucomicrobiaceae bacterium
GAGTGGAACCATTACCGCATCGTCGTGAAGGGTGATCACTATCAGAGCTGGGTGAATGGGGTGGTCGCGGCGGACTTCTCCCAACCCCACGACCCCGAAGGCTACATCGGCTTCCAAGTCCACGGCATCAAGAAAGGCAGCGGTCCCTTTTCCGTGCGCTGGAAGGACGTGAAGTTCAAGACCTTGTAGCCTCCGCCCCGGATGGCGGACATGGCTTTCGCAGGCTGCCCGTGCGCGCAGACTCTCCTTGCGACGGGTTGGGGTGTGTCACAGGTTCGTCGTCACTCTCTCTCGACATGATTTGCGTCTCTCCCTCCCGGTGTGTCGTTTCCGCGCTGCTGCTTGCGGCCTTTCTTCCTTCGTGTGCCACGCGCGCAAAGCGCTCCACGCTCGGCACCGCGTGGCTGGCGACGGAGCCGCACATCGACATGCGGCGCTACGCCTGCGTGCAGGACCGGCCGGGACAGCGGCGGGACGTCGCTGTCGTCGTCGCCATCTCGGGCGGCGGAATGCGGGCGGCAAATTTTGCGGCTGGCGTGCTCCAGGCGCTTGAGAGCATTCGCGTGCCGGGTGCCGGCGGGGTGGAATCGAACCTCCTTCGCGAGGTGGATTATTTCTCCACCGCATCAGGCGGCGGTCTGGCCGCTGCGTCTTACGTGGTGCATCTGGCGGATTACAAACAGCGCCATCCCGAGGATCCGACCGCAAGGGGATTTTCGTTCTCCAGCGAAGGCGGCGCCGAGCTTGCGTCTGACGGCAGGCGAAACTGGCGCGATGCGTTGTCGCGGAACTATCAGGCGTCGATGATCCGCGCGCTGCTCAACCCTTTGGTCATGCGGAAGACGAACCGCGGCGACGTGCTGGAGCGGCGTCTCGACGAGAACATCGTGGGCCTCATCAATGGCCGCACGCCGACTTTGGGTGACATTTTTGCGCCAAAGGGGACCACGCCAGCGCTGCCGTATTGGGTGGCGAATGCGACGGTTTTTGAGAACGGCGCCATCTTCCCCTTCACTCCCGACATCCTGGAAAAGTACGGCGTCACCGGCTACTGGCACAGCGAGAAATACCAGGACCTGCCGGCCGGCGGCGCGGGCAGCATGCCGCTCTCCGTCGGGCTGAAGGCCAGCGCCTCTTTCCCGGTGGCCATCCCACCCACGAACTTGAAGTCGAGCCTCGATCCCCAGCACACGAGCCTGCATCTCATGGATGGCGGCGTGGCGGATAATCTCGGCGTCATCACCGCCGCGCGTTTGTTGAACCAAGATCCCGCGCGGAAAAAAGTGCTGATCGTCATCGACGCCTACAACGGCACGACGGAGCCGTTTTCGAAAGGCGGCGTGGCACCAGGCGTGGTGGGCAGCGCGCTGCGCACGGCGGCCATCTCACTCGACTCCGCGCACCAGCGCGTGGATAACCTGCTTGGTCTCGTGGCGAGGACCAGCGGCGCCAAGGTGGCCGTCATCGACTTCCATCGCGCGCTTCGGGAGCAGGCAGAGGAGGAGCGCAAGCTGACCGAGTCACCCGGCGGGGAGGCCGCCTCGTCTTCCTCGATGGGTTTTGCTTCCAAGAAAGACCAGACCAGCCCGCAGAGCATCGACGCGCTCTTCACGCAGGCGCTCGGCATGGGCACATGGTTCAAGATCAAGAAGACGGATCAGGAGATGCTCTTGAAGACAGGCGAGAGCGCGCTTTACCGCCAGCAGGGCGCAAATGGGAGCGCACCGCGGAGGCTGCTCGTGGAGCTGGACGCCATCCGCGCTCTGTTTTAATCGCGCGTGCCGCGCCGTTCCTCCGCCTCGATGTCGAAGAGGAACTCAAAGTCCTCACGCTCCAGCGTGCGCGAGAAGCCGGCCTCTCCGCCGAGGACGTTGGCGGCCATGATGTTCTTCTTCTGCTGCAGCAGCATGATCTTCTCCTCGATCGTGTTCTTCGTCAGCATGCGGTACGCCATGACGGGCTGCGTCTGCCCGATGCGATGCGCGCGGTCGATTGCCTGCGCCTCGACCGCCGGGTTCCACCACGGATCGTAAAGAATGACGTAGCTCGCCGCAGTGAGATTGAGCCCGCTGCCGCCGGCTTTGAGCGAAAGGAGAAACACCGACGCATTCGTGTCCTCTTGAAAGCCGCGCACGATCTCCGCGCGATTCGTGCTCGCGCCGGTGAGCCAATGGTAGGGCAGGGACATGGCTTCGAGCTTCTCGCGGATGATCTTCAGCATGGAGACGAACTGGCTGAAGAGCAGCACCTTATGCCCTTCGGCGTGTAGTTCCTCGATGAGGTCGAGCGTGGCGGTCAGCTTTGCGCTGTCATCCGTGCCGGCCGCGTCCTTTTGCACGAGAGATGGGTGGCAGCAAATCTGCCGCAGCCGTGTCAGGGCCTGGAGAATGGCAAAGCGCTGGCGGTTCAGCCCGTCAAAGCCGGAGGTGTTCAGCACCATGTGCTGCGCGCGCGCCAGCTCATCACGGTACAATTGCTCCTGCACGCCGCTCATCTCGCAAAGCATGGACTCCTCGGTGCGTGCCGGCAGTTCCTTGGCCACCTGGCCCTTCGTGCGGCGGATCATGAAGGGCCGCAGCCGCGCGGAGAGGCGCTCCGTCGCGCGCTCGTCCTTGCGGCGGTCAAAGTGGCGGTGGAAATACGGGCGGTCCCCCAGCGCGCCGGGCGTGGCAAAAGTCATGAGGCTCCACAGGTCCAGCAGCCGGTTCTCCAGCGGTGTGCCGGTGAGCACGAGGCGGTTCTCAGCGCGGAGATGGCGCGCGGCCTTTGCGGCCTTGGAGTCGGGATTCTTGATCTGCTGACCTTCATCGAGGATGACGGCGAGCCAGGAGAGCGTGTGCAGCGAATCGATGGAGCCGCGAAGCTGCGCGTAGTTCAGCACGAGCACATCGAGGTTGTTGCGCAGCGCATCGATGTCCAGCTCGTCTTTCTCATGCAGCACCTGCACGCGGAGGTGCGGTGTGCACTTCGCCAGCTCAGCCGCCCACACATCCAGCACGGACTTCGGACAAACGACGAGCGATGGCGCGACCTGGACCGAGCTTTCCGTTTGATTCGATCCCGCGCGCTCACGCAGCCACAGCAGCCACGCGATGGCCTGGAGCGTCTTCCCCAGGCCCATATCATCAGCCAGGATGCCGCCGATGCTGTTCACCGTGAGGTAGGCCAGAAAGTGGAACCCCTCGACTTGGTAAGGCCGCAGCGTGGCGTTCAACCGCTCTGGCACCGGCGGCCGCGATTCCAGCTCCGCATCGGCCAGGCGCGCGGAGATTTGCTCCCACGCCTTCGGGTTGATGAACTCGGACACGGCCTTGCCGGCGATGTGGCGCAAATGCACGCGATGCGCCTCATCGCTGAACTCATCGAGATCGATGCCGAGCTTCTCGATCATCTCCCGCTGCTCATCACTCAGCTCGATCTGCACGCGGCGCCAAGTGCCGTCGGCCAGCCGCACAAAGCCGCCCTTGGCCGCGACGAGGCGGCGGATCTCCGCGGGCTTCAGGTCCGCTCCCTCGATGTCAAACACCAGACGCAGGTCCAGCCAGTCGATGGATTGTGTTTGCGCGGCCTCCACCCTCACACGCGCGATCAGAGGATCTGCGAGGATGGTGCGGAGCTGCTCATCCGCATTGAGCGTGACTCCGGCGGGAAGGTTCTGCGCCCATTGCTGGAACTGGTCCGGGAAGGTCTTCGTGATGCGCAGGCGAAATCCGTTCTGCTCCAAGTCGTACGAGGGCCGCAGCGTTTCCAGCAGCGCCGCCGCCGTCGTCAGCGCCGAGCGCTCATGGCAGCGGATCACATCCATCTCGTGCTGGCCTTCCTCTGGCTGGCGCTCCCAGCCACGGCTGCGCAGCGTCTCCCGGCACACACCCGCAGGGTCCAGCGCCTCCACGCGCAGCGTCACGTATTCAGCTCCGGCCAGTGCCTGCCGCGCCATGCAGTGCGCGGTGATCTGCACCGTCAGGCTCTCACGCCGGATTTTTTTTTTGAGCGATTCCGGGAGCGGAACCGCGAGCGTCTCGAGGAAGGCGATGCCGTCAGCCGACATCAGCGCGGGAGATGGGATGTCGATGGAGGCATCGACGCGCGTGTCGTCGCCGAACCATCGCGGGCCGCGGTAGATGATCTCCGCGCTGAGGTACAGCGTCTCCGCACCCGGCAGCGCGCGCAGCGGTGAGGGCGGCACCGAGCCATCGTGTGAGATCAGGCGCAGGTGGAAAAGCGGGCTGCCCTCCAAGTCCGCACCGTCCCAGCGCAGCGGCGGCTCCGCGCGGTAAAACGGCACCTCATCCAGCGTGAGCAGCCGGCTGCCCACCTCCGGCTGATGGAAGAGGGCGCCGAGCCATTCCGCATTCTTCTCCACATCGAGCCTGAAGGTTTCCGGCGCCTCCTCCACCGCGAGGCAGAAGCACGCCAGGAGGAGCAGCTCCGCGCCCCCTTCCATCACCAAGGCACCGCGCGCATGCTCCCGGCGCAGACTCCCCAGCGCGGAGGCAGACACCGTCTCGAAGACCGCGCCGCCCTCACCATTGCCCTGCTTCATCTGCAGGCGCGCCTCGTTCGTGGTGATCAGCAGCCGGAAATCACACGCCAGACGGTGCTCTCCCGCAGCCGTTTCACCCAGCGCGGTGAAGCGCCGGATGCGCTCCTGCCACTGCGGCACCGTGCTCGCCTGCTTCCACGCCCGCAGCCGCTCGCGGATCTGGGTCAGGTCGGTGGTGCGGCGCAGAAAGGCCGGGATGGCCAGCCCTTTGTCATCCAGCGCAAAGGCCATGAAGTCCCAAAACTCGCGGATCGTGTTCGGCTGCTCCGGCCACAGCTCGAGGGGCTCGATGGTCTCGATGCGCCACTTCGGGTGCAGGCGCACCATGTCGTGATCGAAGATTTTTCCGGTGGACTGCACACGCTGGAAGCGCTTCTCGATCTTGTTCAGGTAGGCGTGCTCCTCCGGCAGGAGCTGGCGCTCCAGGCTCTTCTCGATGGTGATCTGGAAGGGCTCCACCGGCAGATCCGGCTTTGGAAAACGCAGCGCCGAATCCCGCTGCACCGCCACCAGCGTCGCGCACAGCACCAGATCGTGCAGCTCCACCTCCGCATCGCTCTCACCTTCCCAGCCCTCCGGGCCCAGCGTCCAGCGCGCATGCGTCGCCTTGTCATCCAGCATCACATCGGCATCCACCTGGCCCGGCACCTCGTCGAGATTCACCACCGCACCGTCCTCGACCAAGCGCTCCGCCTCGAAGCGGAGCTTTGCGTCAAACGTCTGGAGCAGCGCGGGGATTGCGGTTTTGATTTCGGGCATCGGCGTCGGATTGATCTCCCGTCCGCGCGTGCGGGGGAATGATACCGCTAACACAACAGGCCCGCTCGTGCCAACGGTGTCTTTGCTTTTGCCCAAATCTCCGCCATGCACCCGTGCGCAGCCGCGCCCGTCCCGGCAGGCAACACCTCGCGCGCACCTCACGCCTATAATAAAGCGGAGGAAGGCGCTCATGCGCCGTCGGTCCGGTCCGCGTCCGCATCTCCGCTCGCAGGCGTCGGGATCACACTCGTGAATTCTCTGGCGCAAAATGCTTCCTCCTGATACAACGGAAAAAGAATGCAGGAGGAAATTCGATCGAAAGACGATGGCGTTTACCAGCCTGACCTCGGCTGTTCCCGGAGCGCGCGGAGTGGTCACCGCTGGGCGCTTCCGCTTGCCGATCCATCTTCCGCCACCGCGTCCCATCTACCCGTCCCGACGGCCGCGTCAGCGGCCCAAAAGGATCGCCTGGTCGGTGAGACGAATCGCCCGGTCGGACGTCCGAATCGCCCGGTCAGGCGTCCGAATCGCCCGGTCGGACGTGCAAATGGCCCGGTCGGACGTGCAAATCGCCCGGTCGGACGTGCAAATGGCCCGGTCGAAAGTGCAAATGCCCCGGTCGGCCGTCCGAATCGCCCGGTCGGACGTGCAAATGGCCCGGTCGAACGTCCGAATCGTCCGGTCGGACGAGCAAATGGCCCGGTCGAGGTGCCGCAATGGCGCTTTCAGCACGCCCAACCGGGGCCTCCACCTCCCAGGGAAACGCCCGCGCCAAGTAGCTGCCTGCGCAAGCGGGTGGCCGTCTGCGTGCAGCACCTCGCCCTCTAAGCATCCCGCACACCACACTCAACCACCGCTCTACCCACCGCTCCACCCACCGCTCCACCCACCGCTCCACCCACCGCCAACCGCCAACCGCCAACCGCCAACCGCCAACCGCCAACCGCCAACCCTCCCGAACCCTCCCGAACCCTCCCAAACCCTCCCAAACCCACGCCCTTGCGGGCGCAGCTACTCCCAAGCCAATCCCAACCCACAACCACCATGAAAGACGAATTCATCAACCGCCTCGGCGCCTTCCAGACCACGGTCAATTTTCTCTTTGATCCCGTGAACAACTCCA
>JANOBO010000159.1:0-26985 GCA_031411695.1 Verrucomicrobiaceae bacterium
GCGCTGGTTCTTCCGGGTCGGCGGCGGCGCGGGCACCATCGCCAAGAGCATCTCCGCCTATGACATGACTGTGAGCGATGCGATCTACGGCAAGACCGCGCGCTATGTCTGCCGGGAACGGCTCGAGAGCATGCTCGACTACGAGTTCCGGCTGAACGTCGATCGTCTGCGTGAGAGCCGTGGCGATAACACCTCGTTCTTCGCCTTCGCCGACACCGTCGCAGCGCGGAATTTTCAAGGCACGAACGAATGCCACGGCTGGATGGGCGTGAAGTTCCAGGCGCATCCGCGCGATGAAGCCAGCCAGATCGTCATCCACATCCGCATGCTCGACGTCGAGGCCGCCCTGCAGCAGGAGGCGCTCGGCATCGTGGGTGTGAACCTGCTCTTCGGCGCTTTTTTCCTGCATCACGAGCCGGAGCAGCTCATGGAATCCCTGCTGCACAATCTCACCACGAAGCGGATCGAGATCGACATGATCCAGTTCTCCGGCATCGAGTTCCGCCATGTCGATGCACGCCTCATGAGCCTGCAGCTCGTGCAGCTCGGGCTCAGTGACGCCGCCATGTTCGCCGCCGACGGCACGGTGCTCCAGCCATCCGAGGTGTTGCGCAAGAAGAGCATCCTCGTCGAGCGCGGCAGCTTCCGGCCCGTGTGCAATGTGAACCTGGACATGCTGCGCAGCGCGCATGAGACCTTTTGCAAAATGCCCGACGTGGAGTGCGGCGAGGTCGTGCCGCTGATGGAGATCACCATGAACAGCCTCATGACCTCCGGCCAGATCGACTACCGCGACTTTCTCGCGCGCGCCGACGTGCTCACCGCGTGCGGCAACACCGTGCTCATCTCCAATTACTTCCAATACTACCGGCTCGCCGCCTACCTCTCGCGCTACACGAAAGGAAGGATCGCCATCACCCTCGGCGTCGCCAGCCTGGCGGAGTTGTTCGATGAAAAGTACTACGTCGAGCTTGAGGGCGGCATCCTCGAATCCTTCGGCCGGCTTTTCAAAAACGACCTCAAGCTTCTCGTGTATCCGCTGCAAGACCCGGCCACGGGCGTGCTCACCACGGTGGACAATCTCGAGGTCGCTCCCGGCCTGCGTCAGCTCTACCGCCATCTCGTCGAGCGCGGCAGCATCATCCAGCTCGAGAACTACGAGCCCGCCTGCCTTCCCGTCTTCTCACGCGATGTGCTCCGCAAGATCAAGGCCGGCGATGCTTCTTGGGAAGCGATGGTGCCCGCGCCTGTGGCCGAGGTGATCAAGACCCGCTGCTTCTTCGGCTACTGCCGCACAGTCGAGTGATTGAGCGCTGCGAGTCAAGGTCGGAAGCCTATTCCAAGCCGGCCTCGATGAGATTGTTGAAGCGGTCCACCGGCTCCTTGGCGGACCATGCGATGCCGCGCAGCAGCAATGTGCGGAAGAGCGCGTCGTCGAAGTTCCAGGAGTAGTGCCCGCCGAGCGTGACGAATACCCGGCCACCGGTCGCGGGCTCTTGTGTCCAGGCTTGCGGATGCAGCGTGCCGTTCTCGTCGGCGTTTGCCATCGCGCGCATGGGAGCCTTGTCGGATGGAACGAGGTTCCAATACATCTCGTCGTTGAAGCGCACACGGCTGAAGTTCCGCGCGATGGGATGCTGCATCGTGTCATCGAACACCAGCTCCAACGGACCGTGGCGAAACTTTGTCTGTCTGCGATTCGATGCCAGGCCAAGCCGGGCTGCGAGCGCGGGCGCCTGCTCGCCAGCCTCGAGTGACCAATGGATGAAGGTCGCGCCGCCGCCACGTTTGAGAAATGCGTCGAAGTCCTTCGCGCGCTCGTCGCTCCAATCACCCCGGCGATAAAACACGACGGCGTCCGCGGCGCTCCATTGCTCCGGTGCGGGCCATTCCTCCGCGATGTCGAGCGTGGTTTTTTCCGCGAGCGAGAAGAGCCGGCCCCACACCTCGCGCCAGCGCGGATAATCGTGCTCGCCTTTACCGTGATCTTTTTTCCCGGAAACCAGCAACACCTTCAAATCGCGAACGGGAAGCGACGGCGATGGCGCGCCGGCGAGCGCGGCGTCGATCTCGATGCGTGTGCGCCGCGCGGGCCGCTCGCCATCGGCATACACGCCCATGAGAGGCGGCGCGGTGAGCAGGTAGGCCATGAGATCGCGGAAATCGCGCGCACCCAGCACGTCATCGAGCGCGGGGATCATGAGGGATGGCTTGAGCGGCGTCTGCGAGGCGATGTCGCCATTTGCCACGCGCACTTCGACGCCAGCGCCGATGCCGAGCACGGCGTCGTCTCCTTCATGGCGCAGCACGGCGGTGAACTGCCTGCCATCCTTCAGCCGCACGTCATGCGTGACGTAGTCGGGATTGATCGTGCCGTGCGGATCGTGGATGTCGCGCTTCACGGTAGCGAAATCGCGGCTGGCGCAGTTGCTGAGATCAGGTCCGATCTTCCCGCCTTCGCCGCGCATGGCGTGGCACTTCGAGCACAGGGCCTTGTCGCTTTTGAAAATGTCCCGCCCTCGCGCCCAGTCCGCACCCTGGATCTCTGGCCGCGGCAGCAAGGTGGCGAGGCCGCGCGTGAGTTCCGGCCTGCACCACGGCACGAGGAAGCGGCGCAGGGGCATCGCGCGCTCCCGCGTGTCCTGCTTCGTGTGCCAGCTCACTTGAAACTCGGGCGCCCCGCCTGCGGCGCGGCAGGTGATGGCGAGATCCAGAGGCGCATTCCGCTGGGGCGTGACGGTGATGAAGGCGTCGTGCGTGATCTGCCCCGGCTGCGAGCGCTCCGCGCGTGCCGCGGCGTCGAAGCCCCGCTTTACATAAAACGGTGTGTTTGGCGAGCTGATCCGCAGCGTGACTTCTTCGGGCGGCGGATCGTGATCCAGCGATGCATTGATCTGCACCGCAGGCCGCAGCATGGACCCAAGATCCAGCCGCGTGCGCATCGTGATGCTCTCCGCCGCAGCGAGATCGGGCATGTGCTCGCGCAGCAACTCGCGGTTCACCTCCGTGTCGAGATGCGGCAGCCAGCATTGGCGCTCCATTTGATCCGCGCCTCTCCAGGTGACGGAAACGCCGGTGAGCGCCGTGTCGATGTCAACGTGCGGCATGGCTTTGAAACTGTAGGTGTCCGCAGCCGACTGTGGCGGCGTGGTGATGAACAGCGCGCGCCGGTCGTCCGACCAGCGGCCTGAGCGATCCCTCACCTCCGTCACCGGCGCGCGCTGCTGCAGGGTGATCACATCGTAGCCGGGCCACATCGTTTCATGGTCGTCACCCGCATGGTGGTAGAGACCGTGGCGCATCAGGGGATTCAGGCCGATGGCTCCGGGCGCGGGCCTGTCCATGAAGATGCCGAAGAGGTTTTCACGCAAGGGCGCTGCTAGCATCGGCCGCATCGCATCGCGATCAGCGTGATGAATGGCAAAGATGCTGCCCTTGCCCTCAGGTCCGGTGCCCCAGTCGGGATTACCACTGTGCGTGGCGACGAGAAGATCGCCTCGCGGAGTGACCGTGAGATCGACTGCGAGCTGGTTCAGGCAAGCGATGATCTGGTTCTGCGCGACGTAGCCGTGCTCCGTCTTCACCAGCTTGGTGCGATAGATTTTCCCGCGCGACTCGGCCGCGACAAGCGCGTCACCTTTCCAATACGCCGGACCGAAATGCGGCCCGCCATTGACTCCTTCATTGAAGCGCAGTCCGCAGGTGGACTGATGCTGCGGGCCGTAGTCGAACACGCTCGGCTCATCGATCACATCCGGCAGATGCTTCGGATGCGCGGGCGGGAAGCCGTAGTGCCTGCCGCGCTCGATGTGCAGCAGCTCATCGAACGGATTGCCGTTCGGCAGCCACGTCGCGCCCTCCTGGTCCGTGCAGAACAGATCACCGTGTGCATTGAAGCGCAGGCCGATGGGCCAGCGCACGCCGGTGCAGATCCTTTCGCGTGATTTGAAATCGGGCGCGATGCGCAGGATGGCGCCGCGCTCGCTGCCCAGGTCATTGTGCGCCACGCCGGACTCGTCGAGTTCGTACGCATTGTTGTACCACTTCACGCCGAGGCCGAAGAACACCGCGCCGTCCTTCGGATCGTAGCACAGGCTCGCCGCATCGACGCCTGCGCGAGCCAGCGGCCAGCCTTCGGCAATGACTTTTTCCTCCTCCGCCTTTCCATCACCATCGTGATCGGCGACCATCATCACCTTGCCTTTGCACGCAAAGAAAACGGCGTCGCCATGCGGCGTGCCCTTCGGCGCGAGATCCATGCCGATGGGGGCGGTGATCTTCCCCTTGCCGGCCCAGAACAGATCCGCCTTGTCCTCGAGCCCGTCACCATCAGTGTCGCTGAGCAGCCAGATGTTTCCATTGTATCCGAGCGCCACGAGCTGGTTGTCGTGCCGGTATTGCAGGTTCACGAGATTTGTGAGCTGCAGCGGCAGGCGCTGCACTGCAAAGCCATCGACCAGCATGTGAACCTCCGGTGGAGCTGCCTTCGCACGCTTCTCCTTTGCCGAGGACATGATGACGGCGGACGCTAGAACTAGATAGAGGAGTGTCTTGCACATCCGCACATCGTACCCGGCCCGGCCACAGCTTCCAAGCCGGATCATTGCGTCACCGGATCGCCGTATCCGCATCGATGGCGGCCTGTGCGTCCCGGCGCTACGGTCGCGTCACGCGCAGACGCATGAACCGCCGGCCGCTGGTGCCTGCGGTCACCGTGGCCGTGACCGTTTCTGTGGTGACGTGGTCCACGACTGTGGTGGTGACGCCGTTGGTGCTCCATAGACCGCTCGCGAGGTTTTCGGTCCACTCCGCCACGAAGACGATGCCGTCGCTTACCGCAGCCTTGTTGCAGGTGTAGCTATAGTTGAGATTCTGGCCGTCCCACACCAGCGATCCGACTGGGGCGCTCGCGCCTGTAGGATTCCCGAGCGTTGCGAACTCGACCAAGTTTGCAATGCCGTCGTCGTCCGGGTCGGCGGCGTCCGCTCCATCGCCTGCGTTCAGCGGATCGCCAAACCACGTCTGCCGCCACACATCACTCTCCGTGAGGCCGAGGCCCGTGAGGCCGATGTCGAAAGGCATCTCATCAGGATCATTGCTCGCGATGTGGATGACCGCAGAGCGCATCCCGGGGCCGTCTGCGGTGAGCTGCACAGAAAATGTCGCGCCCGTGTTTGCGGTGAGTGTGGAAGTCGAGGGTCCGCTCACCGAATACTCCGCCGCGTTCGGGCCGGATTTCGTGATGGTGAATCCGGTCAGGTCCGCGCTGCCAGTGTTCCGAATGGTGAAGACGCGCGTGATGGTGCTGCCTGCGGGAGCAGAGCCAAAATTCACGGTGCTGACGCCATCAATGAGGACACGGTCGGCCGGCTGGTTCACAGCGATATCGGGGGCCTGCGGCGCGGCTGCGAGGATGAGGGTATGATCGCCGCCGCTGGCGATGGACGTGATCGTCTTCCCGGCCAGCGCACCTGCGGCATCCACTGGTACGGGGGATGGGCGGTTCGAGCCCGTGCCGTCTCCCAGTTGCCCGGACGAATTGTTCCCCCACGCGAAAAGCTGGCCCGTGCTCGCGAGAGCCAGACTGTGCGAGTGCCCTGTGGCGATGGCGATGATCGTCTTGCCGCTCAGCGCGCCCGTGGCATCGACCGCGATGGGCGCATCACTTTGCAGGTTCGAGTCATCTCCGAGCTGTCCGTAATCATTGCGGCCCCACGCATACACTTTGCCTTCCGTGGTGAGCACCAAATTGTGATCACCTCCGGCGGCGATGGCTTTCACCGTCTTGCCAGCCAGCGCTCCGGTCATGCTCACTGCCACGGGCACCGCGCTGTCGGTTCCGGATCCGTTGCCGAGCTGGCCGTTCTGGTTGTAGCCCCACGCGAACAACTTGCCGTCCGCAGTGAGCGCAAGACTGTGGGTGTGCCCGCCGCTGATCGCCACCACCGTCTTGCCGGCAAGCACGCCGGTCGTGTCCGCCGCCACCGGCGAGTCCGCCTGACCGGTGCTGTCGTTTCCGAGCTGGCCGTAGTCATTGCGCCCCCAGCCATACACCTTTCCATTATCAGCCAACGCGAGGCTGTGATCGTCTCCGCCTGCCACTGCGATGATTTTTTGTCCAGCCAGCACGCCGGTGACATCGATCTTCATCGGGATGCTGTGATTGTCGCCGGTCCCGTCTCCCAACTGGCCCGATCCATTGTAGCCCCACGAAAAAACCTGCCCGTCCGAGGTCAAGGCGAGACTATGAAGGCTGCCGCCCGCGACGGCGATCACTGTCTTTCCCGCCAGCGCACCGCCCATGAATGCTGAGTCCGGCGCGGTGCGATCATTGACGGAACCATCGCCCAGCTCACCGTCGCCATTGTAGCCCCACGAATAAATCTGCCCCGTCGAAGTCATCGCCATCGTGTGGAAGCCGCCGCCCATGATCGAGGTGAGCGTGCTTTCCGAGAGCAATCCCGGACGCAACACGGGCACAGGGGCTGCCACATCGTCACGATTTCCATTTCCCAGCTGACCTGAAAAATTATAGCCCCAAGCAAACGCCGTCGTCCCCGGCCAGAGAAGGACCAGGTCGTTTCCATTGCCGCCAAAGTACGTCGCGATGAATTGGAACGTCGTCCCTCCGTGGGTCAGCGCCACATTCGCGCCCTGCGCCACATTTGAAAAGGCACCATCGATCGGCCCGGTGCCCGTGTTCTTCACCACCATCAAGTTATCGCCCGGCGTGGGGGAAAAGTTCAGCGTCACCGTCAGCGACTGGCCGGTCGCCGTGAAACCCGCAGAAGTGACGGGCACATCCGAAGGAGCATTGAAGGCGACCGGAAGAGCCCAAGCCGCCGAACCGCAAAGCAAAATGGCAACGGCCCCGATCACGCGGCCGAGGACGCCAAAAAACGAGCGTCCCGCCAGCTTTGAAAGGCCAATATCATGTGCAGGTGCCGGGGAATTGTTCATCACTCCGAGAACTTAACGAGTCGCCGCTCCGCGAGACAAACTGCGAATTGTAAGAAGTTTGTGAATCGTGTGAGGAAATTGTAAATGGGCTGAGAGAAGCAGGAAAAAATCCGCGCCCTCGCTCGGCATGGGATTGAAGGGGCGGATTTACGGCCCGGCTATGTCGGCCCGCGAGTGTCATCGGTTGCTTCGGTGGCGCTGCCGGTATCGAGCACGCCGGACTGGTGATGCGGAGGCGAGCGGGGGCGTACTCCCGCCACAC
The DNA here is from genome assembly GCA_031411695.1 of Verrucomicrobiaceae bacterium. Lineage (GTDB taxonomy): Bacteria > Verrucomicrobiota > Verrucomicrobiia > Verrucomicrobiales > Verrucomicrobiaceae > JAIBCL01. Next base: position 7,223 of record JANOBO010000159.1, read on the forward strand.
GTTTCCTGCGCCGAGCGCCCATCGCGCACCACTGCGAATGCTCTAGCGACCGAGCGCGGGCGAGCATCCAAGAGAGTTTTAACGAGCAGTTCTTCGGTCATCGGAATCAGGACCAATGGCCTGAGAAGGTCTGACCAAAAATCTCGGCGTCGGCAAGCCCTAGCGAGCACCATGCCGCATTTCGGCCACGCCCCAGTACCCGCCGATGACGTGAGGGAACTTGCCTGGAGTAACGTGATAGTGCCAGCCTCGCTCTTCATCCCGATGAATGTTGAATTCATTGATGGGGTTCCGCGTGTCATCTTTGGCGAGCAGGCCTTTCGATTCATAGGGGCCGTAGATCGGGTAGCCGTCGTACGCGAAGCCGATGAGCGGTGAGTGCTCGCTGCCGTCATCGGCCCAGGGCGATTTGATGCACACGGGATACTTGTGGTAGTGATACTGGGCTCGTGGTGAGGGATGGCCGCAGCAACGATCGAGACGCCACACGGCATCGGCATCAAGGAGATGATCGAAGGGGTTGAAGAACACGATGCCATTCACGGCGACGCCGATGGGACCACCCGGCAAGGCGTTGTTGTTGTTGGTCGCGTCCTGCATGGCGAGGCGGTCCTTGTTCTCCCTCGGCTCCAAAGGGATGCGCGTGGTGGTGACCTTCTCCTGGAGATAGTTGGGGTTGCCATCGAGGTAGCGAGCTTTGTCGGGGAAGATGCCGGTGGGATGATTGGGCAGTCCGCGACTGCGCACGATCATGTGAGTTTTGTCGAAGGAGATGATGAGGTTGTCGGGCACGAACTCGTCTTCGATGACGGTGTCGCCTTGGGCATCTCGATAGCCTTTGCGAAACCACGCGGTCATGTTGTCGATGAACGGTGTCTCAAGCTGGGCGCTGAGATAGAACAAACGGTCCGCGTTGCTGTGGTCGAACTGCGCGGGCGGGGCGCGATCTCCACCGCGTGGATCGAAATACCAGCGCCCACCGAGCGGGACCATGCTCTTGGCGAGGTCTCTGCTGAGACGAGGTTCGTTGGCGGGCTGCGCGTAATCTGCGGGGACGGGGATGGCACTGAGTTGCAGCTCGCTGATCCAGCACTCGGCGTGGTCGGCGGTGTCTTCGCCATTGCGGAATCCGACACTGAGCTTGAGCGCATCCACTTCGGGGAAGGGCGTGCGGAACTCGAGATCAAACGAACGCCAGGTGGCAGGGCCCAGGTTTTTGTTCGTGCCTTTGTCAGCGAGTATCCTGCGCTCCGCGGCGATGACGCTGGAGAACTCACGGGTGATGTGATCGAGCGCGTTGGTGCCGCCATCGCGGAGGAATTCGACCTTGAGATGGAGCATGACGCTCTCGATGGGGAACTCTGGCTGCACGAGCGCGAGCGCACGGAGGCGGAACCAGCGTCCGTCCTCGTGCTTGAGCGCTTTCACGATGGTGGTGAGAGTGGCCTCGTGCCTGCCGTCTTTGTTGAAGTCACCACCGGCGATGAGGCGCAGTCCGTGGCCGTTATTCTCAGTTTTCGGATCGCCGAAAGTGCCGAAGTCAGCATCGCCAGTGAGGGTGAAGTCGGCGGGGACAGCAGTGCTGTCTTTCGCCGCGTGGAAGATGCCGTTGGGCGTGAAGTGCTTCGCGTCGGCCAGACAGTGTCCACCGAGAAGCAAGAGGATCAACGATGCTGCGGGCAATGATTTCATAGAGTGCGGCGTGGTGTTCATCAGTTCACCGTGAAGGCTCCTGCCAGCGTGCGCTGCGGGCCCGTCGCATCACGGAATCGCACGGTTACGTTGCGCGCTCCAGTGGCGGCTCCGGCGGCGATGGTGAAGGTGGCGGTGACGAGGGTCTGACTCGGGCGGGTGAGGTTGCTCGTCGTGACGTTGGCGCCCGACACGGTGACGGAGAACACAATCGTCGCTGCGGGCGGCAGTGCAGGCGTGAGGGTGGAGTCGAGTTCGATGACGACGTTCACCGTCGTGCCGCGATCACCGTTGTTCGGTGTGACGGTGTTTGGACCTCCGCCAGTGGGCAGGCTGGTGGTGAAGTAGGTGCCCGCGAAACCTGTCCTGTCATAGAGGGAAAGGCTGTTGCGCGTGGTGCGATAGAATCGCTGCGCTTGCCCGATGGCTCCGCCGACCTCGGTGGCGCTGGCGGAGTCGTCACCCACGGCGGTGATGGTGGGAGTGAGCGCGGTCCAGTTCAGCAGATTCGGTGATGCCTGCACTTCATACACGCCACCCTCGACCGCGCTCCAAGCCAGTGTGACATCGCCCGTGCTGCCGTTGACTGAGAGCGGCCCGGAGACGTCCGGCTTGAAGGGGCCGCCGATGAAAGTGGTGTTCACGGTCTCGGTGATGCTGGTCACGTTACCGCCGCTGGGCGTGCCGAAATACTGACGGCCCGTGGTGTAAGGCAGCGCTGGCGTGTCATTGGCATTGAGGGTGGTGAAGTAGGCCCAAGTGCCGGCGGGAAACTCGGGCGTGATGCAGAAGCGGACGTTTTGCTCGTTCAAATCATAGCTTTGCACGGTGGCACCAGTGGTCTGGGCCTGGCCGAGATCTGCGCGGAAGTCATAGTCCTCAATGTAGTGACCGAGAAGAAAGCCTGCACCGACAGCGGGGCCGTATTGCGCCACGGTGAGAGTGGTGCGGTTTTGAATGCGCTGCGCCCAGAGTGGCAGCACCTCGCGCACGGTGATGGCCGTCGTGCCGTTCGTTCCACCACGCAGCACGAAGCCTGACACCATGCGCCGCACCGCGCTGGCCGCGTTGGTCGGATCGCTGTAGCCGTATGGCCCATACAAGGGCAGTCCATCCGATGCCCAACCGACGATGGGGCTGTGCTTCGTGATCGGTGTGGCGCTTTCGGAATACACATTCGTCGCCGCGTTGAAGTCCACATGATCACCCAATTGATAGCGCAGCGCCATGGGCTGGGCGTGGTTGTGGTAGTTGTTTCCGCCGGAGTGAGCGAGGCCGGCATCAAAGGTCACGGCTTCGTTGTGATACGCATCCCGGTTCCAGATGCCGTCACCCGTGATGGTGCCAGGGCTGCCATCGGCGGCGGTCGAGTTCGAGTAGGAGAAGGCATCGCGCAGGTCATACATCGACACGCCGTTCACCATGCGACCCGTGACACCATTCGGTGTGCTCACCTTCGCCGTCGGAATGACCGGCACACGCGGGATGCGGAAGGTGGTGGCCGTGTTGGAGGGGTAATTCGGAAAGAGATTGGTCTTGCCCGCATTCAAATACCAAGGACCCATCGTGTAGCTGGCGAGGCCGGTGGTGTGGATGTAAACCCAGCTCGCGGAGTAATCGATCTGCTGCACATCGGAGTATGTCGGGCTGCTTTGCACACCCGCACCACGGCTCCAGGTGGTGGCGGCATTCAGCGTGTTCTGATCCGCCACAGTCGGGTAGAGGCGGGCATACTCAGCGCTGTTTGCGGTGAACCAACTGGTAAGCCTCGGCTCGTTCGGCGTGGCGGCGCTCTTGTAGCTGATGAGCTGGGTCTTCAGCGCGGCATACGCGGACTGCGCGGCAGCGCTGATGCTGGCCCCGAGAAGATTGGTGGCTTGGTTGGCATCCGTGGCGGTGTTGTAGAGTTCCTCGTGGCCGTCATCGAAGGTCAACAGGGAGTAACCCGTGTCATTCACAAGCGCACGACCGGACACGCTGGTGAGCAGGTCGGCACTGAACTCCTGGCTAAATGCGAAGCGCGAGCCTGCGCTCGAGTTTTGTAGAATGCTCATCACACTCTGCGAGTCGAGCGCGCTCGTCGATGGCTGCGTAGCACCGATGTTGATGCCCGCCATCTCCAGGATCGTCGAGTAAAGGTCCACGGCGTGAACCCGCGCGGTGCTGGTGCGATTCGGACTGACGACCGCCGGCCCCGCGATGATGAGGGGCACACGGATGCCTCCTTCATAGATCGTCTCCTTCCCGTGAGCCGCAGTGTATGGCGTCTGAATGACCTGCCCCGGAGTGCCATTGTCGCCGATGAAAATGACATGGGTGTTGGCAAGATTCACGTTCGCCAAGATGCGTCCCACTTCGGTATCGAGCGCCTGACATGCGGCTTCATACATCCCGCGATTGGACGTGGGCGTGCCGTAAGTGTGCAGGCTCGACGGCGGCACATGGAACGGCGTGTGCGGCGCATTGAAGGCGCACCAGGCGAACCACGGTGTGCCGGATGGACGTGAGGTGATGAAGGAGATGACATCGTTCGCGAGGTCTGTTGTGGCATACGTTGTCGAGGCGGTGCTCACGTTGTTCGTGATCTTGGTCCAGGCCGTGTAGTCGGGGATCGCTCCCGAGATGGTGCCTGCAAAGTGCGGCCAGCCGCCGACCGTCCGTGCCGTGTCGTTTGTGCCCGCTCCGGAGTTGAGATGCCATTTGCCAAACATGGCGAGCGAGTAGCCGAGCGTTGGATTGGCCGCAAAAGCGTCAGGCAGCGTGAACTCGGTCGTGGAGAGTTGCGGGCTCGTCGCGCCCGTGAGCTGCGCGCCGATGCCCGTGCGAAAAGGGTGCCGCCCGGTGAGGATCGACGCGCGGGTCGGCGAGCACGTCGGATGCGCATAGGCACGCGAAAACAACACGCCGCTGTTTTTCAACGCGGTGATGTTGGGCATCGGAGCCGTCGTGCCGCCCGTGGCGGTGAGCGGAAAGCTGTCCGCGCCAAAGTCATCGGCGATGATGAGCAGGACATTGGCTGGCTGCGCCGGGGCGAGGCCGCTGATGAGGCAAACGAGCGCGAGGATGAGCAGGTGGCGCTTGGACATTTGGTCATTTTCCACACGCAACCTTTCAGCAGGATGACAACCGCCAAATGTTTTGGCGGAAATGAAGGCGGATGGACAGCGGAGCGGCACTTCGATTCTGCCGTCTACATCCGCAGCCTGAACACCGTCCGCTCGCCCTGCGTGCTCTCTGCTGTCAGCTCCGCCCCGTGAGCATCCGCGATGGCCTTTGAGATCGCCAGCCCAAGGCCCACACCACCGGTCTTCCGATTCCGTGAAGCATCCGCGCGGTAGAAGCGCTGGAACAGGTGAGGCAAATCCGCCGCCGCGATGCCTCCGCCCGTGTTCTCCACGCGGAGCATTGCTGTGCCATCCACGAGCGCTGTATCGATCACGACACGCCCGCCGCGATGATTGTGCTGGATGGCGTTGATGGTGAGATTGGCGATGACTTGCGTGATCTGCTCCGCGTTGGCCTCGCAGGGTGCGGCATCGAGCTTCGCACAAAGCTCGATGCCTTGTGCCTCGGCGGTGCTGCGCAAACTGTCAATCACCTCGCGGGTCAATGCCGCCAGATCGCAGGGTGAGCGGGACGCGCCTGCTGCGGACTCGATTTGAGCAAGCCCAAGCAGTGCCTCGATCAGCGCGCCCATCCGCCGTGCCGAGCGCAGGCAGGTGGCGATGGTCTCTCGGTAGTCCTCGCCACTGCGCTCACGCTCCAACGCGATTTGCGACTCGGTGATGAGCACCGAGACCGGCGTGCGCAGCTCATGCGCCACGTCCGCGCTGAAGCGCTTTTGCTGCGTGAAGGCCTGATCCAGGCTAGCAAAGGTTTGGTTGAGCACCGTGGTCAGACGCTCCAGCTCCTCGCTCATCGTGCCTGACTCGATGCGGGCCGCCAGGTTGCCGCGGCTGATGCGCTCCGCCGCACTGATGATCTCCTCCACGGGTCGGATCGCCCGCCGCACAATCCAGGCATCGACCAGCAGTCCCATGCCGAGCACACCGATGCCAAGCGCCGCAAGCCATCCGCCGAACCGCGTCATAGCCGCGCGCTCCCCCGCGATTGAGACACCGACGAACAAACACTCTCCCGGCCGGGTGAAGATGTAGCCCTCGCGGCGATCTCCGATGGTCTGCCAGCGCGTCATGATCACGCCGCCAGCCTCACGCTTCGGCAGCTCCAGCGCGAGCGGCGCATTGGCCGACTTCGTGACGAGCTTTCCTGCTCGCGACCACACGACGTAGTAGCAACCGCGTGAGGTAGTTTGCGCGGCAAACTCAGCCGACAGCGCGAAGCTCCCGAACCCGCTGGCTCCCAGAGCTGCGTGCATTTGCGCGATCACCTCATTCACGTCGCGATCCACGCGAGCCAGCTCATCGTCCCAGCGCATCCGCCATGCGGCGATGCCGAGCACCCCCAAGATACAAGCGAGCAGCAATCCATGCCAAAGCTGGATGCGCGAGCGAATGGAGAGCACCGGCAGCTTCATGGGATGCAGTAGCCCTGCCCACGTTTGGTTTGAATGAAATCCGCTCCCAGCTTCTTCCGCACCAGCGAGACGCGCACATCGAGCAGATTGGAAAGCGAGTCCTCGTTCTCATCAAACAAATGCTCGAAGAGTTCGGTGCGGCTCACCAGCTTGCCACGGCGGAGGGCGAGGTATTCCACCAGCGCATATTCGCGGGCGGTGAGCTGGGCATTCTCGCCAGCGAGCGTGATTGTCTTGCCCCAAGTATCGACGACCACCTCGCCGATCACGATCTGGTCTCTGGCCTGCCCACCCGAGCGGCGGATGATGGCCCGCAAGCGGGCGCGCAGTTCATTCACATCAAAGGGCTTCGCCAGGTAATCGTCCGCGCCGGCCTTCAGGCCCTCGATACGGTGCTGCACCGCGCCCTTGGCCGTGAGCATGATCACTGGCGTCGGCTTCTTGATCCGCAGTGCCGCGAGGACTTCGATGCCGTTCATCACGGGCAACATCCAGTCCAGCACGATCGCATCGTAGTCACTCGCCAGCGCCTTGTAGCACCCGTCCTCACCGTCCTCCGCTGTGTCCACCGCGTAGCCATCCTCGCGCAGCGCCCGAGAGAGCGCGCGCAAGAGATCAGGTTCGTCTTCAATGATGAGCAAGCGCATCGGTGGCCAGGCTATCCCGGCAAACCTTACGCCGACATGACGAAATGCGACGAGCGAGAATTCAGGGCGTGACCATCAAGGCTCGGGCGTTGCCGCTGCGTTTGCTCCTGCGGATTCGCGGGCTTTGTGGCTCGGGACGCGGAGTCACCGCTGATCATCAGTGCCGCCCTGCGGCTGGGTGAGCGGATCGGACTGAGCGTTTGGCGCAGCGCTCCGGGGCTGCTGTTGCAAGTCGGCGAGATGTTTGGCCATCAGCGCTGCCTGTTCGGGATGCTCCCGGATGATGTTGCGCGACTGCGAGCGGTCGGCTTCGAGGTCGTAAAGTTGGGCGGCGGGCGCATCGGCCTTGAGTTTGCCGTTGGCGATGTCGCTGTTTTTTTCACCGGTGTGCTTGAGTGCTGCAGGGCCGCCGAGCGCGTGATCGCCGGGTTTCTTGCCGGTGAATCCGCCGCCGCCCTGCGCGCCGATGTAGAGCCAGCGGCCCTCGCGCAGGGTCAGGTTCTTTTCTTTGTGCGGAGCGAGCACGAGCTGAGTGCGGATGGGATGCGCGGGGTTGCCTAACCACACAGGCAGAATGTTGATGCTGTCAGGCCCATCGGCGGCGGTGAGTGTGGCCCCGGTCAGCGCCGCGAAGGTGGCGAGCAGGTCCACGTGGCAGATGAGTTGCGCGGACGTGGAGCCGGCCTCGATCTTGCCCGGCCAGCGGGCGATGAACGGCACGCGATGCCCGCCTTCCCACGCATCGAACTTGAATCCCAGCAGGTCGCCGTTGAGCCGGTGTCCGAGTTTCCACGCCGCCTGCCCGCCGATGTTCAGCATCCCGCCGTTGTCGCTGGTGAGGATGACGAGCGTGTTGTCGCGCAGCTTGAGTTCATCCAGCGTGCGCAGGACTTCGCCGACCATCCAGTCGAACTCTTGGATGAAGTCGCCGTAAATGCCGGCCTGACTGCTGCCTTTGAACTTTGGCCCCGGCGTGAACGGGTGATGAATGTGCGGCGTGGAAAAATAGACGAAGAACGGTTTGTCCGTGTGCCCGCGCATCCACGCGGTGGCTTTTTCGGTGAGCGTCGCGCCGACTTCCTCATCGCGGTAAAGCGCGTGCGCGGCCTTCGCACCAGACATCGCGGGTGCCAGCATTTTCTCCGGAAACGCCTGCGTGACCGCCTTGCCGCCGTAAACGAGCGGGTCGGTCGCTTCAAGCCCCACGACGCGATGATCCTGCACCCACACGAACGGCGGATGGCTGCTCACCACGGGGATGCCGAAGTAATGGTCGAAGCCGAGTTCGAGCGGGCCGGGTTTGAGATCGGCATTCCAGTCGGGCTTCGGCTGCCGGCCGAAACCGAGGTGCCACTTGCCGAAGCACGCCGTCGCGTAGCCCTGGCGCTTGAGCAAACTCGCAACGGTCGTTCGCGCCGGGTCCACCACCAGCGGGCTGGGATTCATTACCGGGCCCCACAGGTCTTTTCGAAACGGATACTCGCCCGTCAGCAGCGCATAACGAGACGGCGTGCAAACCGCCGAGGCTGAGTGCGCATCCGTGAAGCGACGCCCCTCGCTCGCAAGCCGGTCAATGTTCGGCGTCTTCACCTTCGTCGCGCCGTAGCAGCCGACGTCGCCGTAGCCGAGATCATCGGCAAAGATCAGGACGAGGTTGGGCTTGGACGGCTCGGCGGCGGCTAGTCCGGCGAGTGGCGAGAGCAGCAGTGTGGTGATCAGTGTGAGTGTGTGTCGCATGACTTTCGTTTGGTGAACGTCATTTCGCCACTTTGAGTCGGGTATCGGCTAGGTCGAAGGTGTCTTTGATATCACACGGCAGCCGCCCGAGCCGATGAAGGCGACGTTGAGCTTGCCGATGGCGAACTGCGGAAACGCCGTGCTGGCGGCGATTCCGGTGACGGTGGTGAGAAAGGTTCTGCGTTTCATGAAGGGCGTTTTGTGCGGTGATGGTATCGCGTCTTATTTCCCCAAGACATCGAAGACTGCCTGCAGCGTCTCGCGGGCGGCGGCTTCTTTTTCCGGCTCTTTGTTATCATTAGGCTTGGCCGGCTCCTCCCCCAGTTGGACGACGCGCCGGAGTTCGTTTTTGTTGTTCAGCAGGTAGTCGCGGTTTCTGACCTGCCGATCGTTGGCATTCTGAATGTGAATCCACTCGCGAGGATGGCCGGATTTCCCGAGAAGCTGTGGCGCGAAAGAGCGGCCGTGGATTTTCGCTGCGGGCAGGCTGGCTCCGGTGAGTTCGCAAAGGGTGGGGAAAATGTCCGACAGATCGACGAGGTCCGCGCAAGTGCTGCCGGCCTGGATGCGTCCCGGCCAGCGCACGATGAGCGGGACGTGGGTGCCGCGATCGGTCATGCTGCCTTTGCCACCGGCGATTGATTTGCCATCGCCCCAGTTGTTGACGAGCTGGCTGTCGGTGCCGTTGTCGGCGAGGAAGAGGACGATGGTGTTATCGGCGATGCCGAGGTCATCAAGGGTCCGAAGCATGGTGCCGATTTGCTTGTCGAGGTAGGCGAGCATTTCAGGGAAATATTTCGGGTCGCCCTTGTGCGCGACGTTCGGTGCGCGAAAGGTTTTCTCTTTGCTGTCCGGCGTGGGTTCCCAGGGGTAATGCGGCAGGTAGGTCGAGTAGTAGGCGAGGAAGGGTTGGTTGGCTTTCGCGCGGGTCTTGATGAAGTCGAGATAGACCTCAAGGTCCACGTCCGGGCCGTAGCGGTCTTTGACCTCGTCGGCGATGATGCGCCCGTCGCGCATCTGATACGGGTTCCAGTAGCGTGTGGTCTTCTGGCCCTTGTCATCAAAGATGCACCAGGTCTGGTAGTGGTCGAAGCCGAACGCCTGAATGGTGTTGTGCTTGTGCTCCAAGGACACATGCCACTTGCCGACGATCTGCGTGGCGTAGCCGTGCTGCTTGAGTTGGCGCGGGAAACTGGGTTGGTCTGGATGCAGATAGATGTTCTCCTGGCTCTTGCTGTGGAGGACAACTTTCAGCCCGTTCTGGAAAGGATAACGACCCGTCAGCAGTTGACCACGCGAGGGCGAGCAAAGCGGATTCGAAAAACAATGCGTGAAGCGCATACCCTCCTTCGCGAGCCGGTCAAGGTTCGGAGTCCGGTGCGAAGTGCCGCCATACGCAGAGAGGCATTCCACACCGACGTCATCGGCGAGGATGAGGACGATGTTGGGCTTGGACGGCTCGGCGGCGACTACTCCGGCGAGTGGCGAGAGCAGCAGGGCCGCAAAGAGTGCGAGGGTCGTTTTCACAAAATGCGTTGGTTGAGAAATCATTTCGCCCGTGGATCGACATACTCCTCGCGGCTCAGTTTGCCGTCACCGTTCTTGTCGTAGCTTTTGAAGGTGTCTTCGAGGCCCTTGCGGATTTTCTGTCCGAGCTGGAATTCCTCAAGCGTCACGAAGCCGTCTTTGTTGGTGTCCCAATTGGTGAAGTGGAGGTTGCTATCAACTCGGATTCTCCCGGTTGACTGTGCGGGCGCTTCCGGTGCCGGTGCTACTACGGGTTTCTTCTTGGCTGGCCTGGCCGGTTTGTCGCCGGGTGCGGGGGGCGTCCATTCAGCGGGTTGAGGATTCGCGACGGTCAGCGGGGAGTTATCGGCGTGGGCGGCCATTTCCTTGGCGAGCAGGGCGATCAGTTCGGCGACCTTCGCTTTGTGCTCGGGCTTGTCGGCGAGGTTGGTCAGCTCGTGTGGATCGACGCTGAGGTCGAAGAGCTGGGTGCGATCCACGAGCGGGTAGCGGATGAGTTTCCAGCGGTCGTCGCGGATGGCGCGCTGGCAGGTGCGATAGCCGGTGTAGAGCACGTCGCGGACTTTAGCCTGCTTGCCGTTCAGGATCGGGGCGATGCTCTTGCCTTCGACGCCGTCGGGGAGTTTTGCGCCGCCGAACTCAGCAAAGGTCGGGAACAAGTCCATGAGGTAAACCAACGCCCCGCTCTTGCCCTTGGCGATGCCCGGACCCGCGACAACGAGCGGGACGTGCATGCCGCCAAACTCGTAGAGGTTTTGTTTTCCGAACAAGCCGTGCTCGCCCATCGAGAGTCCGTTGTCGGCACTGAAGATGATGATGGTGTTGTCCCACTGGCCGCTGGCTTTTAGCTCGGCAAAAATGCGCCCAATGTGATGGTCCAGTCCGGTGACGCAGGCGTAGTAGTCGGCGAGTTGCTGTTTCGTGTCTGCCACGGTGCGCGGCCACGGCGCGAGGGCTTCGTCGCGCACGGTCATCTCGCCATTGTCGAAGGGATGCTGCGGCAGGAACGCCGGCGAGAGCGGGATTTTCGCGGGATCGTAGAGCGCATGAAACTGCGGCTCGGCGGAGCGCGGATCGTGCGGCACGGGCGGCGCGATGTAGATGTAGAAGGGCTTCGTCTCCTTCGAGACCGTGCGCGATTTGAGGAACTCGATGGTGCTGTCGGCGAGACGACGACTGTTACCCGCGCGCTCACCGCCTTTGCCTTCGTCACGAATGCTGGTTTGAAATTCAGCGAGACCTGCGGGAAAACCATTGCCAGCCTTTCCCATGTGCCACGTCTGATAGCCGGCGGCCTGAATGACTCGCGGGAGGAATGTGGCCGGGTCGGCGGCATTCGGCGCGGCGGCGGGCGACTTCGGAATGCGCTGCCACGAGCGGCCGGTGAGCATTATCGTGCGACTCGGCGTGCAGACCGCACCAATCATTGAGCCCATCGTGTAGCAACGCGTGAAGGTCATGCCGCGCTCGACGAGCGAGTCGAGATTGGGCGTCTGAAGCACGGGATTGCCGAGCGCGCGCGCTCCGTCGGCGCGATGGTCGTCGGCGTGGATGTGCAGGATATTCGGCTTCGTCGCGTGAAGTGTGGCCAGTGGTGCCCCGCATAGCGCGGCGAAGACGAGTGCGAGCGTGTGTTTCACAGGATGAATCGGGTTGGGTTGTTAGGGCGGGGAGTGGAGGTGCGAGACAACGTGTGAGTGGATTCGTTGTTTCGAGCAAGTAGAGACCATACTGCTCCCAGGGGGGTCACTCACCGGCATCCGCTGCACCAACAGCGGCGATGACAGCATTTTGCAATTCCGTCCGTATGGGAATGCATCGCCCGTCTTCGCCTCACTGATCCGCCGCCATGAACACACCGCTGTTTCGTCCCGCTTTAAGCCGCCGAACCTTCCTGCAGGCTTCGACGATGGGGCTGGCTGGTTTGCGCTTCGGCCCTGCGCTGCATGGCTCGACGGGCCCGTCGATGAAGCTGCCCGTGCTGGCAAAGCCCGCAAAGAGCACGGTGCTCTTTTTTCTCTGCGGCGGCGCGTCGCACATCGACATGTGGGACATGAAACCGGACGCGCCGATGGAGTATCGTGGAGAGTTCAAGCCGATGCGCACCACCTCGCCCGACATTCATCTGTGCGAGCACCTGCCGCTGCTGGCGAAGCAGGCGCACCATTTTTCGATGGTCCACGGCATCACCGATGGCGGGCTTGCCACGGGAGATCATCACGCGGGTTACTATTACAATCTCACCGGCCACGCGCCGGACCCCACCTTCAAGCAGCAGGGCAACGACCGCCGCCCGTATCGCGAGGACTGGCCTTACATGGGCAGCGTGGTCGGCTCAAAACGCCCGCTGCACCCGAGCCTGCCGCAAATCATTTCGCTGCCGCATAAGCCGAGCAAGCTGCCGTTCACCCGCCCCGGTCAGTTCGCTGGCAGGCTGGGTGTGGAGCACGATCCGTTTTATCTCATCGGCGATTTTGATCAGCCGCTGAAATTCAGCTCGCCTACGCTCACACTGCAAGGCAAGGGCATGACTGCGGCGCGCATGGAGGACCGGCGCTCGTTGCTCAATGCCTTCAATGAAGCGCACACGGCGCTGGATCATGAGGTGGATGTGCAAAGCTCTTTGCGGCATCAAGAACGCGCTTTCTCCCTGCTCGCATCACCCGCCGCGGCATCCGCCTTCGATTTGACCAAGGAACCGCAAAAGCTGCGCGAACGCTACGGCAACAACATCAACGCGAGCAGCCTGCTCATGGCGCGGCGGCTCGTGGAGGCGGGCGTGCCATTCGTCACGGTGTTCTGGAAGGAGGACGAGAGCACCGCCAAGCAATGCAAAAGCGCCGGCGGCTGGGACACGCACGGCGACAATTTTAATTGTTTGAAAAACTACCTCCTCCCGCCGTTCGACCGCGCGCTCTCCGCCTTCGTCGAGGATCTCTCCTCGCGCGGACTGCTGGATGAAACGCTGGTGCTGGTGACCAGCGAGATGGGCCGCACGCCGAAGGTCGGCGACCGCCGCTCCGGCGGCGTGGCTGGTGCGGGCCGGGATCACTGGACTGCATGCATGAGCGTGCTGATGGCCGGCGGCGGGATCAAGGGCGGCCACGAGTACGGTGCCACCGATGGGCGCGCCGAGTTTCCAAAAGACACACCCATCCGTCCCGAGGACATCGCGAAGACAGTTTATTACGCGATGGGCATCGATGACCTCAATGCGACGGACGCCTTGGGCCGGCCCTACAATTTGCTGGAGGAGGGCCAGCCATTGACCGCGTTGTTCGGCTAGGTGGCCCAGTCCTCGCGCAGCCGAATGCAGTAAGTTAAAAGCTTCGTCCGCCGCCGAGCAGGCTCGTCTGGCCGCCTTGATTGATGGAGCCAGATGCGCCGAATGACTGCTGCGCTCCGGAACCGCCATACTGTTCGTTGTGAGAGCGGTACAGGCTGCCGCCACCGCCACCACCGGCCTGGATCGCCTGCGGCTGGTCCGGCGTCGGGATGCCAGTGGCCCGGCGGTCACTCTCCGCCAGCGAGTGCGCGGTCCACGAGGCATCCACCGCGCGCTGCTGCACGCGATATTCGAGGCTGGATTTTTCCCGCTCGTAGTCCGCCTGGCTGAGCGCGCCGCTTTTCCGCCTGCTCTCCAACTCACCAAACTCGGGCTGCGCTGCCGCGAGATAACGCTGGTAGTTCTGGTCGAGCGCGGCCGCGCTCGGCATCGTCTCGGACTGGGTGGCGCATGATGCGCAGAGCGTGACGATGGCGGCAGCGAGAGGCAGGATGGAAAATCTCATGCAGCGAGTTTATGGGTTACGGCACCGAATTCAAACCAAAGTGCGGCGTGCGCGTGGCAGCCTCCCTTTGACCAAACAGAAACCCGGCGCGAGTCTCGGCGGCAAGATGAGTTCGTTCACCCACACCGGAAATAAACTGGGCGGCCCAAGCGGCATCCAGGAACTGATGCAGGATCTCGGCGATGCGCTGACGGGTGATCCGGCGATGCGGATGCTCGGCGGCGGCAATCCGGCGGCAATCCCCGAAATGCAGGCGGTGTGGCGGCGGCGGATGCAGGAACTGCTCGATGAAGGTGACACTCTGGACCGCGCGCTCGGCAACTACGATCCGCCCGGAGGCAGCCCGCAGTTTCGTGAACTCTTCGCGGATTTTTTGCGCGTGAACTGCGGATGGGATGTGAGCGCGCGGAACGTGGTGGTGATGCCCGGCGGCCAGTCCGCCTTCTTTTACCTGCACACGTTGCTGGCGGGCAAAACGGGGACGCAAAAGCGCAAAGTGCTCTTCCCCATCGCCCCGGAATACATCGGCTACGCAAACCAGACGCTGGAGGAAGAAGGCTTCGTGGCGGTGAAGCCGAGGATCGAAGAGCGGCCCGGCAACACATTCAAATACCGCATCGACTTTGACCGCCTCAAGATCACCGAGGACATCGCGGCGATCTGCCTGTCGTGTCCGACGAATCCGACGGGCAACGTGGTCAGCGACGAGGATCTCCGCACGCTGCGAAGCCTGGCCGCGCGTCACGGCATTCCGCTCATTCTCGACCAGGCGTATGGCCTGCCGTTTCCCGGCGCGATCTTTGTCGATTGGACGCCGGTCTGGGACGAAAACACCATTGTCTCCATGAGCCTCTCGAAGCTCGGCCTGCCCGGCACGCGCACGTCCATCATCATCGCGCCAGAGCGCTTCACCACCGCCCTGGCAAACATGAACGCCGTGGTCGCGCTGGCGAACGGGAATGTCGGCCAGGCGATCTTGAAGCCGCTGCTGAAGGGCGACGAGCTCATGCGGCTCTCGCGAGAGGTTATCCGTCCATTTTATGAGCAACGCTCAAAGGCCGCAGCGGCCGTGCTGCATGAGAATCTCTCCGGGCGCGCTCCGTACGCTCTTCATGTGAGTGAAGGCGCGTTCTTCCTGTGGCTGTGGCTGAAGGAGCTGCCGATCACGGCGGCGGAACTCTATCAGCGCTTGAAACGGCGGAAGGTGCTCGTCGTCCCCGGCCACTACTTCTTCTTCGGCTTGGAAGAGCCATGGGAACACCAACACCAGTGCCTCCGCCTCACCTACTCTCAGGACATGGGCATCGTCCGCGAAGGGCTCGAGATCATCGCGGACGAGGTGGCGTCGCTCACCCGATAGCACAGCTGACTCACCTGATGCCGACGGAAGAAACAGCCGCCGCCTTCATGGAGCGCGCTTTGTTCGATCCGCAGCACGGCTATTACTCGCGCAACATCCAGACGGTGGGCGCGCGTGGAGATTTCTCGACCTCCGCCTCGCTCTCGCCGTTGCTCGGAAAGGCGGCGGCCCGCTGGATCGCGGCCGAGTCGCGACTCCAGCCCGATGTGCGGACCGTGATCGAGGTGGGCGGCGGCGACGGATCCCTGATGCGGTCGGTGCGGCAAGAGCTTGGCTGGTGGCGGCGGCGACATTTTGATTTTTGCATGGTGGAGACTTCACCGGTGCTCAATGCCCGGCAGCGGCGGACTCTCGGCGGTTCCGTCCGGTGGTTTGAAGACATGCAGGCCGCTCTATCCCACTGCGGAGGACGCGCGTTCGTTTATCACAACGAGTTTCTCGACGCACTGCCTGTGGCTCTCGTTCAGTGGGAGCCACCGACCGGCTGCTGGCGGGAAGTGCGGCTGATGCACCACGCAGGCGGCGGCATCAAAGAAGAGCTCCGACCACTCGCGCTGGATGCAGACTTTGCGGAGCGCTTCTCCGCGTTGAAGACATGGACTCGCGAGAATCCGCCACCGTCCGCGCGGCAGAGATGCGAGCTGCACATCGGCGTTGAGCAATGGCTCGCGGGTTGGGGATCGCAATGGAAGGCGGGCTCGATGCTGGCGATTGATTATGGCGACACATTTCCCGCGCTCTACCATCGCCGGCCCAATGGGACGCTCCGCGCCTATCTGCTGCACCAGCGGCTCGAGGGGCTGTCCGTCTGGCAAAACGCGGGCAGGCAGGACATCACCACCGACATCAATTTCACCGACCTGTGCGGCTGGTACGCGCGTGCCGGCTGCTCGGAGGTGAAGCTGGAGACCCAGGCCGAATTCCTCGATCGGCATGTGCCCGGCGCGCGCGATGCGGCAGGGCGTTTCCTTGTCGCACCGCAAGGTGCAGGGAGCGCGTTCAAGTGTCTCACCGCGCGGCGTGCGCGGTCGTGAAACCGGTTGCGGTTCAAAGACCGGCGTGTTAGCACAGGCCCCTGATTTTGAAATGAAAGCGCATCTACTGATCCAGGCCGTCGGTCCCGAATTGCAAAAGGAGATCCTCACTTATCTCCAGACCGAACAACGGGCCGCGTACCGCGCCGCGATCGACAATCTCGCGACACAAAAGAGGTTACGCCCGATTTTCATTCTGAAGAAAACCAAGGAGCTGCAGGCAGCCTGGCTCTTTGACCAAATCCGCATCAAGACGGGCGACGCGCTCGCCGAGCAGATCATCCAGATCTGGCTGCTGAAGGGAAAGCCGAAGATGCTCACCACCTTCCTCGACGCTGTGGGCATCGAGCATGACGGTAACGGCGAGGTGAAGGACCTGCCCGATGAGATCAGCGTAGAAAAGGCGAAGAAGGGCATTGATGCGCTGCTGAAGGAGTTCCCTCCGACGCATGTCGCGCTCTACATGCACATCTTTCAGATGCAGAAAGAAGGCGGCTGGGCAGGTCTGACAGAGGCCTTGGCCGGATACCCGGATCTCCAGCTCCAACCTCCGGCGTAGCAGTGGTGTGACCGCTGCGAGTTGCTACCGCGTTTTTTTCCGAAACTCCCGCACCGCCTGCGATGTGCGCGCAGACGTCGCCAGCGTGCCCGCCAAAGGAATGTCGAAGCGCGGAAGCAGCCGGCTTTTTTTCACGCGCCGGTAACGGGCCCCATCGAGCAAGAAGACGCTCAGGCCGCTGCTCTCCCAGATCCAGACTTCTGGAATGCGCAAGGGCGCGTAGAACTCCAGCTTGTCGATGGCGGCGCTGGTGAGTACCACCTCCAGCACCATGTCGGGACGCGGTTTCGTCTCGGTGCCGAAGACAAAGCTGTCGTCCGGCTCCTTGCCCTGCGCGTAGTCGATCCGCAACGTGGCGCTGCCTTCGGAGACGTAGTCCATCGCTTCGTCCTGACAGTGCGCGACGATCAGGTCATGCAGGTTCCCTTTGATGCGCTCGTGGTCGGTCGAGAGTGTCATGATGTCGATTCTCCGGTGAAAATAAGTGAGCCGCGTGCGAGTGCCTTGAAACTTGGTGTCCAAGTCGAGGTACATGCCCCAGGAAGCGTCCGTGATGACGAGCAGTTGATCCCGCTCGAAGTCTGGGTTCACCTGCGAAAATGCGCCGTTGGCGGTCGAGCCGGGGGCAAAAGACGTTACCGGCGCGTTTGCGCGCTTCCGGCGTGGGGGTGCGAGAGTGGCTGCCATGGGGTGAGTGTACATTTGCGTCATCGCATTGCCAAGCTGCCAGAATGTTATGCCACGGGGCCGCGCAGGCGCTCTATGTCGAGCTTCAGACTAAAGTCGGTGCGCCCGCGACGCTGGGCCCTCCGATTCACTTCAGCCACTTCTTGAGAAACCCAAACGTCCCCACGCCATGGATCGTGTGCGGGCCGTCGAAGTGCTCGATCTCGGTGCGGTCGCCGATGTTGAGCTTGTTGTAGAGCCGACGGACTTTGGAGAACTCGTAGTTCACCCATTCGTCGATGCCGACGCCGTCGTTGTGGCCGCGCTCGACCATGAACGGACGCGGGGCGATGAGGGCGGCCATCTCGGCGTAATTGAAAGTGCGGCCGAGGTTCCATTCCCAAATCTCGTTCTCGTGCGTGAAGACGTAGCTCATCGGCATGTCGGTGCTGGCGCATTTGCGCACCCACTCGTTGAAGTCGCCGCTGCAGATGCTCAGGCAGTAGCCGGGCAGCACCGACGGCGTTCGCATCGCTGATTTGCCGCCGTAGCTGAGGCCGTAGAAGGCGATCCTGTCGGGTTGGGCGAAGGGCTGCGCTTTGAGCCACTCGAGGATGCGCTGATGCTGGCCGTTGATCACGGAGTAGAGCGTCTTGCCGAGCGGGTTGGCTTTGCGCTGGAGCGTGCGGAAGGCATCCTTGCCGCGATACAAGTTGTGCGGGGCGAAGGTGACGAAGCCCTGCTCGGCGAGGCGGAGCGCGAAGGCTTTGTAAGGGCCGAATGCTTTTCCGCCGGGGTCGTCGCTGAAAACATCTTCAGGGATTCCTTCGAGTCCGTGCTGGCATACGACGACGGGCAATCGTGTGGCTGCGCCCGCAAGGCCGCGGCTGCTTTCCTTCGGCAGACACAGCCATCCCCAGGCAAACACGTCGTCCCACACATCGAGCGTCACTTCATAGATCGTCACTTTTTCGGTTTCACGCACAAAGCGGCTTCTCGCATTCATCGGGACGTTCGGATCGGGGAAGCGGCCGATCACATCGGTCCAAAACCGCTCGCGCTCTGACGCTGTGTGCTTCTCAAATTCGGCGACTGATGTGAGCGGGAGCTTTTTCCAGAACTCGTTGTTGCGCTCAGTCTCGGTGCTGAAGAGCAACCGCTGGGTGAAGGTTTCCAGCTCGAGCACCATCCGCTTCTGCCGCGTGTCATCGACCGGTGCGCGCTGCTCATTCTTGTTCGGCATGACGGGCGTGATGCGGGCGACGAGGTGATCCGCCACCTCGCGCGGCAGCAAGTGGCCCACGACTTCCTTCAAGCCGTGCTCTTCCGTAGCCAGCATGAACCACTCGCCGGGGGCGATCTTCCTCGCGCGATCCGCCTCGGCCTTCGCGTCTTCGAGCGGCGGCTTCACGATTTTTCCCGGCGCGGCGACCTCGCGCTGGCCCTTCACCGCAGCGGGAGGGCCGCCGACAGTTGGAAATCCAAGATGCTGCACCACGAGCGGACGTGGCGCGATGAGCGACGCGACTTCCGCATCGCCAAACTCACGCAGCAGGCCGAACACATTGCGGTAGATCGGCTCCTGCCAAAGATTCTCGCGCGGCCCGAAGTAGCCCCACACATAAACCGAGCTGATGCGCGGATCGAGCGCGCCGGAGTAGAGCGCGATCAGGCCGCCTTCGCCGAGACCGGCGACGAGCACCGGCAGCTTCTCCGGCAGCGCGCTGAAATAATCCATCAACGAAAAAATCTTCTGCGCCTCGTAGCCGATGATGTGCCGGCCGAGGATGAACGACTGCCTGTAGATCCACTCGCGATGCGGGCAGTTCGTCTGCACGGCGAGCCGCTCGTTGCCAGAGTAGTCCGAGTCGCGGCTGATCAATGCCGGGATCACGATCTCGCAGCCGCTGTACGCCAGCATCGCATCGTCCGCGAGCTTCTCGGGCGCCGTGTCGGCGTCGGGAATGTAGATCACGCGAGCGACCGGTTTCGTCTTCGGTTGAATCAGAATTCCCTCGCCATGTACGCCCTGGAGCACGGGCCACCGAACGCGAAGGATGCGCGCCTTGTCCGTCTCCGCCACGAGCGCGGGCTGCGCGGTGTCGCCCACGAGTTCGAGCGTCTTGACCGGCAGGCGCGGATCAATCGCGCCGATGATCATCTTCAAATGCTCGCGATGTGCCGCCGCATCGCCGGGCCATTGCGATGCACGC
>JANOBO010000160.1:0-16864 GCA_031411695.1 Verrucomicrobiaceae bacterium
AGCGGCAAGGTCATGCAGACCTGCGGCTCCATGCCTTCTTCTTTTTGCAGATCGCGGCCGACGAGAATGTTGAAGAGCTGATCGCTGCCGCCGATCTCGACATCAGCGCGCACGACGACGGAGTCCCAGCCCTGCATGATCGGGTATTGGATCTCGTGCAGGCGAATCTCGTGGCCCTGGCCGAAGCGATTCTTGAAATCCTCGCGCTGCATCATTTGGTTCAGGGTGACGCGCGAGTTGAGCTTGATGACATCAAGGAAGGTCATCTCCTTGAACCACGAGCCGTTGAAGACGACTTCGGTCTTCGCTTTGTCGAGCACCAGGAAAGCCTGCTCGGTGTAGGTGTCGGCGTTCGCCATCACTTGATCGTGAGTGAGCGCCGGGCGCGTGGATGAGCGCCCGCTGGGATCGCCGATCAGCGCGGTGAAATCGCCAATGATGAGCACGATGTGATGACCCAGCTCCTGAAACTGGCGCAGCTTCCGCAAACCGACCGCGTGCCCGAGGTGAATGTCCGGCGACGTGGGATCGACGCCGAGCTTGATGCGGAGCGGTTTGCCGCGCGCGAGCTTGTCGGCGAGTTCCTTCTCGCTGTGGACCGTGACGGTGCCGCGCTTGAGGATTTCGAGCTGTTCAGGGACGGGAAGCATGGGGCGCGGAGCATGGCGCAAGGGTGCGGGGGAGGCAAGGGCGCGGGAGTGGGGGAAATGACGAATGACGAAGGCAAACGTCCATCCGACTCCAGTCACGGAGTGTCAGGGACGTGAGCTTTGTGTTCATGGTCGAAGGTGCGGACAGAACACCCAGAGTTGCCCGTATCGCAACTGCGCGGTAGCTTCGCCCGTGACCATCACCCTGCCAGACAATCTGCCCGGAGTTCGGGACATGAGCGAGAGCGAGAGCGAGATCATGGCCGAGCTGGCCGTGTCGCTTTATGCGCGCAAGAAGCTGACGCTAGTGCAAGCGGCTGGTCTCGCGGGCGCGGGTCTGATCACATTCCAAAAGCAGCTCCGGGATCATGGCGTGCCGCAGCACTACGACGAGGCCGCCTTTGAGGAGGACATGGCAAATCTTGAGTCAATGGCGAAGTGATCGTCGTGGCCGACACGTCTGTGGTTCTCAATCTGGTCTGCATCGGTCAGGCGGAACTGCTGCGCGATGTGCATGGAACTGTGATCGTGCCGGATGCTGTGGCGTATGAGTTCAACAGGCTGAGTCAGTTCGATCCGAGGTTTGGCGGCCGTGCTTTTCCTTCCTGGATTCAAGTCTTTGCCGATCTGCTGACTGCGCGGCCTGAACTCCTCCGCGCGCGTCTGGACGCGGGAGAAACGCGGCCATCGGACTCTGCATCGAAAAACAAGCCGACGCGGTATTGATCGACGAGACGCTCGGTAGAGCAGTGGCGGCGAGCTTGGGGCTGCGCGTCGTGGGGATCGTCGGCACTCTGATCCTCGCGAAACGGCGCGGCCTCATTTCCTCTGTGCGGCAACTGCCTGATCGTCTCGAAAATGAGGCCGGATTTTGGCTCTCGCCGAAGCTAAGAGCGCGGGCTCTAGAAACGGCAGGTGAATGAGCACCGCATCACGGAATCAACGCAGCACCAAGACTCCACCGATCAGCCACGGGCACCAAATCCTCGCGCATGGGCCATTCATCGGCGCGGGGTTCCTGGCCTTCGTGGCGGCGGCTCGCGCCTTTGAGGGCCATGCAGCCGGTGTTGTCGCCGATGCGGCGGATTTCCTCGATCTCGTCGGCGGAGAGGAGATTGGCTTCGGGCAGTGCGGCGAGCTCGTCGAGCTTGGTGGAGATGTTCTTGGCGTCTTCGCCGGCTTCCTGGATGAGCGTGGGGACGACGCTCTTCACCGGTGACTGGCAGAGGTTCCACTGGCAGGCGAGCTGGAGCATGGTGAGGCCATGCTTCTCGGCGTAGGGTCGGATCTTCTCGATCTTCTCGTATCCGTGCTCGACCCAGCCGGCGGGACGGAAGCCGCGGTGGTCGCCGTCCTTGAACTTGTGGCCGGGCTTCACGTCGTCGTGGAAAAGGCCGCCGTAATCGACGACGCGCGCGAGGAGATCGACGCCGTGTTTTTGCGCCGCAGGCAGGACGTGCTGGCCGGGCCAGGGCTCGAGGGGATTGAGGATGATCATCGCCCATTCGAGCAGCCCGCCAAATTTCTCGAAGCACTGGATCATGTCGAGCGTGAAGCCATTCGCAGGCCCGGGCGCGATGCCGAGGCGGTCGGTGAGGCCTTTGCTTTTCAGCGTGGCCATTGCATCCCACACGGCTTCGCTGGTGTAGCCGATGCTGTCGGGGTTGTGCAGCATGAGGCAGTCAAACTTCGTGGTGCCGCAGCGCTTGAGCGATTCCTCAGCGGCCATTTGCAGGTACTCCAGATATTTTTCCGGGCCGCGCAGACTCGGCTCGCAAAAGCGCGGGTAGCCCTTCGACCCGCCGCGCACGCCTTCGTAGAAATCGTGGCCGATCATGCCGACGAGGCAATACGTGTCGCGGTCGAGACCCTGGAGCGCTTGGCCGAGGATCTCATCGGCGCGGCCGACGCCATAAACGTCCGCGGTGACAAAGGTGCGCACGCCTTTGTCATAAGCCTCGCGCATCATGCCCATGTAGCGTGCGTCGTCGAGCGCCTCGCCGAAGTGCATGTACTTGCCGCCGCTCCAGGTGCCGTATGCCGTGCGTGTGAGATTCATGATGTGGTCAGGGGTTGGTTTTCGTGGGGGAGAAAATCAATACCCAGTCCGGCGCGGCTTTGCAATCGGTGAAGAGCTTTGGCAAGAGCCGCGCATTGGATGCCATGATCGGATTGGCGTACGGATTCGGTCACCATCGCGCAGTTCAGTGTGACGGCGCTGTGGGTTGCCTTTGAGGCGCAGCGTGCAATCATGGGCGCGTGTCTGACGCTTCCAACGGATTCCTTGCGCTGCCCGGCCGGACGGTTCTTCGTTTCCTGCGCTACATGGGGCAGCTTGCCGGTTTGATGGTTGACCTGGCGCACGCCGTGCGCACCGGCGTGTGGCGGCTACGGCTCGTGGCGGAGCAAATCGTGGCCATCGGCTATGGCTCGCAGGCCGTGGTGATCGTGACGGGGGCGTTCACCGGCGCGGTGTTCACGTTTCAGTCGTACGCGAAGTTCAAGGACTTCGGTGTGGAGAGCGGCACGGGGGCTATCGTGTCAGTGGCGCTGTGCCGTGAGCTGGGACCGGTGCTGGCGGGGCTGATGGTGGCAGGACGCGTCGGCGCGTCGATGGCCGCTGACATCGGCACGATGAAGGTCACCGAGCAGGTGGACGCGCTGCGCGTGATGGGCGTGCATCCGGTGGATTACCTCGTGCTGCCGCGTTTCATCGCGATGATGATCTCCATGCCGATGCTCATCGCGGAGAGCATCACGTTCGGCCTGCTCGCCTCCGCCGCCGTTTGCATCATCGGTTACGACATGCCATCGCCGTGGTTTTGGACGCACACGATGGACCACACCGGCTGGCAGGATCTTTTGATCGGCATGACAAAGGGTTTCGTCTTCGGCATCATCATCACCCTCGTCTCCTGCCATCAGGGCCTTACGGCGGAGAACGGCGCGGTCGGCGTGGGCATCGGCACCACGCGCGCGGTGGTCATCTCATCGCTGGCGCTGCTGATCTTTAATTTTTTCCTCTCGATCCTGCTGAACTACGTCTCTCCGCTCGGCACGGGCGTTTAGGTTTCCGGGCATGAGCATTTCCGAGGACAACCCGTTCATTGAGATTCGCGACCTGCACAAGAAGCTTGGATCGCAAAAGGTGCTGTGTGGCATCGACCTGACTGTGAGGCGTGGGGAGACGCTCGTCATCATCGGACCGAGCGGCGAGGGGAAGACGGTGATGATCAAGCATGTGATCGGCCTCATGCGCCCGGACTCGGGCTCGGTGATCGTGGATGGCGTCGAGGTGAACAAGCTACGCGAGCGCGAGCTGGCGCCCGTGCGGAAGCGGGTGAGCATGCTCTTCCAGGGCGCCGCGCTTTTCGACAGCCTCACGGTCGCGGAGAATGTGGCCTTTCCGCTGCGGGAGGCCGGTGTGCGGGACCGCGCGGAGATCAAGCAGCGCGTGATGGAGGCACTGGAGGCCGTGGATCTCGACGAGCACAAGGACAAGCTGCCCGTCAATCTGTCCGGCGGCATGAGGAAGCGCGCCGGCATCGCGCGCGCCATCGTCGGCCGCACGCAGTGCATCCTTTATGATGAGCCGAACAGCGGGCTGGACCCCATCGTGGCTGACGTCATCGACCAGATGATCCTGCGGATGCAGAAGCGCTTTGGCGTCACCTCGCTCGTCGTCACGCACGACATGAAGAGCATCCCAAAGATCGCCAATCGCGTGGCCATGCTGAAGCGTGGCATCATTCATTTTCTCGGCACGCCGGATGAGCTGCGCGCGTGCCCGGACCCGGAGGTGCAGGACTTCATCGAAGGCCGCTCCGGCACCAGCGCGTGAGGCGCGCCGCTGTTGACCAATGCCCTCTTCCCCCTGACTCTCCCCATTGCCATGGACGACCGCGACAAGAAAACAGAACTGCTTGTGGGCCTCTTTCTCACCGTGGGACTCGGATTGCTCGGCGTGCTCATCCTGCAGTTCGGCTCTGTGCGCGAACTCTTCAAAGACACCTATGAGATCACGGTCCCGTTCCCGGACGCCTCGGGCGTGAAAGTCGGCACACCTGTCATGCTCGGCGGCTCAAAGATCGGCAAGGTGCCGCGCGCGCCGAAGCTTAACGACCAGTTCAACGGCGTCATCGTGCCCCTGGAGATTTATCACGAGAAGCGCATCCCCGCAGACGCAAAGTTCGCCGTCGCCGTCGCAGGATTGCTCGGCGACTCATTCATCGAGATCAGTCCGAGTGGCGAGAAGACCGTCGCGTACCTCGAGCCCGGTGCCCAGCTCACCGACGAGAACGTGAGGAAGGGCGGCGGCCTCGGCGGGCTCCAAACCGCTGCGCAGGACATCGGTAAGAAGGTCGATGTGGCGATCGGCGACATCCGCGATGCCGTGGCTGATTTGCGGATCTCGCTGGGGAAGATCAACGAGGGCGCGTTGTCAGACAAGACGTTGGCCGACTTCCGCGAGAGCATGCAGCATCTGAACGCCACGATGAAGCGCGTGGATGACAAGGTGCTCGGCGAGGAAAACGCCGCCAACCTCAAGTCCGCCATCGCCGACATCAAGGAGGCTGCGGCGGGATTCAAGGCCAGTTCCAAGAACGTGGAGGAATCCACCAGGAAGCTCGGCCCCATGTTCGACAAGCTCGACCCGGCCGTCGCCAAGGCGGACAAGGTCATGACGACCGCTGACGAAGCGTTGAAGTCGATCAAATCGGGCGCGGACAATTTTTCTGCCGCTGCCAAAAAGCTGAACTCTAGCGACGGTCTGTTCTCCGCGCTGGGAGGAGACCGCCAGTTGAAGGCCGACTTCAAATCAGCCATCGCCGATTTTAAGGACGTCGCATCCAACGTGAAGCGAAGCGGGTTCGTGTTTTACAAGAACGTCGCTGACAAGGAGAAACAGGCTGAGCAGAAGAAGGACGAGGCTGCGAAGCCCGCGCCGACGAAGCGCACCGGCGGCCCGCGATAGCGTCGCGCTTTTTCAGACGCGGATCATGTCCTTCACCACCTGCACCCAGAGGAAGATGCAGCCGCGCCACGAGTAGCGGAAGAGACCGTTTCCGACGGGCTCGATGATGCGCGCGCTGATGTTGTGGTTGATCTGCGAGATCATGTCGCGCTCGAGATAGCTGTGCAGTCGTTCGGTGTCCTGCGGCGCCAGCTCGTCCTTGAGCACCTTGTTGCGCTCGAGAAACCTTTCGTGCGACTGAATCAGATCGTCCATCGACTCCGCGCCGGCGAAGCGATTGATGAGCTGGCTGGGAGGAAATTTCATTGTGAACGAGAACGGATAATTGGAGGTCGTGGCCGTCAGTCCGTCGCTCGTGCGTGATGTGAGGTAAACGTACGAGAAGGCAAACTCCCCCTGCTGCGCGAGGCTGATCGCCGCCAGGGTCTTCTTCTCCTTGTGGTAGAAAAGCCGCACGAAGTGGTCCGTCTCATCCCATTTCCAACCCGTGTCTTCGATCTCTTCAAAGCCTGCCTTCTCCGTCTCAGAACTCAATGCATCGAGATCGGGAAACAATTGGCGTGAAGGTGGGAAGCGGTGCTTCACCTCGCACTTGATGGGAACGCGCAGCTTCCTCACGCGGCCGACGATCTCCAGCCATGGGAGGAGAAACCACATGCCCACGCCCGTGGCGCCTACCCAATGGCTGCCGCCGGAAATGACCATGCCTCCGAGGTAAGTGGCCGCGAGGAGCGCGATCCACCCCAGCTTCAAAATGAGGCGGTTCTCGAACGACCGGCAGCCGAACCCAAACGCGACGAGCGCCGCCGTGTAGAGGAGAGGTTCGTACCAGTTGCTGAAGTTCATTTGAGCAGGCCTTCTCCGCAGCCGCGCGGAATAAAACGCGATGATGCCGCAGCACGAAAAAAATGGCAACCTTTCCGCGAAGAAGTATGCCAGGCTGATTGCGAGCGCTTTCACTCGGTGTTAGAATTTATAACTCGACCCGTGAGATTCGCGGGGCGTTATCCTTTACGCATCATGGACTGGCTTTCATCTCTCGGCACCGCAGGCGAAATACTTCGCATCATCATTCTCATCGTGGAGGTGCTGTTGGTTTTTAACCTGATGATCCTGGTCCACGAGTGGGGACATTTTCTCGCCGCGCGTTGGCGCGGGCTGAAGGTTGAGGCTTTCTACATCTGGTTTGGCAAGCCGCTGTGGAAGAAGACGATCAACGGTGTCGAGTACGGTCTCGGCAGCATTCCTGCCGGTGGATTCGTGAAGCTGCCGCAAATGGCACCCATGGACGCCATCGAAGGTGGGAGCACCACCGCCGAGCCGCTGCCGGCGATCACGCCGCTGGACAAGATCATCGTCGCGTTTGCCGGACCGCTCTTCAGCTTTGGTCTGGCCTGTGTCTTTGCGCTGCTCGTGAGCTGGCTCGGGAAGCCGCAGACGGAAGCCGTTGTGACCACGACCATCGGCTACGTGGCTGCCGACAGCCCCGCGCAGAAGGCTGGGCTCAAGGTGGGGGACGTGATCAAGTCCATCGACGGCCAGCCAGTCCGGCGCTTTGAGGGATTCGTGGACAGCGTGCGCTGGGGCATCGTTTCCAGTGAGGGTGAGACGATCCAGTTTGACGTCGAACGAGACGGCAAGAGCGTCCCCACGATCGCGGTGTCCTCTAAGTGGGCTGAAAACGAAGAGGCCAAGGAAAAGGTTTCCTGGTGGAAGGGCATCTTCACGCGGCCCGCGCTGCGCGAGATCGGCATCATCGGAAAAGAGACGCCGATGGTGGGCCAGGTGCAGAAGGACAGCCCGGCTGCCGATGCAGGCCTGCTGCCGGACGACCAGCTTCTCAAAGTGGATGGGCAGCCGCTCTTTCACCGGGTCCAGTTTGCCGAACATGTCTCGGCCAAAAAGGACCAGCCCATCAAGGTGACCATCCTGCGAAAAGGCGCGGAACAAACGCTCGAGATGCAGCCTCGCATCCCCGACAAATGGGAATCCAAGGACACCCCGCGGCAGATGGTCGGCATCGCATGGCACGCCACGGGTGAGCGAAAGCTGGCCCATCCGGGCGTGTTTGAGCAGGTGTCGGATGCCGCACGCAGCATGGTCAGCATGATCGGCAAGCTTGTCTCTCCGAAGTCCGACATCGGGCCCGGGCACATGAGCGGCCCGGTCGGCATCGGGCATCTCTATTATAACCTCCTTCAAGATCCGGCCGCATTGCTTCAGGTCCTTTGGTTCAGCGTCGTGCTGAACATCAACCTCGCCATCATGAACCTGCTGCCCTTTCCCGTTCTCGATGGCGGCCACATCACCATGGCCATCATGGAGGCCATCCGCCGCCGGCCGATGAACTCGCGTGCGCTCGAGGTCTTCCAGACCGCGTGCGCGCTCACACTCTTTGGATTCATCATCTTCGTCACCTTCAAGGATGCGGGCGACATCTTCATGGGCCGGAAGCAAAAGGATCCGAAGGATGAGATCGGCTGGCTCCCCAAGGAGCAGCGCACGCAGCCCGCCATGGCACAGTAAAGGCGGCACGGATTTCCACAGATGCACGGCCCTCTTTCGCCGCTATCCTGACGCCATGCCTCCAGCTTCCGGCACCGTTTTGAAGTACTGTCCCGACCTCTACCACTTTCAGCGTCGGCAGACGCGCGTGTGCAGGGTGGGCAATGTCGGCATCGGTGGAGACAATCCGATCCGCGTGCAGTCCATGCTGACGAGCGACACCCGCGATGCTGTGGCATGCGTGAAGGAGGCGCTGGAGTTGGTCGCCGCCGGCTGCGAGATCGTCCGCGTCACCGCGCAGACGCGCGTCATCGCCGAGAATCTCCGGCACATCCGCGACGGGCTGCGCGCAGCCGACTGCGACGTGCCGCTCGTCGCCGACATTCATTTCAAACCGGACGCCGCGATGGAAGCGGTGAAGTGGGTGGAGAAAGTGCGCGTGAACCCCGGCAACTACGCCGACAAGAAGAAGTTCGCCGTGAAGGAGTACACCGACGCGCAGTATGCCGAGGAGGTCGCCTTCATGGAGGCGCAGTTCGTGCCGCTGGTGCTGGAGTGCAAACGTCTCGGCAGGGCCATGCGCATCGGCACCAATCACGGCAGCCTGAGTGACCGCATCATGAACCGCCATGGCGACACACCGCTCGGCATGGTGGAGAGCGCGCTCGAGTTTGCCCGCATCTGCCGCGCGCACGACTACCATAACTTCCTCTTCTCGATGAAGGCCAGCAATCCCAAGGTCATGATCGAGGCTTACCGGCTGCTCGTGGCAAAGCTGGATGAACAATCGCGTGCTGAACTCGCGAAGGTGCGAGATGCCGGCAATGACGAACGCAGCATGATGAATGACGACGTGGACCCGCTGCTTGGTTTTCATTCGTCATTTGTCATTCGTCATTCGTCATTGCTCTGGAACTACCCCATCCACCTCGGCGTCACTGAAGCCGGCGATGGCGAGGACGGCCGAATTAAGAGCGCCATCGGCATCGGCTCGCTGCTCGCGGATGGCATTGGCGACACCATCCGCGTCTCGCTCACCGAAGATGCCGTTTATGAAATCCCGGTCGCGCGGGCCTTGGTGACTCAAAGTGGCTACGGCGTTCTGCCGCAGATTTCCGCAGCCACGAAGGCGCCGCCAGTGAGCTACGATCCGTTCGTTTACGAGCGCCGCGCCAGCGAGGTGATGACCGTGAACGGATTGAAGCTTGGCGGGCATGACATCGTCCGCGTCTTCACCACACGCGCAAAGTGGGACGCCGTCGCACACAAGATGGACAAGCTAGGAGACTTCAAGCCGGAGATCATCATCGAGGACAGCGGTGTCATCGAGATTGATCCGCGCGACGACGACGCCATCGCGGGTGTGAACGCATCTCCAGCCGCGCAGCTCGTCACCGTCGCTGACGACACCGCCCTCGCCCCCATCCACGCCTTTCGCCTCCTCGCCGCGAAGCTCGAATCGCGACACCCGATCCTGCTGAAGGACCAGTTCAATCCGCGATCAACCGGTCACGATCCGCAATTCATCGACTCCCTGCTGACCGCCGCGACGAACATCGGCTCCCTGCTGTGCGACGGAATCGGCGATGCGATCATCGTGAATGGCGAGTCCGCGCCGGGCCAGTCTCTGCGCATCAGTTACAACATTCTGCAGGCCGCAGGCACGCGCATTTTCAAGACCGACTACGTCGCGTGTCCGAGCTGCGGGCGCACGCTCTTCAATCTGCAAAACACCACGCAGAAGATCCGCGCCTCCACCGGCCACCTCAAAGGTGTCCGCATCGCCATCATGGGCTGCATCGTGAACGGCCCCGGCGAGATGGCCGACGCCGACTTTGGCTACGTGGGAGGAGCGCCGGGGAAGATCAACCTCTACGTGGGCAAGACGGCCGTGAAGTTCAACATCCCGGAAAGCGAGGCGGTCGAACGGCTCGTCGATCTCATCAAAGAGCACGACAAGTGGGTGGACGCGCCCACAGTCGTCGCAGCGGTTTGATGCCACGGTGCGATGTCTGTCTTCGTTCCCGCAGATTATTTTCGCGAGCTGCGCCGGGAAGAGATTTTCCCCGACGCATCGCGGCAGCTTGAGATCGATCTCGGCTCAGGGGACGGCACCTTCCTCGTGGAGATGGCGCACCAGCACCCTGAGCGAGATTTTCTCGGTGTGGAGCGGCTCGGAGGGCGCGTGTCCAAGACCGTCAGGAAAATCAAACGCGCCGGGCTGCCGAACGCGCGCGTGCTGCAACTCGAGAGCGCCTACAGTGTCGGTTGGCTGCTGCCGGCAGCGAGTGTGTCACGTCTACACCTGCTGTGCCCCGATCCTTGGCCGAAGAAAAGGCACCACAAAAACAGGCTCGTGAACAATGTTGAGTTTCTCAGCGGACTCGAGCGCATCCTCGTCCCAGGAGGCGAGTTCCTGCTCAAGACGGATCACGAAGAGTTTTTTCAAAACGCCATCGAGAGCTTGGCTGATCACCGCGCGTTTGAGCGGCTCGACTGGACTGACGACGCCTTCTTTTACGCGCGGACCGACTTTGAGAAACACTGGCTTTCCAAAGGCCTCGGCATCCACCGCGCGCGGTGGTGCCGCGTAGGCGAGTCCGTCCCGGCTCGCAACACGCACGCCTCGCCCCAAGCCACTGAATGACGGTGAGCCTCCCCGGCCCCGAAGCTTGACGCGATGGCGACATGTTGCGACGCGGGGCGCACTCGCCGACGTTTGGCTTGCATCTTTTCGGCTCATTCGGTACAACCAGCTCACCAGTCATGACTCCAGCCAGCACCTCCCGTCGTTCCTTCCTCACCACGCTCGCCGCGTCCACCGCCACATCACTCCTTGCGCGCGATTGGAGCGGCAGGACGCCGGAGCGCTACCCTGAACCTGATGTGATCGCGCTCGAGAAGGAGTTCGAGAAGTACATCCAGGGCAACTCGCCCATCCGCCGGTTGCACACGGGTTTCCTTTGGGCTGAGGGACCGGCTTGGAACGGCACAGGGAACTACCTTGTCTTCAGCGACATCCCAAACAACGCGCAGATGCGCTACCTGCCGGAGGACGGCCATGTGTCCGTGATGCGCAACAACGCCAACTTCAGCAACGGGAACACCTTTGACCGCGAGGGCCGGCAGATTTCATGCGAGCACGCCACGCGGCGCGTCACCCGCTATGAGGCGAACGGGAAGATCACCGTGCTGGCTGAAAAATTTGAGGGCAAGCCCTTCAATGCGCCAAACGATGCCGTCGTGCATCCGGACGGCGGCATCTGGTTCACCGACCCCGGCTACGGCAGCATGGGCGATTACGAGGGCAACAAGGGCGATCTGCAACTCAAGGAGTCAGTCTATCGCATCGACCCGAGCGGGAAGATCGAGAAGGTGACGGACGATCTGACCAAACCCAACGGCCTCTGCTTCAGCCCCGACTACAAGAAGCTCTACATCGTGGACACCGGCGCGCCGAAAAACATCCGCGTCTATGATGTGGACGGCGCGAAATTGGTGAAGGGCAAAGAGTTTGCGCACATGAATAAAAAATGGATGAAGGAGGGCAACGTAGCGAGGTTTATACCCTCCCTTGAAAGCCCCCCTGACATCAGTGGCGGCTCCGACGGCGTGCGCTGCGATGTTGACGGCAACGTCTGGGCCAGCGCCGGCTGGGTGGGTG
The DNA here is from genome assembly GCA_031411695.1 of Verrucomicrobiaceae bacterium. Classification (GTDB taxonomy): domain Bacteria; phylum Verrucomicrobiota; class Verrucomicrobiia; order Verrucomicrobiales; family Verrucomicrobiaceae; genus JAIBCL01. The sequence continues at coordinate 11,795 of JANOBO010000160.1, forward strand.
ATGGCTACGACGGCGTTCATGTTTTCTCACCCGAAGGCCAGCGCATCGGCCTCATCAAACTGCCGGAGACGGGCAGCAACCTCTGCTTCGGCGGAGCCAAAAGGAACCGCCTCTTCATCACCGCGAGCCAGAGTCTCTACTCGCTCTATGTGAACACGAGCGGCGCGCACTGGTGTTGAAGCCCAAGCTGCGGTGGCGCGCCAAAGTCTGGCGCGCGCGGCACCTTTTGCTTTCCCCAACTCACCGGGCGCGGCCTGCGAGCGGCGCGGCTGGCAGGCAACCGGTGACCGGTGCGCTGCTCGTGCCTCGCACGCCCGACTGCCGCGCGCCGTTGTGGCCGGGTACGAACGAGGCATTCAACGCGGGCACGCCATTGATGAACTTGGCATTTCCCACATGCCCCGGACTGTAGGGGCCGGCATCGGCAGCGCGACCGGCGCTGAACGGACGCCCGCCCTGCGAAACCGATCCGACACGCCGCGTCACATTGTAAAAGGCGCGGCCCCCGTAGCTCGGTGAGGCGACGCGGTCTGTGTACCATCCACCACCGCCGCCGAAGCCCCACACGACGGGATAGCCCATGTCGGATCCATAGCCTCCACCTTGGCTGGCAAAGAGTTCGTACTCAGCCCGCGCTGCGTTTGCCTGGGCGGCGGCGGCCAGCGATGCGCTTGCCTGTGCTTTCGCGATTTCCTTGTCGCGCTCGATGCGGGCCAGCCGTTCGCGCTCGCGTCGTGCCGCCAGCTCCTTCTCGTAGGCTTCGGCCTTCTTCGCATCGTAGCCCAGCGCCTGTCGCAGATCGGCCGGCAGGTCGGAGAACAACACTTTGCCAGCACCACTGGCGTGCCGGAACAAAACACCATCGGGATTCACGCCGGCAATCAGCACACCGCGATAGGTCCTGCCGGAAAGGGTGGTGAACGAGTTGATGACTTCGCCGACGTCAGCAAAGCTGACGGAGCTGATGAAGAGTGAGGCTGCGAGTGCGAGGTGAGTTTTCATGAGGAGGGTGGGTTTCAAAGTGCGCCCATCTTCACGGCATAGCGCATTTTCTGTCCACCCCTGCGATTGGCGATTATCCGACTCGCTCTACTCATTATATAAATCGACCCCAAACTGTTTTGGTTGGCCTGAAAATTAGCAATCCAGCGCTCACTGCATCGGCAGTTCCAGCGTCTTTTTCTCCTGCCCGCGCAGCACGGTGACCTTCACTTTCTCGCCGGGAAAATGCGTCTCCAGCAGGTGATCGATCAACTGGCACTCGGTCTGCGTCTTCGAGATCCCATCCAGCTCGACAATCACATCTTCCTTTTGGAAGCCGGCTTTCTTGGCGGCGGCGTGCATCCCATATTGACCCACGTTCAACACACGCATGGCTAGCGCGTCGTCGCCCAGGTTTGATTTCCGCCTCTCGTCGGCAGGGAGATTTTCAATGCGCAGGCCGCCGAGGGCCATTCCACGCATGGGCCAGATGCTAGCGCGCAGCGTCACATCGGATTTGCGGCGCCAGCCTGCGGGCAGATCGAGCGTCAACGTCTTCAGCTTACCACCCCGCTTCACATCCAGCTTCAGCGCTGCCGACGACGGCGCGCGATGCAGCGCCCAGCTCACATCGGCGATGGAGATGAGAGGCTCGCCATTGATGGAGGCGATTTCATCTCCCGCTTGGATTCCAGCGCTGGCTGCATGTGACGCGGGAGCGACCGCGCTGACCTGTGCGATCTCCTCGGACGCGAGCGTGAGGCCGATGGTCTCCGGCTCGGGCCATGGGTGCAGCCATTGCTCTGGCATCGGCTCCCGTTTGCCGCGATACCAAGTCTGATAAGCCGAGCCGACCATGTGGCAATGCACGCAGCTCCCGACGACCTTGCCCTCCCAATCAAGCTGCGGTTTGTACTTTTCCGCCAACGCGGGGATCTCTGTCGGCGTCTTGAAAGGTGTGGGCGCTCCCTGCTTCGTGGCCAGCGCGGCCTTGTTGCCCGGATAGCCGCAATGAATCGCGAGCGCCGCAGCCAGCGCCTTGTGGTAGCCCGCAGTCGCGTTTTCCTGTGAGTTCTTCTGGTGCTTCCACGAGCCAAAGCGGCCGTACACCGTGCCGTCTCCGTTGAAGAACATGGTCGTAAACGAGAGATCGTAGTCGAACTGGAAGAGCGCGAGGTCCAGCGCATTCGCGTTGATGAGCCGCACGCACACGAACTGATCCAACAGCTTGGCCAGCTCCTTTTCCTCCAGCAAAACCTGCGCGTCGATGCCCATGCACGCGAGGCACGGCACACATCTGAGCACGACGAGCAATGGCTTGCCCGTGCGCTTTGCCTCTTCAAAGCCGCGCTGAAAGTTGTCGTAGATCCAGCGGTCGTCGTGCTCGAGCTTCGCTCGGTCACTGCGCACCGCGCCCTCCCTGTCCTTCACGGACTCCGCGTGCAGTGAGAGGGTTCCCAGGATTCCTGCGAGAATGGCGAGCGCTGTTTTCATGCTGCCGTTTTGCCAGAAGCGGCGTCCGCACGCAAGAACAGAAGTTGCGAGGACCCAGCAGCGCATGACGAAGGCGCGCGTTGAACGAGCCGTGAACTGCGGCCCGATTAAAACCGCACGCGGAGACTGACGCCACCGTAGAGCCTGTCGTCATCGCTGAAGGTGCCGTCGAGCGCGCTCAGCGGGAAATTCATGGCGATGTAGGGCGTGAGCGTCGCACGGGACGTGACCTGCACCGGGAATGCCAGGCTCACGCCGAGATGGGTGAAGCCGTCCCGCGACAGATCGCGCACCTGCCAGCCATAGTCGATGGCGCGGCCGAGGCTGGCTCCTGGCACGATGGCAAAGCGGTCGGTCACCTTGACTTCAGCATTCATCGCCGCCTCGAAGTACCAGCCGCCGCGCGAAAAGTCATGGTAGCTGCCGAGCCCGATGTTCACTGGGCCCACGCTGGTGCCGAGCGTCAGCCCGGCCTCGTGCCCATCTTCGAGAATGCCAGTGATATCACCGTCAGGGTGATACCACCGATAGCCCAGGCCCACCTCCGCCAAGCCTCCCGAATAGGTCACCCCGGCACCCGCCTCGATGCGATCAAAGTCCGCGCCACCGACGAAGCTCTCATCACGCCCAGCGAGCGCGCCGTAGCGCGTGTCAAATGTGGCGCTGACGCTCTCTCCGATCGCAAGGTCGAGCGAGAGCGCGCCTGTGAGCCAGTCGCCGCCAAACTCGGCTCCGCGGAACACATGGGCTGAGTCATAGCCCAGGCCGAGCGTGAGCCCGAGTTCCTGATCTGCCGGAGTGGCCACCACCACCTCACCCAATTTTCCGCCGGCAACCATGCCTGAGCGAGCTGCCAGCGTCAGTGTCAGCAAAATGGCGAGGGTGAGGGCGATGCGGTTCGGTTTCACGAGTGAGATTTGATTTTGAGATGGAGGAGGCCGTCACTCCCGACGCGCCGCAGACTCCGAAGCCAACGGTCGTGCCGCCGCGAAATGATCAGGCAAATGGGACACCGCTCACGCCGGAATGTGCGGCCGTCGCCCCCGACCCTGATTCCCGGGCACGAAACGCCCTTTTACGAGAGATCCGACGAGAGCACCGAGCTGGGATTGCGCAGCGCCAGCGTCTGCGCCTGCGAGATCACCCGCGTGGCCGTCGGATCAAAGCGATAGGCGTGACAGCTTGGGCACGTGACCGCGCGCGCCACCACGATCGATCCACAGCCCTCGCACACCTTGTATTGCTCCGGGTGATGCGTGATTTTTTCCGCCTGCTTGATCCGGTTGTCGTTGTGGTCTGGGAGGGGGCTCATGAGTGGCTGTGTGGATTGATACGATGCATCCTCCCCTTTGGCAACGCGGATGCTAGTCACGGCCCCACCAACGACGAAGAAGATGCGCCGCAAAGTGTCCGAGCCCGCTGAACTTGAACTGCGGATCCACCCAGCGCTCGATCACATAGAACGCGAAATAGTACGCGCGGCAGAAGCCCCACACGCAAAGCGCCAGTAGCACCGCGCGCCGCCACGACCAGTCATCGAAGAGCAGCATCGCCGCCGAGATCACGCCGATGAGCAAAAACAGCCATCCCTTCAGCCACATCGTGCGGGTGGAGTGAAGGTCACGCATGGAGAATGTCGGATTGGGTGGATTCGAAAAGCACGCGAATCCTTTCACGCCGGCCTTCCTCGCGCGCTCCTCGAAGCTACTTTTTCTCCAGCTTCACATAGTCGATCCCGACCATGTGGCTCTTCACCGCTTCAGGGTTGCTGCCGGTGATGGTGATGGTGAGCGGATGATCGCCCGGCTCGAGATCGTGCGTGCCCCAGTCGAGTTCCTCCGTCACGATGACCTTGCCCGCATTGAACCCATCAAAGCCGGTGGCGACTTTTTTGCCATCGAGCGCGACATCGCAGATGCCGTAATCCCGCGCTTTCGTGAGCACGGCCTTGAGTTGATACTTTCCTTTAGCGGTGACGGGCAAGGCGAGCGTCAGCGTGCTGTTGGGCTTCGCGCCTGTCCACCAGAGCTGCTGGCCGCCGCTCCACTTGCCGCCGAAGCCGGCCATGCCTTGCACTTTGGCGGTGCCGCCTTTGATCTCGAGCACGTTAAGTGTCTCGCCTTCGAGCGCGCCTGCCACGTTCGTTCTGGCGGCGGGCTTGCTGCCGGTGTCGCCGCCGGGATTGCTTTGCAGGTAGGCCACGAGCTGCTGGAGCTGCTCTTTGGGCAGCGCGTCGAAGAGTCCTTCGGGCATCGTGCTCAGCTTCGAGATCGTGCGAGTCTTCACCTCTGCGGCGGTGATCGTCTGCTCGAGCCCGCCGGGCATGGCGATGCGAAACGCGGCAGCGCTTTCTTCCTTCACCACGCCGCTGGCCACGCGGCCGTCCTTCAGCTCGAAGATGTTGAGCTGGTAATCTTTTCCGATCACCGCGTTCGGATCGAGCACGTTGTCGAGCACGTAGTCGAGGTTCGCGCGGTTCGAGCCGGTGAGGTCGGGGCCGACGTTCTGGCCTTCGCCGAAGAGCTTGTGACACTGGCCGCAGACGGCGTTGAAAATGATGTGACCCTTCGCCACATCGGCCTTTGCGAGATCCGC
>JANOBO010000161.1:0-4986 GCA_031411695.1 Verrucomicrobiaceae bacterium
CGCATCCAGGTCCACGGCGCGGCAGACGATGCCGTTGAATCTCGACGAAGACGTTCTGTTTTCCAAAGCAGCGGCAGAGACGCTCCATCACCGCCATCGGCTCTTCTTTGCCGCCGTTCTTCAGCGCCGCGTGAAGCATTCCTTCCTCATCGCCCGTGAATGCGATCAGCCCCTCGGCATACGTTTCCAGCTCCGCCCAGTTCACGCGGCTCTGACCTTTTGCCGCGCGCAGCTTCGAGCGCGTGAGCAACCGGCAGAGATTCTGATAGCCCGTTCTCGTCCGCACCAGCACCGGCAGCACACGCCCGTCTTCCAATGTGAGTTCTGCGCCGACGATGGCGCGCAGGCCGAGTTCCTTCGCCTTTGCATGAGCGCGCGCGGAGCCATACACGCCATCACGATCCGTGATGGCGATGTGGCTCATGCCCAGCTCCGCCGCCCGCGTCACCATTTCCTCCGGCGACGACGCCCCGCGCAGGAAGCTGAACGCGCTGCGGCAGTGAAGCTCTTGGTAAGCGGCAGGCATGGCATTTAGGATTCAAAGAGGCGCGCAGCGCCGAGCATTCGGGAGCACAGGCGGCCCGCCTGTCGAATTGGGCGGCCCGCCCAATTCATCGAGCGCAGCGCGCCCGCGCGCCCAGACGCATAAAATCTTCCGTCCCGCCATGCATCGCACGGTTGTGCGCCAGCAGCCTGCTCGTCCGCGTCTGACGTCATCACGCGCATGTTGGCTGCGCCAAAGTTTGGCGCGGGCCGCGCCAAGCAACAGGCGGGCCGCCTGTGCTTCCTTTTGATGCGGTGCACGCGCCGTTCCGAGATGCGGTGTTTCATCCATAAATCCCCTCGATGCTCCACGTGTCGTTTTGCCGCACCAGACGGTAGAGGGTGCCGTCGGCATCGGCGGACTCCCACACCTCGTGCTTCCAGGTCTGCGCGTCCCACCAGTCGCCGGAGAGCAGCCACGGGCCGGAGTTCTGCGTGAGCGCCACGGTCTTGCCGCGCGTGTGCAGCACGGCGGGCGTGCCATCGCTGCATTGCACGCTCACCACGGGCGCGGGCCGCAGCCGTCGCAGTGGCAGCCCGTGGTCCGGCGGCGGGACCGATGCGAGGCGCGCATCGGCTTCAGGCGGCTCGAGAAAACCGGCGATGCGAAATGAATCCGGCCGATGCCGCGGAATCAACACCGCCCTGCCGACGCGCCCCGCGCCGAGCATGGCCTCGATCTGTGAGAGCGTCTCGGCGAAGCGGTTCGGATCACGCAGGCTTTTCTCAAACAGCAATGTCTGGCTGCTGGCCGCGCGGATCGGCCGGATTTCCAATGCGACCCCGACGATGGGCGCGCTGGCGGTGAGGCCGTCGAGATGACTGTGCAGCACGCGGAAGAGCACCTCGGCATCGCGCGTGGGCTCGGCGATGCGCAGCTCACGATGATGATGCGTGCCGTCGTTGAAGCGCAGCGTGAGCAGCAGGGACGCCGCCACCAGCCACGCATTCGCCAGACGGATGCACAGCCGGTCCAGCACGCCGCGCAGCAGGAAGAGCAGGGGATCGAGGCACTCGACGGGATACTCCAGATCATGCTCCTCACGATGCGAGACGGCGGGGCGGATCAGCCGCAGCAGCCGCCCGCGATTTCCCGCCGCGAGATCCCACAGCAGCGCGCCATCCTGACCGAGACGCTCCGTGACGTCCTGGCGCCGCAGCTTCACAAACTCGCCCAGCGTGCGGATGCCCCACGATGCCAGCACCGCGCTGATCTCCGGCGTGGGGCGCAGCACGGAGACCGGCAGCCGGTGCAGCACGTTCTCCTCATCCCGCGTGCCCTCGCGGATGATGAGCAATGGATCGGCGGCAAACGCGGCGAGCGTGGCGAGATCGACATTCGCGGCAAAGCCCACGCGCACATCGAGCCGCTGGTCGCTCAAATGCGCGCGGATCTGCGCGCCGCACGGCTCCACGCCGCCGGTGAGTTTTCCAGCGCGCGAGAGATCCAGAACGCAAAGCTCGGGCGAGGTCGATTCAAAATTCGGCGTCCAGTCCTGCGCGCACGCCAGCAGCAGCGCATGAGCCGCGCGTTCCTCCTTCTCCTCACGGTACACGAGCCGCAGCCGCTCGCACCGGGCCTGCGCCTGGGATGCCGTCATGCCGGTGAACACGCCCGCGCGTTCCGCCGCCGCGCTGACGCAAATCAGCCGCGCGTCATCCGATGCTGACGCAGCTTTCGCCGCGCTCTCCGTGCGGTCGAGCACCGCGATCGCCGCATCACGCACCGGCGGCCGCACGCGCAGCAGCGCCTGAAGATGAAATCGTGGAAGCCAGAGTGCGGAGAACATGAGATGGAGGGTGCTTGGCTTGTGCCGCGTTGGGGGAGGTGGGTTTGTTGAGGAAAGTCAGTCGATGTAACAGTCGATGTAAACATGCGAAGCTTGGTTGCGAACGGCATCGTCCCCCTCACCCCAGCCCTCTCCCCAAGGGAGAGGGAGCCTGACGAGCTGCCGCTCGGATTGCCCAGCGTCTGCTGATGAGCTTGCCGCATGGATTGGCCAGCGTGATTTGGGAAATGAATGTATGCGCAACATGAGGTGATGATGTGAAGGAGGCGCTGCAACACGCCATGTTGGCGCGGCAGCGCCACTCCGGCTCCCTCTCCCTTGGGGAGAGGGCTGGGGTGAGGGGGCAGCGGGTGTGCGTTCGGTGCCGTCTTCATTGCATCAGGCCGAAAGTGAAACCGGCATGGCATCCGCGCTTCCGATGAAGGGCATGTTCATCATCTGCCGCGATTGCAGCATCGCGCCCGACATCACGTTTTCCAAAAGCACCGCGCGCGATGTTTCCTGATCAGCGAGCTGGAACCGCTCCTCCAGCACCAGGCGCGTGGCCGCGCAGGGGATCGTCCTGCTAGGTGTGAAGACGCAGAGCGCCGCATCGCTTTTCTCCGCCAGCATCCGCAGCCGATGCCAGGAACTCGATGGCACGGAGAACACCTCGCGCGTGCTGTGAGACTGCAGGTCGAGCAGCACGGTCTCGATGTTGCCATCGCGCAGCAGCAGGTCGGCCGCCTTCACAGCCTGCTTCACCTCGCGGCAGCGCACCCACAGCAGCCGCTCCAGCGCCGCGGGCGCCACTGACCATGGATCAAACACATCCATGCCATCGACCAGCGCCATCCAGTTTCCGCCACGCGCGCTCTCTTCCATCAGAAACGCCAGCAGCAGTCCCGCGCCGCTGCTCAGGCTGTCGCCCACGATCTCCATCACGCCGCCTTTGACGACCTCCGGCACTCTCATGCGCTGCCGCCGCTGCTCCGCCTCATGCTGGATGACATGGCGCGTGTTTGGAAATTTGCGTTGCAGCTCATCGCGCAAACTCAGTATTTTTGCCCCGCCTAATTGACTGTTCATGTGAACACCATTAACGTGCGCACGCTTCATCCCGCAAGAGGAATTCATTTCAGCCGGTCACTTCTTCGACAATCCGTCTCCGCTACGCGACGGCTTCGATCTTCATCGTCTCGCCGATGCCGCGGTAGCGGTCGGCGTGGCAGGTGAGGATGATGATTTGCAGCTGACCGGCGGCTTCTGTGAGCACGTCGAGGATGCGCTGCTGGCGGATCGTATCGGTGTTCACCAGCACGTCATCGAGGATCAGCACCTGCGGCTCGGCGGTGGCCAGCTCCTGCGCGGCGGCGAGGCGGAGGCAGAGGAGGAGCTGCTCCTTGGCTCCTTGCGAGAGAAGGTCAAAGGCGTGGCATTCCTCACGTTTGCGACCGATGCCGGTGATCTGGAGTTCCTCGTCAAGAAACACGCGGCGCGTGACGTCCGCGGTCATGCGCGCGAAGACGGCGGAGAGCCGGTCTTCCAATGGCGCGAGCACGGCGCGCGTGGCGGCCTGCTTGCGGAACTCAATCAAGTCACGCGCGATGCGCGCCGCCCAGCCGCGCGATCTGGCAGCATCGCGGCGGCGCAGCACATCCTCTCGGCGCTCGATCAGGTCCGTCTCGCGCGAGTACAATCCCTGACCGCCGAGCGTGGTGAGCGCGCCGTGGATGGCATCGCGCTCCCTGCGTCTGCCTTGCAGGTGATCCGCCACTTCCTGTAGCGCACGCGCTGCGCGCCGGCTTCGCTCGGGCAGTTGTGCAAAGTCCGGCGGCATCTGCGATTGCGCCACCTTGAGTCGCGCCTCGGTCTCCACAAAATCACGCTGCGCTCCGGCCAGGCCTTCGTCCACCTGACCGCCGTGGCGGGCGAGCAGCTCCTCCACTTTTCCCTCCAGCGTCTTCTGTTCGATCTGCAAAGCCGTGAGCTTCTGGCGGGTTGACTGCGCGGCATCCAGCGTGGCGCGCTCGTCGCGGCGCGCGTGTTCGATCTCCGCGGCCAGCAGCTTCGCCTCCTTCTCGGCCGTCGAGATCGATGCCGAAAGCTTCGCGTGCCGCGCCTCGATCTCGACCGACGTCTCCTTCGATTCGTCCGTCGTCGGCTGCAATTGCGCCGTCAACGCTGCCGTTTGTTTTTGGGATTCAGCGAGGAGCCTTGCCAGCTCGGCGGCACTGGCCTGCTCTCCCAGCAAATCACGCAATGCCGTCTGGCCGGCCTTGATGCGCGTGTCGAGATCTTGTCGCGCGGAGAGAGACTCGCGCGCTGCTTCGATGGAGGGTGACTGGGCGGCGAGCAATGCCTGCTCCAGGCCGCGCTGGCATTGCTCCAGTTCCTTTGAGAGCGCCCGCAGCTCCTTTGCGCCGGAGCGCACCGTGATTCTTCCCCAGCCTGTGAGCAGCACTTCCATCTCCTCGTTCGCTTCAAAGACGCGCTCTTCACCGGCCGTGAGTTTCTCCATTTTCTCCTCGCCCGATTGCTTCAAAGTGATGTCCACATTTTTGTCTGGCGCGAGCGTGAGGGTCAGGCCTGAGACGCGCGCTTGCGCGCGGAGTTCACGGATGCGGTTGTCGATGTCCTCCAATTTGCGCAGGGCGGCGGCGGTCACGTTAGG
>JANOBO010000162.1:0-4047 GCA_031411695.1 Verrucomicrobiaceae bacterium
TCTGGCATGGTCCGGTGAAACGGGTGCGTCATCCGAGCCTGCGCGCCGCGGACATGCCGCCGATCGATCTGGTGCTCGTCACTCACGCGCACTTTGACCACCTGCATCTGCCCAGCCTACGGAAGATTGCCGCCGAGCAGCCCATCATCGTCCCGCATGGGGTGGGCTCGCTGGTGAAGCGCTGTGGCTTTGGCCGCGTGGTGGAACTCGAGATGTGGCAGCGCGCGATCTTCCGCGACGTGCAGATCACGCTGACGCCCGCGCGGCACTGGGGAGCGCGAATGATCCACGACACGCACCGGATGTTTGGCGGCTACTTGATTCAGAGCAAGGAGCGCACCGTGTTTCATTGCGGCGACAGCGCGATCTTTGATGGCTTTGTGGAAATCGGCAAGCGCGCGGACATCGACCTGGCCTTGATGCCCATCGGCGCCTACGACGCGCCGAGCGGACGGCAGGTTCACATGAATCCTGAGGAGGCCGTCGATGCCTTCGAGATGCTGGGCGCCGGATTCATGATCCCGATGCATCACGACACCTTTCCGCTCGGTGGCGAGCCGATCCACGAGCCTGCGGAACGTCTTCTCCGCGCCGCGGTCGCGCGTCAGATCGAGAGCCGCGTCCGCATCCTTCAGGAAGGCGAGTCTGCGGTGTATTGATCGCCGCCCTGAGGATGAGTTCCATTTGTGGCGCAAGTGGTCGCCATTTGTCTCTCCTCGCCTGTCGTCATGCTGACCGTCACGCTCATCGCCGCAATCTCCGAGGATGGATACATCTCGCGGGACCATGGCGTGCCGTGGGACATGCCTGACGATCGCGCCCACTACCGCAGTCACACCGCGGGGAAATGGTTGCTGCTCGGCCGCACGACCTATGAGGAGATGCTCGGCGGATGGTTTCGCGATCACACGCCGCTCGTGCTTTCACGTGACGAGCAGTGGCGGCCTGCGGTCGGACAGCGAGTCTCCTCCGCGCGCGACGCCGTCACGCTGGCAGAAGTCGCCGGTGAAGAGGAATTGGTCGTGTGCGGCGGCAGCGCGGCGTTTTCGCAAGCCATGCCCATCGCGACGCAGCTGATCATCACCCGAGTCCACGCGCGGCTCGGCAACGGCGTGCCATTTCCCCCGATCGATCCCGCTGTCTGGGCCGTCACCCGCTCGACTTCACACGAGGGTGATCCATCCTACCACATTGAGTGGCTGGAGAGACGATGACGCTTCACCACTTCAGCGCCTTCAAGAACGCGAGGCTGTTCGGGATCTGCTCGAGGGACGTGGGGGATTCGTCCTCGATGAAGTAATGCTTGATGCCTGCCTTTTGCGCCGCCGCAAAAATCGCCGGCCAGTTCATCTGGCCCGTGCCGAGCGTCACGTCGTTCTTCACATCCGTCTTTCCGGTCAGCTCGCCCGTCGCCACACCTTTCCTGAGATCCTTCAGGTGCATCAGTTTCCAGCGGGCCGCGTATTTTTCCAAAAGCTTCACCGGGTCTTGACCGGGAAACACGACCCACAGCACATCCATTTGGTATGACACGCTGTCAGGCTTCGTCTCCTTCATCAGCAGGTCGAACAGCGTGCCGTCGCCGTGCGGCTGAAACTCGTAGCCGTGGCAATGGTAGAAAAAGGTGATGCCGGCTTTTGCCAACGCATCTCCCGCCTTGTTGAAGACCTCAGCCGCCGCGCGCGCCTCCGCCTCGTCAAACGGCGCGACGTGGTCGATCCACGCGCAGCCGGCGTACTGGATGCCGAGCGCTTTCGCCTCATTGACCACGCCGTCGAGGTCAAGCTTGTAGCGCGCATATGGAAAGTGGCTGCTCACCGCCTTGAGCCCGCGTGCGTCCAGCTCCTTTTTGAAATCTGCCGCGCTGAGGTTGTAAGTGCCCGCGAGTTCCACCTCGGTGATGCCAAGCTCTTTCACCTTGTCGAGAGTCCACGGCACGCCGCGCAGCGTGAACTGGCTGCGCAGGCTGTAAAGCTGCAGTCCGGCGGGCGAGGTGAAGGCGCCACCCTCCGCGTGCGTCGTGGTGAAGGCGGTGATCAGCAAAAACGCGAGAGCATGGATGAGTTTCATGGAGGGAAGGGGTTTCGTTGTGGCGGAGACGAGAGCGCGGATCGACCGCTCGTCCACGGGAAACACTGGCACGATCCCACGGTAGTCCATTCACTCCGTGACTGGAGTCTGGATCTGGCGCGCGGTTCCTTAGCTTCGAATGACACCAGTCACGGAGTGACTGGGCTGCTTGCCCGGCTGCATTCACTCCACCACACGGGCCTTGAACTCATCCGAGTTCCCTTTCAGCTCCGGCGCATACATCGCCTCCACTCTCGCAGGCAGCGCGCTGAACCTTCCAGGAATCTCGGCTTTCACGCGGTAGCTGAGATTGTGTGTGCCGCGCGGCAGGCGCTCGGCGAAAAAGGCCACCTTCTCATCGCGGAACTCTTGATACGACGGCAGGCTCTTCCAGTTCCAGCCGCTGCGCACTTCCACCGGCTCGTAGCCAGCGGGCTTCATGTCTTCGATGATCACATACTCGTAGTCGTTCTTGCTCTCGACACTCAGCTCCACCTCGATGAGGTCGCCGCTCTTGATCTCAGCGTCACTCGCGATGGCGATGCGGCTGTACTTGAAACCCTGCTGCTTCACCACCTGGCCGCGTGCGCCGGAGACGTTTGTGTCCGGTTTCTCTTCGATCAGCCGATGAAACGTGCGCCGCACTTTCACTTCGAGTCCGGCGGCGGGGATCATGTCCTCTTTGCTGAACACTGTGAGATACGCATTCGCATAAAGCGGCGATTTTCCTTCTCGCTTCAATTCGATCACATGCTCGCCGCTGCCGAGTTCGTCGCCTTCCAGCACGAGGGTGCCGTCGAAGGCAAACAGGTTTTCGCGCGTGATGGTCACTTCCTTTTTCTTCACACCATCGACGAGCACCTCGACCTTCGCGCTCGGGTCCGACTCGCCGCTGGCTTTCACGAATGCCGCCAGGGACTCGATCACGGCCGCCGTGTCCTTCGTGTTGCTCCAATAGGTGCCGTTGCGGCGATTGTTCAGCAGATACTTGGCAACGCGGGGCGCGAGATCGCCCTTCGGCTCGACAGCAACGAGCAGTTTCAAAAACACCGCCTGCGTCTCAATCTCGTCGTCATACCAATACCACCAGCTTCCTCCGGCGAGATCGAGATAGGCCGTCTGGTTCTCGGCATCCTCCTTCAAGAATTGCCGCAGATTTCGCAGCACCATGTCGCGGCGATCCTTCTCCCCCTTCGCGTGGCACGCGAGACCGAGCAGTCCCTGATTGTAGCGCGAGAGCTTGAGGCGATGCTCGTAAAGCCGGTCGCGCATCTCTTTCTGTGCCACATGCGGCTCGCCTGTTTTACATTCGACGAGCACCGAATGGACCAGCGCATCGAGATTGTCGGGAAACGATTTGTGATGATCATCCTTCTTCGGCAGCCGCAGTTTCCGCAGCTCTTCATTCTCATGCTGTTGCAAGTAGCTCACCGCCGACTGAATCAAGTCTTGTGCCACATCCGCCCCGGATTCACGCGCGATCTTCAAGCCGTGCAATACGATGGCCGTGATGTGCGGCGATGACTCGCGGCCGCCCGGAAACCAGCCCCAGCCGCCGTCGCCGTTGCGCATCGCTTCGAGCCTCTGAAGTCCCGCGCGTGCCATGCGTTTCACTTCGGCTTCGTCGAACACGGGATGATGGTGGGGCAAGCCGCTGGCTTGCCCGCGTGCAACCCAGCGGGTTGCACCACTTTTGATCTCCTGCGCGTTCAGGTTCACACGCTGGTCGCGGACGGCCTTCAAATCGACACCGAGATTCTTCAGCACGCCGAGCGTGATCACCGTCGGCACAAAGCGGTTCAGCGTCTGCTCGGTGCAGCCGTACGGGTAGTCCGCCAGATACGGCAGCGCATCGACCAGCGACATCGCGAGCGTGGGCGACCAGCGCACTTCGAGCCGAGTCGCCTCCGGCCGCCGCTCGGCGGGCACCCGCATCTTGATCTGCGCGCTCGCTTGATCCGGGCGGAGCGCGAGGCT
>JANOBO010000163.1:0-4082 GCA_031411695.1 Verrucomicrobiaceae bacterium
GGCGAAGGGCGAACGGCGAAGGGCGCAGGGCGAAGGGCGACGGTCGAAGGGCGCAGGGCGAAGGGCGAAGGGCGAAGGGCGAAGGGCGAAGGGCGAAGGGCGAAGGTAATGGACGGCCCCTGCCTGAGACGCGGTGTGGAATGATCGCCCATCAAACCTTTTCAGCCCCAGCGGGGCGGCACAACACTAGCCGTGGGTGCAACCCACGGACCCGTCCCGCCAGTCCGGATGATCAAAAGCAGAACCGCGTCAGCGGTGACACTGTGGGGTCTTCGGTGCCGTGGAAGTGTCACCGCTGACGCGGTTCTCACCCAATGCGCCGGGGGGGGCGTGCGCTGCACCGTGGGTTTTCACCCACGGCTATTTTTGTGCCGGCCCTACAGGCCTGGGAAGGTGATTGCCATTCGCCATTCGTCATTCGTCATTCGTCATTCCTCGCAGCGCCCATCACCGTCTCGTGTACCGCAATGTCATGCGCCGCATCCCAGGCTAGTTTCTTCTCCCCGCCTATCACCTTTGCCAAGTCGATGAACTCTTCGTTGTAGCGGCCGTTGGGGACTTTGAACTGCACTGGCTGCTGGCCTTTCTTCCATTCTTCGTGCGGACCGGTGAGGCTGAGGATCAGACGGCCGGACTCCATCGGCTGGATGTCGATCACACCTTTTGTGCCTGCCACGCAAAAGCGGCGGCGCGGTCCGCCGAATGGATCGGCGTGATTCACCCGCACGGTGGCGGTCGCCTTTGGATAGTGCAGCATGGCGATCTGGTTGTCCTTCACGCCGTCGGCGCGCGTCGGCGTTGAGGTGCCGCGCACGCTTGTCGGTTTTCCGAGCAGGGTGACGATGGCGTCAATGACGTGGCAGCCGAGTTCAAACATGCCGCCGCCGGGCAGCGCGCCAATTGACTTGCGCGTCCCGTCATCGGCCAGCTTGCCCATCGCTGCATCGATCTCCGTGATCTCGCCCAGCCAGCCTTCGCGCACGGCGCGGAAGAGAAACACGAACGCGGGATTGTAACGCAGCATGTAGCCCATCTGCACAGTGATGCCGCGCTGCTCGGCCTCCAGGCGCATCGTTTTGAATTTGCCGTGGTCGAGCGCGCCTGGCTTGTCGAGATGGACGTGCTTTCCGGCGCGGATGCATTTGAGCGCGGCCGCGGCGGAGTCCTCCAAGCGCGTTTCGACTGCGACGGCTGCGAGATCAGGAACGGCGAGAAGGTCGTCCGCGCTCATCCACGGCAGGCCTTCATACGTCTTGCTTTTCATCGCGCTCTCGCGCAGCGCCGCGTCTGACTCGACGATGCCGGCGACTTCAAAAAGATCAACGAGTCCGCGCATGGCATCCATCTTTCCACCGGCATGAGCATGTGCTGTTCCGATCTGGCCGATGCGGATTTTTTTAGCGCCATCGGCAGCCGTTGAAAGTGGAGCGGCGGATGTGGCAAGGGTTTGGAAAAGGAAGGAGCGGCGGTGCATGGGAGGGGGTGAGCGACGATGAATGACGGATGCGGAGCGCAGAACGCCGGGGAACTGAAAAACGTAGCGACCCCCGCTCATTCGTCATTCGTCAATTTCCCACCAGCCGACTCCTTCGTTGCCAAGCTCTGGCCGGGCGGGTAGTATCGGGGCCACTTGTCGCGGCCGGACCCCAAGAAACCGACGCGCCCCGCCGTGGACACCTGTACGAATTTTGGCATGAGCGCCGCTGAAGAAATCCTGAACATCCCCGGAGCCGACGGTTACCAGACCTGGCGGACGCAGGGGCGGGGGGATGCATTGCCGGACGCGAAAGGCAGGCCGAAAAAGGCGGATTGGATCGGCATTCCGGCCAAGCTGCTCGTCTCCATGCCGATGCGCTTTCACGGCATCGATGCTGCCCGGCGCGACTCCGCCGCGCAACTCGAACTCGAGGGCGCGGGGCTCGGCCCGGAAAGCCAGCAGCCACATCTTTTCGAGAGCCGTGTCTATGATGAGGAGGCGCGCGACCAGCGCGCATGGACCTGTGTGCAGGCCGCGCCGTTGCCCAAGGATGTGCTGGACGCGGGGCTGGATGCGCAATACGCGCCCTCGGTTTGTTTTCAAAAGCTCGAGGCTGGCCAAGCTGCGGTGTGGAAGGAATCAGGCAGCCTGGCTCTGGCCCTGCCCGACGCCGCCGGGCATCCGCTGCACTTCCAATCGCTCACCAGCCGCGAGCTCGACGAGGATGCGGCGGCGGAGATCCGGTGCATCCTCGCTGCGGCTGAACTGTCAGGCGCGTCCCCGGAGATTGCGTCTGTGCAATTGCGCTTCGACCCGGAAGCCGGCCAGGTGGCCGTGGATGAGCATGACCGTTTTGCCGGCGCGCTGGATTATCCGGTGAACATCGCGCGGCCGGACGCGCCGCACCGCCCTGACGCGAAGTGGCGTCTCGTCCCAGATCCCGTGCTCTTGCGCAGGCAGGCGCGCAGCCACCGACGCATGCTGGCGACGGTGACGACGGCCGCGCTGCTGGTCATCTGCGCCGGTCTCTCAGCATTCGCCGCTGGATTGTGGCGGCGTCAGCAAACCTTGAAAGCCGAGGCTGCGGCCTTGTCGGCGCTGGATCCCCGGCTGGAGGCCATCCGCGTCGCGGCCACGCAGTGGACGAACTTGGAGACGGCGCTCACGCCACAGCATTATCCGGTCGAGCTTTTTTTCCAGGTGGTGCAGCTCCTGCCGCCTGAGGGCATCCGACTCACGCTTTTTGAAATGAACGCGGACAAGCTGACCATCGCCGGAGAGGCCTCGAGCGTGAATCACGCGATCTCGTTCCGCGAGGACCTGGCCGGTGCGCCCGCGTTCAAGGACTGGGGCTTCGCGGCAAACACGCCCAGCGTGCTGCCCGACGGCCGCGCAACCTTCCAGGCCGAGGGCACCCGTCCATCCCTGGCCGCAGCACCATGAACACTCGCGAAAAGCAACTCATGATCGGATTGCTCGTGCTGCTGCTCGGCGGCATCGCGTATCTGGGATTCGATCAGTTGAACAACTGGAAAAAGCGGCTGGACGTGGAGGCACGGCGTCTCGAGATCGCCAAGGCCGAGGCCAATGACATGCTGACGAAGGAGAAACTCTGGCAGGAGCGCGCGACGTGGCTGGCGGCATCCGAGCCTGCGTTTGGAAATCGAAAGGACTCCGAGCTGGCCTTGATCAACCTCATCAAGGAAACCGCCGGGACGCAAAACGTGGCGCTCCCGAAGATCCAGCCAACGGAGCCTTTGGATTTGGAGGACATGATCGCCGCCACGGTGATCGTGGATGCCAAGGCGGACTTGGATAAGATGATGGAGTGGCTGCATGATCTGCAGAAGCCGCCGTCTTTCCTCAGCGTGCCGACGCTGCGCCTCATGCCCGATCAGGAGGACACATCGAAAGTGCTGATGAGCATCAATGTTCAGAAATGGTTCCGCAAAGTTTCGTCATGATCCGTCTGCCACTCATCGCTTGGTTCGTGGGTTCGGTCATGGCCGTCGCGCAGGGGCCGATGCCGTCATCCGGCGGACCGCCGCTGCCGACACCGGGTGCGGCTGCTCCGGCACCGCCGCCGATGCCGTCTTCAATACCTCCGCCGCTGCCAGCCACGCCCGCGAGCGTGCTGCCGCAGGCAGCTCCAGCCACGATGCCGCAGACGCCATCCGCAGCACAAGCTGCGCCCGCAGATGCGGCCGCAATCCCACAGGCGTTTCCACGCGAGCGCTATGAGGCGAGCTGGCGGAAGAATCCCTTTCTTTTGAAGACCGCTCCCGTCGTGCAGGCGCGGGAATCGTGGGCGGTGGACTTTGCCCTCACCAGCATCGCGAAGCTCAGCGGCGTGTATCGCGTCAGCATCAAGAACAAGAAGACCGGCGAGAGCAAGCGGCTGACCGAAGGCGGTGACGCGGACGGTGAGTTCAAGATTGTTTCTGTGAATCTCACGCCCGACCGCAAATCCTCTTCCGTGGAGATCGAGAAGGGCGGAGAGAAGGCTTCCCTAACCTACGATGCGACGATTAGCGCACCGCAGGGGCGCGGTGGCGTACCGAACATCCCCGGCCAGCCCGGCATGAACCGCCCCGGCATGCCCACC
>JANOBO010000164.1:0-8817 GCA_031411695.1 Verrucomicrobiaceae bacterium
AGCACGGCGACAGCTCCGAAACGCGCAAAAACGAACGCTCACCTTGGGACACCCTTCATGCCGGCCGGGCGTGGGCCACCGGCGGAGGCAACACGCCCAACAAGAAATCCATTGCCGAAATTCACGCAGCCATCGCCGCTCATTATCAAACACACCCGGTCAAACATTTCGAATCCGTCCCGATTGCCAGTCAGCCCGGGGGTAGGTGAACACGTCGGGCGCCGCAGACTCATCGTCGGTGACGCTGGGTGGCCTAGGGCCGGGGGGAGAACGCCAAGAATCCGCCTGCTCTCACACACCCACAACGTTCGTTTCAAACAATCGGATCCGGGCACACATCCCTGCGCTGGCACTTCAGGCAGTGGTCGCCGAGATAGAAGGTATCGAGGAACTCCATCAGGTCGCCGATCACTTTTTTGTCCTCGGTTACGATCCCGGCTTCAAAGTTCCGTCGGTGGTCACCCTTCGCACCGAGTCCGGCACCTGTGAGGTTCGCCGAGCCGATGTAGGCGATCCGGCCGTCGGCGATGACGCACTTCATGTGCATGCGCGGACAGAGAATGCGATTGAAGAGGTCGCTCCCGATCAGCTCGGGAAAGCGGTCGAAGTCCGCGCGGAATCGCGGGCCGGGTTCCTTCGCATGCACCAACCGCACGTCCACGCCATCGCGGATCTTGCCTGCGAGCACTTCGAGGAACGGCACGAACTTTTTCCGCCCGCCCTCCACATGCAGGTCCTTCAAGTCCGCCGTCACGAGCCACAAAAACTTCGTCGCTGAGGGGACAATCTCCCGCAGCACGACGGTGTAGGTTTCGTGATTCAGCACCAGGCGCATCTATTTGCCGATGCGATACAACGCCTTGTCCGTGCGGATGAAGAGTTCGCCATTGAGCGCAGCGGGACTCGCCATGATCTGCCCGTCGAGCGTATTCTGCGCGAGCACCTTGAACTGCCTCCCCGCCGGCAGCACGGACACCACGCCTTCACGGCTGCAGAAGTAGAGCTTCCCGTCCGCGAGAATCGGCGATGAACTGAACTTCCCGCCGAGCCTCTCGCGATACAGTGCCTCGCCCGTCTTTGCATCGACGCAGCTCACGATGCCGCCGTCATCTATGTAGAACAGCAAGCCACCAGACAAAACGGGCGACGACATTTTCGGCGCGTTCTTGTTGTTCTGCCACGCGATCTCGGGCGTGGTCACGCCAGCATACTTGAGCGCGAGCACCTTGGATTTGCCGAAGCTCGTGCTGAAATAAATCCGCTCCGCATCCGCAACCGGCCGCACCGACATGGAGAAGCCAAGCTCACCGTAAGGCACCTTCCAAAGCTCCCGGCCCGTCGCAGGCTCGTAGCCATACACCCAATCTGCGGCGCTGCTCACCACGACGGGTTTGTCGTTAATCTTCACGATGAGCGGCGTGCCGTACGCTTTCTTCATTTGATCGCGCGCGTTCATCGCACCACTGCGCGCGGTCTTCCACAGCAGCTTCCCGGTGTTCTTGTCGAGCGCGGCGATTAATTGCTGATCGCTGCCATCAAAGTGAATGATGAGCCTGTCCTCCCACAGCACCGGCGAGCTGCCCGGGCCATTCTCATGCATGATGTGGATGTCTTCGTTCTTCCACAACACCTTGCCCGAGGCCGTGTCGAGACACGCCGTGCCCAGCGCGCCGAAGTGACAGTAGAGCCGCGCGTTTTCGATGATCGGACTCGGCGATGCGTAACTGTTCAACTGATGCACCCACTGCGGCTCCTTCACATTCAGCAGCTCGATGTCGTGCAGCACTTTACCGGAATCACGCGCCACACACACCGCGCGCAGGCTCACGGACTCCAGCACGGTCACCGGCTGATCACCCGAGTTCGTTTTCAAACGCCGCGCCGACTCAGCCGCGCTCGCCGCCTTCTCGATCGCCGTCGTCATCCAAATCTCATTGCCCGCGATGACAGGCGACGACCATCCGCGCCCCGGCACTTCCGTTTTCCAAACCACGTCCTTCGTCTCACTCCACTCCACCGGAACATCACGAGCACTCGAAGAACCCTGCCCATCCGGGCCGCGCCACTCCGGCCAGTTTGGTTCCACACAAAATCCAAGTGATGATGCGAGCAGCGAGAGAAAGAAGACAAAAGACTTCATGCGAGAGGAACGACGATGATCATCCAACAACGCGCACGCGCACCTGTTTTGATCGGGCAGAGCCGGGCACTCAGCGGTGGCATCAAGCCAACACGAACTCGCGGCAGCGTTTGGAGTGCCGCGGCGCAGACGCAGCTTTATTTCTTCGGCTCCGCTGCTTCCGCATTGAGCGGCACAATCTCAAATGCGTTCTCCCCAGCCACCAGTTTCATGCCAGCCAGCTCCGTCACATAACGCAGCGCCTCGGTCAGCGGGATGTCCTTGAGGTCGAGCGTGAGCTTGGCGTCCGACAGTTTCGCTTCGGGATTCAAGATGATGTTCACTCCGTGCTTCTGCAGATCGATTTGCTTGGATTTTGCCCGGAGAAAATCAACCGCCTCGGCGAGGCTTGCTTCCTTGAATTCAACTTTGGGGATGATGAGTTGATCCGCGCGTTTGATGATCGGCTTGGGTCCTGGAGCGGGGGATTTGGTTTGCGCGCTGAGCCTGTCGAGAATCATCTCGATCTTGCTCAGTTCCTGGGTTGTGTTTTTCACGACCAGGTTCGACGCAGCCTCATCGAACGTAGCGCCGGCTCCTTCTTGGAACGCAATTCCGTTATCCGACAACCATTTCTTCGCGCGCCGTTCTCCTCCCAGCAATCTTGCGGGCACGTGGTAAACTCTGGAATACAGAGCGTCACCAACAGTGGCTGCGACTGGGCGCATGACGACGGAGAACGCCTCATAGTTAGGCTCCATCCCCGAAAGTTCCGCCACATCCCTCACGGCCTCCCACAGCGGCACATCGCGCAGGTCCAGCGTGATCTGGGCATTCACTGGCGCCTCGTTATCTTTGACGATGATGTTGATGCCCTGTTTCTCGGGATCGAGATCGCGAGACTTCGCACGCAGAAACGCCACCGCTTCAGGCAGAGTCGCACCCTTGAACTCGATCTTCGGGATGATGAGCTTCCGCGCCTTGGCCAGCAGCTTGTTCGGCACTTCTTTGACCGGAGCCGGAGCAGCCTTGGCTTCTTCTGCCTTCACTTCCTTCGCGCTCACGAAAAACCAAATCTGCTTCTCCGCTCCCTGGCGCGGAGTGCCCTCCTGTTTCAGGCACGAAAGTTTCCACTCCCCTTGCTTGAGAGTCACATCGCTCGACCATTTCTTCGTGGAGAAAACAGGCTGCGAGACCTCGCCCTTCTTCACGCGATCCTTCTTCATCAGAATCTCGCTGCGTTGCGTGAAGTCGCTCGCAGCGAGGCTGCTCCCACGCTCGCCCTTGGGCGACAGATTCTCGCGACCCCCGGTGATAAAGCCAAGGAACTCATTCACGGTCGCGGTAATGGGCCGCAACCGAATCGCGCCATCCGCATCAAACGAAGGCCCCACATCCACAGCCACTCCGATGGGCATCAATTCGAACTTCGTGGGCTTCAAATCATCCCCCTCCTTCTCGAAGGCGGTGGGGTAAACAAACTCTCGCACGACTTCGATTCTCCCTCGCTGACCACTGCGCGTCGTCACGCTGGGTGGCGACATCATGTCCACGCCCTTCTTCTGCGAGAGCTGACGGATCAGCTCCTGCATCTCCGCATCGGTCAGGCTGACCGGGCTACCCTCCATCGCCGCCTTCAATGCAGGGTGCGTGATGGCGATCTCTGCGGGATCGGCTTCGACAAACTTGCTCGTGATGTAAACCATCCGGCCATCTGCCGTTGGAGCCACGACAGTCTGTGCCTGACACACCGCACAGAGCGTCACGAGCATCACACTCATCGCCGTCGAGATGACTAACGCGGCGCGACTCGCAGGGGAACGATTCACGCCGTCACGGACGACAGCGCGCAATCTCGTTTCCAATCCCGAAGGCATCGCCATCACCAGCGCAGCGGCGCTTTGGAATCCGCCAAGGCGCACGTTGCGCGCGGCATCGATGAGCTGCGTGGCGTAGCGCGCAGCATCGGAGCCGGAGCGCACCACCGCATCATCACACGCACGCTCTTGCTCCAGCCGCCATGCTTTGCTCGCGATCCACACCAGCGGATGAGGCCACCACAGCGCGGAGACCAGCGTGCCCAGCCAGCGGCGCGCCGCATCGCCGTGACGGATGTGCGCAAGCTCGTGCTTGAGAGCGGCGCGCAGGTCGGCATCGCTCCATTCCACGCAGGACATCGGCAGCATGAGCACGGGTTTGTATGTGCCCCAGGTCATGGGAACGGTGATGCGTGCAGAGCAAAGTAATCCGACTCGCCGAGGCGGATTCATTTCAGAGACGAGCGACTGAATGAGGGCAACCGGGCCGGTTGCCCCACCTTTAAGTCTCCGAAGCTGCCACGAGCCGATGAGGCGAAACGCGAGCACGCAAGCGACACCTGCGGCATAAACCATCGCCATCCATTGCCAGATGCTCCACGGCTCTGCGGGAGGCTCGCTGCTTGCCGACGTCTCCGCTCTTGGTGCCGCCGCTCGATTTTCAATCTCATGAACTGGCGCGGCGAGCTTCATCGGCGCGCGCACGAGCAACACCGGCATCGTCCACACAGGTCGAACGAAAACCGCGAGCGGCAACACGAGCATCACGGCAAACACCGCCAGCCACGCCAGTGAGCGCTGCGCGGCGGAGTGTCGCCGAAGAAACGTGATGCAAGCAAAGCCTAGGAGCAGAATCGCCGTGCCCTTCACCAGCAGATCGAGGAGAGTGAGTGTTTGTGCGGTCATAAGAGTGCGGGTTCAGGATTTCCGTGCTTGTTTGATGATGGAGTCGAGACGTTTGAGTTCCTCGGCGGAGACCTTGCCATCCTTTGCATCGACCAGGGCGGCGACGGCGTTGGCGACGGAGCCTTCGAAAAAAGTGTGCAGCACTTTTTGCAGCGCCGAGCGGCTCACCTTCGCGTGCGATTCCACGGGCAGGAAGACGTAGCGCGGACCGTCCTCGCGATGCTTCAGCACGCCCTTCTCCTCCAAGATGCGCAGCAGCGCGCGCACGGCGGAGTAGCTGGGCGCATCCGGCAGGGCAGCCTCAATCTCGGCCGCTGTGGCCTCACCCTTCGCGTAGATGATGTCCATGATCTGCCGCTCGCGGCGGCTGTGGCGTTCTCTATTTTCTGACATGCTGCTTTTTTAGCATAGCTGGCCTCGTCCTGGCGATCCTTATTTGCTAAATTTTTAGCATCTGGACGCTTCGGTTGCCCAAAAACGGGAAACTTTCCGCTCGTCCCAAAGCACGCGCAGCGCCAGCTTCAGCCGCAATGACCCAGCCCGCCGTCCTCATTCTCGCTCCTCTGCCTGAATTTCTTCTCGAGCTGTTGCGCTCACGTTTCGAGTGTCACGAGCATTCTTCCGCTGCGGATACAGACGCGATGCTGAATCGCTGCGGAGCCACAATCCGCGCTGTCGTCGGTGCGGGAGGCACGGACTATGGCGAGGCGATTCTTCGACGGCTCCCACAGCTAGAGATCATCTCAGTGTTCGGTGTGGGTTACGATGGAGTGCCGCTCGAATACTGCCGTGCGCGTGGGATTCGTGTGACGAACACGCCCGACGTGCTGACCGACGATGTGGCGGACATCGCCATCGCATTGCTCCTCATGACCAGCCGGCGGCTCGTCATGGCGAATCGGTTCCTGCATGCAGGTCGGTGGCCCGAGGGAGCCTTCGGGCTCGCGGTTGCGTTGCGCGGGAAGACAGCGGGCATCTTCGGTCTGGGGCGGATCGGGAAAGCCATCGCGCATCGACTCGAGGCTTTCGGAATGAAGATCGCGTATCACGGGCGCGCGCCTCAGCCGGTGCCGTTTGCCTTTTATGATTCGTTGACCGATCTCGCGCGCGCGTCCGATTTTCTCGTTGTCGCATGTCCCGGTGGCTTCGAGACGAAACACAAGATCAATGCCGAAGTCCTCGCCGCTCTTGGCAGCGACGGCACGCTCATCAATATCGCGCGCGGCTCCATCGTCGATGAGGCCGCATTGGTCGTCGCATTGAAGAACGGCACGATCAAAGCAGCGGGCCTGGATGTCTTTGAGAACGAGCCGAACGTTCCTGCGGAATTGCTCGAGCTCGAAAACGCCGTGCTCCTCCCCCACGTCGGCAGCGCCACGCGAGAAACACGAGCCGAAATGGCCGATCTGGTGGTGAGAAATCTCGATGCGCATTTTGCGCGTGAGCCGCTGATGACGCCAGTCAAGTAGTCCAGCCACTCCGTGACTGGAGCCACTGACACCAGCCACGGTGTGGCTGGGCTACTTTGCAGCCTCGTCCGCCGCCAGCGCGGCGTTGCCGATGATGCCGGCTTCGTTGCTAAACTTGGCGGGAAGAATCTGCAGCTTTTCCCACACGACGGTGGAGAGCATGGACTGCACCTTCCGCTTGAGGGGATTGAAAATCAGATCGCCAGCCTGTGCCACGCCGCCGCCGATGACGAAAGCATCCGGGTTCAACAACCACGCGATCGCGGAGAGCGCGGTGCCGAGCCAATCGGCTACTTCAGCCCAGATCTGCCGCGCGATGTCGTCGCCGGCTTCAGCAGCATCGGCGATGGCCTTGGGAGTGCATCCTGCGATGTCCTTCTCTATACCAGCCTCCGCATAGCGACGCACCGCGTGCTGGGCGATCTGGTGATTGCCGGTGTATTTCTCCAGTGCGCCGAGGTTCCCGTAGTGACCGGCTCTGCCGTCGAAGTCGATGCTCATCTGCCCGATCTCGCCGGCCGCGAAGCAACTGCCACGATACATTTTGCCATCCAGCACGAGCCCGCCGCCGATGCCGGTGCCCATCGTGAGGGCCACGACGTTCTTCAATCCCCGCGCCGCGCCGTAGCGGAACTCGGCATAGCACATCGCGTTCGCGTCGTTCTCCACGATCGTCGGCAAGCCGGTCTTTTCACTGAGGATGGCCTTGAGCGGAATGTGTTTCCAGCCCGGCACATTGGTCAGCTCATGCACAAAACCATGCTCGAAATCAACGAGCCCTGGCACGCCGACTCCGACGGCTGCGATGTCCGGGTGTAGCTCACGCAGCTTCGCCACACGATGCGCCATCTCGCCGATTAAGGCCTGCGGGCCGGAAAAGTTTGCCGTGGGGATCGGCTCATCGGTGCATAGCAGATCGCCACCGCGGCACACGCCGAGTTTGACTGACGTGCCGCCGAAGTCGATGCCGATGGATGTGAGGGTGGAGTCTTGCATGGGAAAGGATCGAGCACCGCCGCCTTGGCTCAGGGGGGCTGGAGATTTCCCACCAAACGCAAACCATGCAAGGTCAAATCAGGGTCCACGATGACCTTCTCGTCCATGCCAGCGATGATCCACCCCGCATCGCCTCCGGTGGCGACGATGTGCGCGTCTCCTCCGGGCAGCTCTCTTTTCAATGCGGAGAGAATCCCGTGGATCATGCCGCGATAGCCGATGGCCGCACCGGCGAGGATCGCCTCCTCCGTGGACTTGCCGATCGCGGAAGCGGGCTCGCGCAGCTCCACGCGCGGTAGCAGCGCGGTGCGTTCATGAAGATAGTCGGTCATGAGCCTGAGGCCGGGGGCGATGACTCCGCCGATGTAGTGCCGGTCCGCCGAGAGAATGTCGAAGGTAACCGCCGTGCCGAAGTCGATGACAATGCCTGGCGCGCCGTGCAAGTGTGCAAGTGCGACTGCGTTTGCGAGTCTGTCCGGTCCGATGGACGCCGGGTTCGGATACCGAATGCCGATGCCTATCGGGGTCGTGTGCGTGAGCTCGGTCAAATGGCGACCGAAAAAGGAACGGAGGATATCCGTCATACCCGGCACCACGGAACAAGCCACGACCCGCGCGTAATCCCATCCGTTGAGTGTGTGTGTGAGCATCTCTGCACTCACGCTGCCAGTCGCCAGTTCCCGGCGCTCGAGAATGGCGCTGCGCGATGCGAGCGCTAGCTTGGTGCGGCCATTACCGACGTCGATGAGAAGAAAGTCGGCGTTCATCTCAAAGACTCCACTCCACGTATGAATAGACCCTTGGCTCCTTGTTCTTCAGTTTTTCCAACTCAAACGGGGCCGATGATTTGACAGCGATCCGTTCTCCACCAACAAGCAGAGTGAGGCCGCCCTTCAGATCGGCAGCATCCAGCCAGTAGCGAAGGCGCACATCCTCCGAGGTCGCGGCGCGAATCTCCACAGGCGGATCGAACGGCAGAAAAAAAGGTGGTACCTCGCGCCCTGCGTTGGTAAGCAGTTTCACGTGGGGGGGACGCATCACGAGCTTGGTCTCTGCCGGATTCACGACCATCAAGTCAATATCCAGCCGCGCATTGCCATAGTCCCGTTCAAGCGTGCTGCGGTGGATGGTGCTGGCACCGGAAGCCGGCCGTTCCGGATTCAAATCAGACAGGTGCTCGGCGGGATCCACACCATCCAGTCCAGCGGACGTGTCTTGGCGGACCAAGGCCCAGACCGCAACGCCGACGGCGAGGACGAGCAGGAGGAGGACTTCAAGACGTTTGAAGAGATTCACAAGGCGGCGAACAAACTGACACGATTTGCGCGCTGGTCATCTGGATTGATCAAGGCAAGGCCACCTGGGAGTGATCTCGTGCTGGGGAACTTAGTGGCGCTGTTATTTTTGCTGGCACTTCGGCGTGATGTCGCTACCTTCGGCCCACTCTTCTCAGAGATGGTGGCCGTAGTTCAACGGTAGAGCCCCAGATTGTGATTCTGGTTGTTGCGGG
>JANOBO010000165.1:0-57067 GCA_031411695.1 Verrucomicrobiaceae bacterium
GGCCCCTTGCCAGCGTTCTTTGCGATGACGGTGATCGTGTTGGCCCCCTCCTTCAAAACATCGTGCAATGAAACAGACTCGAGGGTCTGCCAGTCTGCGTCCTGGCTGGCCTGACGGTTGTTGATGAAAAGCGTGTACTCATTGTCGCAGGTGATGACTGCTCCGGCTCGCGCGACGGTGCCGTCGATCTTGATCACCTTGCGCAATTGGATCGTCTCGTCCGACGGTGGCGCTGACTTGCCTGCCGCTGAGACGCCCCAGATCCACTGCGCCTGCGGTTTGATTTTCTTAGCAGCTTCAGCATCGGGCTTGCCGCGCAACACAGGCGCATCGATTTTCACAGGGGCCGCGCCCGTAAGCGTCCAGATCGCATCCACATACTGCTCGGCGGTGAGCCGCTTTGCGCGCGGACCGGCATACACATAGCCGTGATCGTCCGTTTCCCTCCCGATGATCTGCGCCTTCGATTGATAAGCCTGCGAGTTGACGATGTGCGCCAGCGTCTTGCGCAGATCGTAGGCCCCTTCGACGAGCTGCGTCGCGAGATGGTCGAGCAAGTCGCTGCTCCATGGCTCCGTCTGCATCGCATCGACAGGATGCACGAGGGCGCGGCCCAGGAGACGATGCCACAGGCGGTTCACGATCGTGCGTGAGAACCGGCCGTTCTGCGGGCTGGTCATCAGTGCCGCTAGCTGCTTCAGCCTCTCCGCAGGTGCCGCCTTCGCATCCACTTGTCCGATTTCGGGGAACAGCCACGACGCGCTCGCCTTCTCGCCGGTCGGCTTGTCACAGCGCGCGATGTCGAGCGGTCGCATCGAATAGATCGCCGCGAGACCGTAGGCCTCATCGAGCTTCCAGCGGTCGATGAAGCTGTCGTGGCACGAGGCGCACTTCATGTTGATGCCGAGAAAGCTCTGCGAGACGCTCTGCGCAAACTGGATCTCCACCGTCTGCCCTGCGCTCACATCACCGCGCCACTTGATGCCGTCGATGAAGCCGCGGCTCTCCCCGCTCGGCGGCGCGATCAGTTCGCGCGTGAACTGATCGAACGGCTTGTTTTGCACCAGCGACTCATAGAGCCACTTGCTGATCTGCTTGCGACCGCCCGTGATGAAGCCCGTGCCCGCGTAGTCGTTGCGCAGCAGATCATTCCAGAACGTGAGCCAATGCTCCGCGTAGGCCACGTCATCACCCAGCAGCGAGTCCACCAGCCTTGCGCGTTTCTCCGGCGACTTGTCCTCTAAAAAGTTCGCCAGAACCTCCGGCTCCGGCAGCAGGCCGACGAGATCGAGGTGCACCCGTCGGGCAAACGCCGCGTCGTTCAGCGGCTCGGGCCGTGGGAGTTTCCTCTGTGCGAGATAGGCGTCGATGATGCGATCCGCCGGATGCGTGCGCCCATCCACCGCAGCAGGCAGCTCCGGCTTGCGAGGCTTTAGCGGCGGTTCATACGCGGGCTTTTTGAATGCAAACCCTTCCTCCCACGCCAGCCCCTCGTCGATCCATCGTTTCAAAAGCTCCACCTGTTCCATCGGCACGCGCTTTCCCTTCGGTGGCATCTGCACATCGGTATCAGTCGAGGTGATGGCTTCAATGAGCGGGCTCTTCGCGCTCTGTCTGCTGACGACCACCACACCATTCTCGCCGCCTTCGATCAGCGCCTTCCGATCATTCATCGACAGACCGCCCTTCTTCTTGTCCCCCGTGTGACACTCCGCGCAGTGCTCGCGCAGGATGGGCACGATCTGATGGGAGAAATCGATGGGGGCCGCCGAGGCGAGGGTGGTCAGCAGCATCCAGATGGAAAGGGTGGGACGTGTCATGAAGTCGAGCTACATACACGGAGGATCGGCCTCCGGCCTGTCAACGGCTCGTGGCTTCCAGCCTTGATCCGGGTTTCTGAAGGCTGGAAGCCTCAGTCCAGCGATGCGCTGGAAGCGCGCACTCACTCCACCTTCAGCACGCCATTCATCACCATCCAGTGTCCCGGAAACGTGCAGAGGTACGGGTAGTCGCCCTTCTCCTTCGGTGCGGCGAAGTGGATGGTCGCCTCGCCTGTCGGGTTCGTCATGTCGGTGTAGATCAGCACATCCTTAGACTCCGGGACATAGTGCCGCGCGAAGCCTTGTGGATCGGCGATCATGAGATTCGCGAGATTTCCAATGGCCTGCAGCGTGCCCGGCTTCGCCAGCATCCAGTTGTGCGGCACCACGTCGGGGTTCTTGAAGGTGAGCGACAGCTTCTCGCCCGCCTTCGCGCGCAGTTCCTTCTGCGCAAACTGCAAACCGAGCGCGGCGTCGATCACGAGCTTGCGGCCCGGTTCACCTTTGGCCCATGGATTCGGTCTGCCCGGCGCGGGCATCGTGATGCCGGTCTGCGCGGCGTGATTCGTCTTCGCGATCCGGGTGTAGCCGGGGAAGTCGGTGAACGGCTCGGCCAAGGCGTGCGCGGTGAGGAATATGTCGTGGCCGGTGCTCAGGCGCAGATGGATCTGGCTCGCCGGGATGAGCTGCGGGATCTCGAGGAACAAGGTCCTGCCGCCGTCCAACATCTGCACGCTGCGGATCTCCAGCGGATCGTGACCCGGCGTGTCGGCGTGCCGTACGGAGTACTCAGGCGATCCGTAGGCGGCGCTGTAGTGGTAGTTCCAGCATTGTGCGAAACAGGTGGCGGCATCGGCGTCCTTCACCTCTGCATTGAAACGAACGAGCACGCCATTGTCGCGTGCCTCGAAGCCGACGGGCACAGGTTTGCCTCCGCCAGTAAAGCGCAAACGATGGAAGCAGCCATCCTTCGGCGTGTAGCTGCCCCAGCCCTGCATGCCGTTCACATACAGGTGGCCGTCGCGCGGATTGAATCGCGCCGCTTGCGGGCCGGAATCAAAATTACCGCTGATGCGGCACGCCGCTCCCTGCCAGCGGCCCTTCACGTTCTGCCGCATGACGAGCCACGCGCTGCCGCCGCCGGGGGAGAGGTGGATCAAATTGCCATCGCCTATGAGAGATGACCATTTGTCGCCGGAGATGAATGCCTGGCTGCTCGCGCTGTTGTCTTCGCCTCGCGGGAGATACATGAGCACCGGCTCCGGCAGCTGGCCGTTCTTCGGGCCGCCCGCGCCGAAGTGCGCGCCTTCGTTTTTGCCCAGCTCGATCTGGCAGATGGAGGTCGCCGGTGTCCAGTCGCCTTCCTGCACACTCGTCGTGATGAAGCGTCCGTCAGGTGAGATGCCAAGGCCGTTGGGGTTGCGGAAGCCGGTGGCTAGGACTTCCAAAGGGGCACGAACTTCCAGGTCGTGCTTCTCGGGCAAGCTGGAGGCTTGCCCCACCTGCACCCTGCACACGCCCTGATTCCCCGACGCAAAATAAAACCTGCCCGCTGCATCACGCTCTAGTCCGATGATGAAGTCATGCCCGCCTGGCGAGGTGGTCATCGCATTCGTCACGCACTCGTAGAAGTCGGCTTCGTCATCGCCATTGAGATCGTGCAGGCAGGTGATCTGATCGCGACCGAGCACATGCAGTTTGTCCTTCACGATCTTCACGCCGAGCGGCTGATGCAGTCCGGTGGCGTAGCGTTTCCATCTCACCCGATCCAGCTTCTCATCGATGCCACGCACGAGCCACACCTCGCCCGTCATCGTTGCGATCGCCGCTGTGCCGTCGCTGAAAAAGTCGTGGGCTGTGATGAAGAACAACGTGCCGAACGGATTCTCGAACGGGATCGTGATCGTGTCCGTCGCGAACGGCGCTTCCTTCCCGAGCACGCCTTTTGTGTCGATCCACCGGGGCCATTGCGCGGGCCCGCCTTTGATGAGGTGCCGCAATTCGTCCGGCTCCACTTGCCCATCCCGCGCCGTAGCGAGGTAGGCGTGGCCTGCGATCTCATACGAGAAGATCACTTCGTGCGCGTGACGATAAAAGCCGCGATACAGACCCGGTCCGTCGCCGCCTTCGACTTCTTTGGTGATCACCTTTCCATCCATGGCACCGCCACCCATGAAGCCGTGCCGCGCGTCGCTCAGCCTGATGAAGCCGCCGCCCCATATCACCGGAAACGAAAACGTTTGTGGCTCAAACACGGCGGCCTTGTCATCGAAGCGCACACACACGCCCTTCGGAATCGTCAGGCCCGCTCCTTTGAAGACGGTGCTGAACAGATTGCCGTGATCTGCGGATGCAAAGCGGCCGTCCTTCCACGTGACCTGATCGTTCTGATTTCCCCAGTGACTTTGCTGGCCTCCATCCACACCCGGGAACGCGGGCAGCAGCTCGGGCAGCGGCTTGCCCATGAAATGCAGGGCCTCCTTTGCGTACCAGTCGAAGATGCGGTCGCGATTCACAAATTGCTGCCAGTGTCTGCAATCTTCCGTGCGCAATGGCTTGCGCTCAGGCGCGAAGGCAGCGGGCCTCGGTGCGATGGCAGCTGGCGGCGAAACAGGCGCGTGAGACAAAGCGTCGAAATTCCACAGGCCGAGCGTCACGTCCATCGGCAGCCGGGGAGAATTGACTGGGCGCGGTTTCATGAAGCCGCGCGAAAGACGCACGTCATCGATGACCCCATCGCAGCCGATGCCGCCCTCGACGAGGCGACCGAAGGCCAGTCCGCCAGGAGCTGATGGCTTGCTCTGTTTGGTCACCGGCTTTTCGAGCACGAGCTTTCCATCCACCCAGAGGTGCGTCGTGCTTTCCTCGATGCACACGAGCAGGTTGTGCCATTTGCCGTCGCAGATGTTCACGTCGGTTTTGAAATCGCCGCCGCGTCCCGGCATGAACAAGGCGAACTCCCCGCTGCCAGCGTGAGTGTAGATCTCCCAATGCGTGCCGGATGATTTGGCGTCACACGCGACGAGGATGTTGAAGCGGTCCTTGCTCGTGAGGTTTGCGCGACACTCGATGGTGATCGGCAGTGTGCGGTACGCATCCTTCCCTTCGACGACCATGCCGCCGGAGAGAGCCTGGCCAAACTCGGGCGCGAGAGACGGCACGCCGGCTGGCTTGCTGATCTTTGACCTCTGGCTTCTGACCTTGGGTTTGTCGCTCCACGTCCGGTACTGCGGCCTCGGTCCCGCCGGGTTGTCGTCGAGCTGCGGCAGGAGCCAGCGCAGGCCGTTGAGATTGTCTTGCAAGCGGCCTTCCGCGTCTTCGTCGGTGTGATTCAGAATGCCAATGGGCCCCGTGTAACCGCTTGCGCGGACGATGCGCAGCACGCGCACATCCTCGCTCCCGACGCCGAGCGGCAGAATTTTGCGACCGCTGGCTTCGCCGTTGTTGTCCATGCCGTTGAGATTGAAGCAGAGCAGATGCGGCAACATGCGCGGCAATACTTTGTCCAGCCGCTCGAGGTGGGCGTGGCCGTGATGCAGGTTGTACACGATGCCGACATTTTTGATGCCACGCGCTTTCATCGCCTCGCAGATGGCGCTCATGTTCTCCGGCTCTCCAAACCACGAGCCGTGATTGTACAGCGCCACCTTGCAGCCGGCTTCAGCCGCTGCGGTGGAGATCGGCGTGAGGCGCTCCACTTCCTTTGCCACGCGCGCCCTTTGGTCCGCCGCATCCTTGACCTCAATCGCGCCGCCATTCCCCGTGACCCAAAGTTGCGGGTGCACGCCGTGACGTTTGAAAAGCTCCAGCGCCTTCTTTGCATCGTCGTTCAGCACTGTGGGAAACCACCAGCCGAGCAGTGTGATGTGATGCTTCTTCAGGGCCTCGAGTTCCGTGTCCCACTGCGGAATGTGCTCCGCACGGTAATCATAGACGAACTGCGTGAAGCCCAGTTTCTCCAGCATCGCCGCCCGCTCTTCCGGCCCGCGCTTTGCCTTGTCAAACGGCACGATGCACCACGCCGCGAGGTTCCTTTGATCGAAGAGGCTGTCAGCGGCGGACGCGCAGGTGGTGAGACATGCGAGGAGAATGAGGCGTGAGAACATCGGATGCATGGAGTGAATCAGGTTTGCCGCAGAACGGCAGAGAGGCACAGGGAGCCGGATTTTCAAATCACTATCTCCGCATTCTGCGCGTGTGCTTTGTGAAGGGCTGGCCTCAGAACGTGGATCAAGTGCCGCGCGCCAGCTCGATTCTCGTGAGCGCGCCCGAGCCTCCGAATGCGAAGTATCGGTGAGTTCGCAATCTTATGTCAGACCCGCTTCCACCTTCAGCCACACCGACAGGAGCGCCTTCCGAGGAGGAAATCGCACGACTGGCTTTCAGCTACTACGAGGAGGAGGGCCGTCCCGAGGGCAGCGCGGAACAACACTGGCTGCGCGCCGAACAAAACCTGCGTGGCATCCCGCCTTGGACTCTCGAGAACGGAGCGGGCGACGCCTGAGAGATGATTCGAAGGCGCGCGCGCTGCGGAGACGGCCCCTGATCGGGTTGCCGCACGCTGTTCTTGCCAAGCGGCGGGGCTTCGGAACAATGGGCTTCGATGAAACCCATCCTCCTCTCCCTTTTACTCCCCCTGACGTTTTCGCTGGCTGAGTCCGGCGCGCCGGTTGAGAAATTTCAGCAATTGGATCAGACGGTGCCGACGCCGTCCGCTCAGCGCCTCGCATCCGGCGCGCCTGGCGCGGGCTACTGGCAGAACACGGCCGACTACGACATCGATGTGGTGCTCGATGATGTGAAGCGCACGATCACGGCGGAGGCGACCGTGACGTATCACAACGCATCTCCGGATTCCCTCAGCTACCTGTGGGTGCAGCTCGATCAAAATTACATGTCGCATCAGGCGGACTCGCGTCTGACGCCAAACATCAAGCGCGGGATCGATCCGGACAAGGTGAGCTACTCCGCGCTGGACCGGATGCTGACTTATGAAACGTACGACGGCGAGATGAAGCTCAGCAAGCTCACCGATGCAAAAGGGGGCGCGCTGGCTCACGAGGTGGTGAAGACCATGCTGCGGCTGGACCTGCCGACGCCGCTGGCGGCGGGCGGCAGCTTTGTGTTCAAGATCGCGTGGAGTTTCCCGATCAATGATTGCAAGCATCTGAACGCGCGCACCGGCTACGAGTTCTTCAAAGAGGACGGCAACTGCATCTACACCATCGCGCAATGGTTCCCGCGCATGGCGGCCTACACGGACTACGCCGGCTGGATCAACAAGCAGTTCCTCGGCACGGGTGAGTTCACGCTCGAGTTTGGTAACTTCGTCGTGCGCCTGACCACGCCCGATGATCATGTCGTTGCCGCCACCGGTGCCTTGCAGAACGAGGATGAGGTCTTGACGGCCACGCAGCGCGAGAGGCTGCGGAAGGCGCGGGCGGAGACGAAGAAGCCCGTCTTCATCGTGACGCCGGACGAGGCTAAGGCTGCGGAGAAGGGAAAGCCGAAGGGCACGAAGACGTGGGTGTTCAAGGCGGAGAACGTACGGGATTTTGCATTCGCCTCATCGCGGAAGTTCGCTTGGGACGCGATGGCGGTGGAGGGCTACACCCATCCGCCCACGCCGGAGGATCAGGCGCACATCGCCGGGAAGGGAAACCCGCCGGTGATGGCGATGTCGCTCTATCCGAAGGAAGGGATGCCGCTGTGGGACAAGTATTCGACGCACGCCATCGCGCACACGATCCAGATCTACTCGCGCCACACCTTCGCCTATCCGTATCCCGTCGCGTGGTCGGTGAATGGTCCGGTGGGGGGGATGGAGTACCCGATGATCTCCTTCAACGGGCCGCGCCCGGAGAAGGACGGCACCTATCCGAAGAGGACAAAGTATTCGCTCATCGGCGTGGTCATCCACGAGGTGGGCCACAATTACTTTCCGATGATCGTGAACTCGGACGAGCGCCAGTGGACTTGGATGGACGAGGGACTGAACTCGTTCCTGGAGTACCTGACGGAGGAGGAATGGGAAAGCGACTGGCAGCACCGCCGCGACGAGCGCTTCATGGTTTACTACATGCGCGGCAAGGACCGGGTGCCGGTGATGACGAACTCGGAGTCCATCGCCGACCTCGGCCCCAACGCCTACGGCCAGCCGACCGCCGCGCTGAATATCCTGCGCGAGCACATCCTCGGACGAAAGGCATTCGATCATGCGTTCAAGACTTTCTCCCGCCGCTGGATGTTCAAGCGGCCCACGCCCTCCGACTTCTTCCGCACGATGGAAGACGCCAGTGGCGTGGATCTGGACTGGTTCTGGCGCGGCTGGTTTTACAGCGTCGATCACGTCGATGTCTCCATTGATCAGGTGAAATGGCTCCAGCTCGACTCGCGCGATCCGAGGATTGAGAATCCGAAGAAGGAGAAGGAAAAGGACGAGCTGCCGAAGACCCTGACTCGGGAGCGAAACTACCCGCTGCCCAAGCGCGTGGACCGCTTTCCCGAGCTGAAGGATTTCTACGACAGCTACGACGCGGGTGCCGCGCTGCCGAGCGAGAAGAAGAAGTTTGAAGCGCTGCTCAAGGATCTGAAGGAAGAGGAGATCGACCCGGCGCTGCTCAAGACTGCGCGGAACTTTTACCTGATCGACTTCAGCAACGTCGGCGGACTCGTGATGCCCTTGATCTTGAAACTCGACTACACCGACGGCAGCAGCGAGGAACTCAAGCTCCCGGCCGAAGTGTGGCGCTTCAACACGAAGAGCGCCTCGAAGTTCATCGTGACGACAAAGGAGATCAAAGCCGCCACCTTCGATCCACGCCAGGAACTGGTGGACACCGACATCGAGAACAACTACTGGCCGCGCCGTCCGGTGAAGACCAAGTTTCAGCTCTTCAAAGAGGACAAGCCGGTCAACCCGATGCGCGAGCTGACGAAGCCGGAGAAGGACTCCAAGGAACAGCCGCTGAAGAATCCCGCGAGTCAGGAGGCGCCGGGCCGATGACCGACCGCCCGTCATGCAGCATCATCCCAGACTTACGAAACAGCGAGGTCAGCACCGATGAACTTGGATGCGGGTTCGCTGGCGCTTTTGTTTGGAGCGGGACTCGGCGCAGGTTTCATCGATGCGATCGCAGGCGGCGGCGGGCTGATCTCGGTGCCGGCGCTGCTGTGGGCGGGGCTGCCGCCGCAGATCGCGCTGGGCACGAACAAGCTCCAAAGCTCATGCGGGACGGTGATGGCGGTGCTGCGTTACGCGAGGGCCGGCTTGGTGAGCTGGCGCGAGATGCGCGCGGCGATCGGGATCACGTTTGTCTTCGCGTTGCTGGGGACTCTGAGCGTGACGCTGGTGAATGACGTGGCGCTGCGGAAGATCGTGCCATGGATGCTGCTGGCGGTGGCGGCCTACACGCTGCTGAGTCCGAGGCTGGGGAGCCAGCCTCGCAGCGCGCGCCTTTCGCCGAATGCCTTCGCGTGCGTGGGAGGGAGCTTGCTGGGGTTTTATGACGGCTTCTTCGGGCCGGGCACCGGGTCGTTCTGGACCATCGCATGCATCACGTTGCTGGGGCTGGAACTGACGCGGGCCACGGCGTTCACGAAGGTGGTGAACCTGGCGAGCAATTTGGCGTCCCTGCTCGTCTTCCTTCTGGCGGCACGTGTGCGGTACGATGTGGGCGCGGTGATGATCGCCGGCCAGTTGATCGGCGCACGCCTGGGCTCGGGACTGGTGGTGCGCCACGGCGCGCCTTTCATCCGCGTGGTGTTTCTGGCGGTGGTGCTGGCAATGGTGGTGAAGCTGCTCTGGGACCAGTTCGACAGGTGAGGCGGCTTTGATCTTGCCTCAGGAGGCTCTGCTTTCATAATGGCCGACTGCAATCCGATGAACGCGCGCAAAAAAGTGAAGGCCAAACCGACAGCGCCGCGCCCCAAGGTGGTGAAGGAGGCTGCCATCAAATCGAAGACGAAGCGGTCGATGAAGGCGGCGAAGGACGTGAGCGACTACCGCGCGGTGCTGGAAGATCAGACGGAGACGATCTGCCGGTTCCGTGCGGACGGCACGTTCACCTATGCGAACGAGGTATACTGCCGGTTTTTTGGCAAGACGAGCGCGCAGTTGATCGGCCGAAGCTGGCAGCCAGTGGTCGTTGCCGAAGACCTGCCCGCAGTGCTGGAACAACTGCGGCATTTATCCCCGCGGAAGCCTGTAGTGGTGATCGAGAACAGGGTTTACTCCGCTTCGGGCGAGGTGCGCTGGATGCAGTTTGTGAATCGTGCCTTCTTCAAGAATGGCCGGCTGATGGAGACGCAATCGGTGGGGCGTGATGTCACGGAGCGCAAGCTTGCTGAGGAAGCGCTGCGCGAGAGCGAGGAGCGGTGGAAGTTTGCACTGGAAGGCGCTGGGGACGGCATGTGGGACTGGAACGTGGGAACGGGTCAGGTCATTTTCTCCAAGGCTTGGAAGAGCATGCTCGGCTACACGGAGCACGAGATCAAAAACCACTTCGATGAGTGGTCCACGCGGATGCATCCTGAGGATCTGCCGCCCGCGATGGCAGCGATCAAGGCGCACTTCGACGGACGCACGCCGTGTTACACCAGTGAGTTCCGCATGAAGTGCAAGGGCGGCTCGTGGAAGTGGATACTGGCGCGGGGAATGGTCACGTCACGCGACTCCCAGGGTGGACCGCTGCGTGTGATCGGCACGCATCAGGACATCTCCGCGCGGCAGGATGCGCGGGAGCGTGAGGAGCACAATTTAAAGCTCGTCGCCGAGGGTGCGCCGTGTG
Organism: Verrucomicrobiaceae bacterium; assembly: GCA_031411695.1. Taxonomy (GTDB): domain Bacteria; phylum Verrucomicrobiota; class Verrucomicrobiia; order Verrucomicrobiales; family Verrucomicrobiaceae; genus JAIBCL01. The sequence continues at coordinate 10,610 of JANOBO010000165.1, forward strand.
AAGCGGTGCTGGCCGCGATCGTGAAAAGGGTCGAGGCGGAGGCGGAGAGCATGTTGTGCATGCTGGTGCGCGTGGATGCGGACGGCTCGCGTCTGACGGAGGTGATCGCACCCGGACTGCCCGAGTTTTTCCGAAACGGCGTGAGCCGTGGCGCGCTCACCTTGGAAATGATGAGCGGCGGCGCGCAGGTGCGAGAGGGCAGGCGTGTGATCGTGGAGAGCATTCCCGAAGACGGCTCGGCGTCCGTGTTCAAGAGACTCGCGGCGCGGGCGCGACTGCGCTCGTGCTGGGCCGAGCCGATCGTCAGCAGCGCCGGCCTGCTGCTGGGCACGATCGTCTGCTTCCGCCGCGTGCCGCACTTTCCCAGCAGTTCGGAAACGGGCGCGGTGGCCGCGGCGGCACGTCTGGCGGCGGTGGCCATCGAGCGCAGGAATTCCGAGATGGCGCTGCGCGAGGTGGAGGAGCGCTACCGTCAGATCGTCGAGACGGCGGAAGAGGGTGTGTGGACGATCAACGCAAGGTCCGAGACGGATTTTGTGAATCCCAAGATGGCTGAGATGCTGGGCTACACGCAGGCCGAAATGCAAGGGCGGCCGCTGGATGACTTCATGGACGAGGAGGGCCGTGAGATCTCCCGGAAGAACATGGAACGCCGCAAGCAGGGCATCTCCGAACAGCATGAGTTCAAGTTCCGGCGCAAGGACGGCTCGGATTTTTGGGCGTGGATTTCGACCAATCCGATCTACGACTCACGACAAAAGTTTGCGGGAGCCGTCGCGATGGTCACCGACATCTCGCAGCTCAAGGCGGCGCAGGCCGCGCTGGTGGACCGTGAGGCGCGCTACCGCGGTATCATGGAGTCGGAGCTGGTGGGGCTGATGTTTTGGAGACTCGACGGCGACATCACGGAGGCGAATGAAACTTTCCTCGAGATGACGGGCTACACGCAGGAGGATGTGAAGGCGGGGCGTGTGCGGTGGAGCAGCATGACGCCGGCGGCACACCGCGCGGCGGACGAGTACGCGATCCGGGAGCTTGAGGAGCGGGGCGTAATCACACCGTACGAGAAGGAGTATTTTCGGCAAGACGGCACCCGTGTGCCGATCATCGTCGGCGGCGCGCTGTTTCCGCACGTGCCGAACGAGGGCGTGTCATTCGTGCTGGATATCACCGCGCGAAAGCGGGCTGAGAATTCGCTGCGTGAGAGCGAGCAACGTTTCCGCGCGATTTTTGAGCAGGCAGGGGTGGGAGTGGCCATCGTCGATGTGAACACGGGTCGCTATGTGCGCGTGAACCAGAGGTTTTGCGACATCACGAAAATGACCCCGGAGCAGCTGACGATGGTGACGTTCATGGACATCACTCATCCCGATGACGCGCGGACAAGTCGGGAGGCGAACGAGGACCTGCGGCGTGGGCGCGTCGAGAGGCTTCGGCTGGAAAAGCGCTTCGTGCGCCCGGACGGCTCCTTCATCTGGGTGAACATTTCCGTATCGCCCCTGTGGAAGGAGGGCGGGGTGCCCACCTTCAATATCACCATCGCAGAAGACATCTCAGACCGGAAGAGGGCGGAGGCGGGTTACTTGCGCGAGATCGATTTCAACCGGGCGCTCATCAGGCACACGGCTGCGTTGATCCTCGTTACCGACCTGAATGGGCGCGTGGTCCACGCGAATCCGCAGTTCGTGCGCGTCGTGGGCTACACCGTTGATGAGATGCAGGGCCGCATCGCGTGGGACATAGGGTTCATGGAAGGCCAGGAGATCGTCCGCTCGCGCGCGCGCTTCAGCAGGCTGGTGCTAGGCGAGGACAATCCGCCTGCGGAGATCTGGTTGCGGACGAAGACAGGAGAGCTGCGCTTGGCGGAGATCTGGGGCACATCCAGCCGGGATGCTGAAGGCAATGTCGAGCAAATCATCATCACCGGCATCGATGTCACGGATAAAAACCGCCTGCAGCACGAGGTGCTGAAGATCGCGGAGCAGGAGCACGCGCGCATCGGCAATGACCTGCACGATGGTGTGGGCCAGACGATGACCGGCATCGCCTCAATGTTAGAAGCTCTCGAGAGCGGCCTTGATGGACCCAAGAAAACGCTGGCCACGCGGATCCGTGAGCTTGTGCAAGAATCGGTGCAGGAGGTCCGGCGCATGTCGCATGGCATTTCTCCTGCGGGCGTGAAGAACCGCGGGCTCGGCGGCGCGCTACAATTGCTGGCTGAAACTGTGAGGACAAACTATCGCACCGAATGCGATTGCGTGATCGCGCCGGGCATCGTCATCGCGGATTCGGAGATGCAGACTCATCTGTTCCGCATCGCGCAAGAAGGGGTGAACAACGCGATGCGGCATGGAAAGCCAAAGAAGGTTTCCCTCTCCCTCAGCCGCGCCAGTGATGCTGAGTGTGTGCTGAAGATCGAGGACAATGGAAGCGGCATGAAAAAGAAGGAGGGTCAGAACGGCGAGGGCATCGGCGTGCGTGTGATGGACTACCGGGCGAATCTCATCGGCGGGCGGCTTGAGATAAAAAACAAGCGTGGCGGAGGCGTGGCGATCCAGTGCTGGTTTCCCTGCGCCAAAGCATAAGCTCCTGAAGACGCCCGCGGCCGCGCCGCGCCCATGCTACCCACCCATCAAAAGCCGGACGTGGCGCGCGCTGCCTTTGGCGTCGGTGGTGCTTTTGTCTTCCCTGGCGCCGGCCTTGGCGCGCTCGCTGAAGTAGCGCAGAGGAGCATCTTCGCGGCCTTCGGTCCGGGCTGCGTTGAAGTTTTCCAACGCTGCCTTGTAGTCCGCTTTGCGGAGATGCACGACGCCCTGCCAGAAGGCATCGCGCGCCTTGGCTTCTGCTTCGGTGAGGGCGTTCTTCAACGAGAGCAGCTCGTAAACTTCGCTGACGGCGTGAGCCTTCGGCGCGAAGACCATCTCCATGGGACGCACCTCGATGGTGTCTTTTGCCAGATGGAAGGTGCGGTTCCCGAGCAGGACGTGGCTGCCGTAAATGAGGTTCACTGAGCAGAGGCGCTGGGAGAACCCGAGTGACTCGCCGACCGCGCCGTAGAACTGAAATTCGCTGAAACCAAACAGGCCGCAAGTCATGTCGCCCGAGGCGAGCGCGACGCCGAGCGCAGGCCGCTTATGCCAGCGGTTCTCCATCTCCTGGGAGAGATTCACGAGGCGCTGGCGCAGCTCGATGGCGACGGTGCACGCGGTGGCTGCGTGGGCGGCGTCGGTGAGAGGGAAACCGAAGAGAACGCGGACACCGTCTTCGTCGCAGGCGTCCAGATAGGCGCCTTTTGAGACGAGAAATTCAGCGACGGCCTTGAGGAAGCCGGAGCTCAGACTCTCCATTTCCGTAGCTTCGAGGTCGGCACCGAGTTCGGCGGAGTTCAGGACGCGGCAGGACAGCACGGTCAGTTCACGGCGGCCGGTGAGTTTTGGGGGATCCTTGGCGGAGATGAGATCGTCGAACGCCTGGCCCGAGAGTCTGCCAACGAAGAAGCGGCGGAACAGATGCGCACGCCGCCCTTTCTCCGTGTCGCTAAGCACGATGCCGGCCATGCCCGCGCTGAGTATGGCGGCCATGCCGGTGAACGGCTCGAAAAGCAATCCGTTGAAGGCGAGCGCCGGCGCAAGGAGGAGCGTGAGAAAGGCAGCCCCGAAGATGAAGACTACTTTGCGCGATCTCCGCGGCATCTCGGCGCACACCCAAGCGCTGCAAAAGGCCATCGCGGTATAGTAGAAATATTGCAGCGGCAGTGAGCGCGCGAGCTTTGCATCCGGCAGGATGAATACTTGGCGGAAGGCGGACTCGAGCGTGTCGGACGCGCCGCGCATGAGCCCGCAGTGGTACAAGGCCAGGAGCGGCGCGCTGATGAGGACGCCGATGATGAGGATGGCGGCACGCTTGCTGGACATGCGGGGCGGTGCGTCTGCGGATCAGGCGGCAGGGGTGTCTGCGCGCGGCAGCGCGGCTCGATAGGAACGGGAGACGAGCTCGCTCAAATACTTGTCGGCGTCATCGACCGCCTCGCGAGCGAGAGGGAAGACAGATTGCGAGCTGTTCCGTGCGACGAGTTGGAGGCCGAATGGATAGTCTTTGAAGAGCTTCCGGCAAAGGGCGTCGATGCCGCTGCCTTCGCGCTCGGCGCGATCGATGACGGCCTTCACCGCTCCGGAGTCGAAATGAATCTCGATGCCGTGGTCGCGGCGGAACGTGTCGGCGAAGTCCTGCACCTCACGCGCGCGGACATCAGTCTGCCACACCTCGGCTTGCGTGCGGCAATTCGCGAGCGCCCCCGCAGGATCACGCACGAGCGCCTCGTCGATGAACAGATCCGGCAGGCCGAGGCTGGGCAGCTCGAACTTGAACTCGCGGAGCGCCTTTTCCCAGACGGTGACGAGACCGCGCGCGCCGGTTTTCTCATCGGCCGCCTGCGCGGCGACGTGACGCAGCGCGCCGTCGTCAAACGCCGCGCGCACTCCGTAGGCGGCGAACTCGCGCTCGAACTGACGGATGAGGCTGCCCTCGGAGCACTTCATGATTTGGAAAAGATCGTCGGCGCTGAGAGGATCACACACGACGCGGACTGGCAGGCGGCCGACGAACTCGGCCTCGAAGCCGTAGTCGATGAAGTCCTTCGTGCGTGCCTCGCGCAGCAGGGTTTCTCCAGCAGGCCGCTCAGAGCCCGCGGCCGCGAAGCCGATGCTTGTCTTGGTCTGGCGTTTCTCGATGATCTTCTCGAGGCCGGAAAACGCGCCGCTGACGATGAAGAGAATGTTGCGCGTGTTGATGACCTCGCGGCCGGTGCGGCCCTTGCGGGTGTCGAACATCATCTGCATCTGCGCGCGCATGTCGTTCGGCGCGTAGAGCGGCACTTCGGTCTCCTCCATCAGCTTCAGCAGCGTGGTCTGCACGCCGCGCCCGCTGACATCCCGGCCGCCGCGCTCGGTGCCGTACGCGAGCTTGTCGATCTCATCGAGATAAATAATGCCGTGCTCGGCCATCTCGGTGTCTCCGCCTGCCTTTGCGACGAGATCGCGCACGAGGTCGTCCACGTCCCCACCGACGTAGCCGGTCTCGCTGAACTTCGTGGCATCCGCTTTTACAAACGGCACGCCAATGAGTTCGGCGATGTGCTTGACGAGGTAAGTTTTTCCAACGCCCGTGGGGCCGACGATGAGGACGTTCTGCTTTGAGAACTCCACTTCTGCCTCGCCGTTCTTCCGCATCTCACGGATCATGCGCGCGTGGTTGTAGTGGTCGCACACGGCGGTCGCGAGCACTTTTTTCGCCTCATCTTGGCGGATGACGAAGCGGTCGAGGTGGGCCTTGATGTCGGCGGGCTTGTAGCGGAATTCGAAGGCGGACTCATCCACCTCGATGACCGGTGGCTCATCGCCTGAGGGTGCTTCTTGCTGTGGCCTCGCGCCAGAGCTTTCGATTTTGGTGAAAAGCACCTGGCCGCCGAGGCTGTTCTTGATGAACTCCTCGAGCTTCTTGGTGATCTCGTCCGGCGTTGCCGGGGGCTCCGGTTTTTGATCGCTCATGGGGACGTCACTTTTCCAGATGGGAAGATGGATGACAAGCGGGTTCTGGTTGGGCTGGCTTCACCGCAAACTGCCGATGACTCTGCGGCTGAGGCTACGGGGAGCCGGCCGCATTACTTCCGAAGCAGGTGATCGTGAGCGCCCGCGGCGTCGTGCCAGTGAGTGGAATGCGAATCAAGCCATGACCGGGCCTCGATGCCACGTTTCGCGTGTTGTCGTTTTTTTGTTCCGAATGTGTCGGTGGAACTGTTTTCAGGCCGCCCGGCGTGAGCGTTGGCGAGAATTTAGGAGCGAATCCACTCGAAACCACGCCGAGTCGGATAGCGCCAGCGCTCACCGCCGGGGACTTGAAAGGTGTCTTTGCGAACATCTCGTGAAGAAAAAAGGTTCGATTATGCGGCGACGGAACGGCCTGCGCGGAGATCGACGGCGGAGCTCATCGCGGACCAGAACGACTCGCGTAAGGTGGCTTGGAAGCGGTTTGCCACGTTGGCCCAGCCTTCGTCGCTGGTGGCTTCGACCGGCAGGTCTGCCAGAGCGTCGTTCGCGGCGTCCGAAAGGGCAGTGGCGGGCTCGAAGTCATCGTCGGCGAGGTCGCGGGAGATGAACTCGAGGTAGCCTGAGCCAAACGCTGGCATGTTCAGCCAGCCAACTTGGTTGTCGTTTGTGAGAGTGTCGTTTTTCGCAGGAGTGAGGTTGAGTTTCATATCGAGTGTTCTTTCTGTTGGGTTCGCGGGTTTGGTTGATTGAGTTTTGATTCTGTGTTGAGCTTTTGAGAGGTTTGGTGGGCTGAGTTGCAGAAATGCGACAATCGGATCAAAAACCAGCCGGGTGGCGCAGGATGAAGCCCTCGGCAGCGCGCGGCTTGGCGCGCCAGCGGGGGCCCTCGTCATCACCGCCTCCGGATGTGTCCATGCGAAGTCCGCACACCGTCATGAAGACGTGGGATCCCGGCTTGACGTAGATCGTGATGTAGCGCCCCGGGCCCGGCTGCCCATAGGTGGCGAAACCATTTGAAGGCAAGGGTGAGCGCAGCAGACCGGCCTTGATCAGGACGTATGAAACCGAGCCGGAGCAGTCGTAGGCATTGTCTTCGATGCTGGCATGACCGCCGCCACGACGGTAGGGCTTGCTTTGGATGCTGTTACCGGCGTTGACAGCGTATTGAACCTGGGCTGGCATCGTCACCGGGGCCGCTGCATATCGGCCGTCATAGCGAAGGGCATTGGAGTGTGCCGGCCGGGCGGATGGAATGGCAAGCGCGGGGCGGACAGCCGCAGATTGCTGGGAGACTGCACGATCATAGGCTGCCTTCTGCTGATTATAGGCGGCCAGCTCTTGCTGATAGACGGCCATCCGCTGGTGGTAGGCGGCCATCTGCTGCTGATAGGCCGCTTGCTGCGAGTAGGCGGTGTAGTTCAGCTGCTGCGCCGGGACGCCTTGGTATGCTGCGGCGTAGTAGCCGGTCTGCGCGTGGGTTTTAGCGGCAAAGCCGGCCGCGAGCAGCAGGGCTGCGGCAGCAAGGCGGATTTTGGCAGGACGAAGGGAGATGCGGTTTGTGTTCATGGAATTCGCTCTTTGTTCTAAATTCTTGGAATAATTTATCATTATCCATAAATACCAGCAAATAGTTTCTCAAAATTATAACACAATTCTGCAACGACTATCTCAAATATAAACTCCACTAAATCGATCCGACGTCGATTTGCCTCGTCCGTGGCCCAAAATGTCCGCTACCCGAGCGGGTCCACCGGGCACTCCGAGTTCGCCGCAGCCGACTCAATGCCGTTGACAGGCAGGCGGTTAGCGCCGGGTTCTCTCCCGTGTCCATCTTTCGCTCGGGAGAATCTGAAGACCGCAGGCGGCGATTCGCAGGGATGCGTGTTTGGACGCAAGGAGCTATCGTCGGCCCAGTGAGGGTCGCAGCTTTGCGCGATTCTCAAACTTCGAGTCGCCTTGCCGGCAAAGGCGTGCGCTCACAGGCAGCGGCTCAAATACAATTTGGCAACGCCTGGGTGACCAGCTATGGCTCCGGATTCCCCGAGCGGCCGCGTTTCACATTGGCGCGGCTCGAAGGGACTCTTTGACAAACCGGGCGGCGGCCATGAATCCGCTGCCCAGATTCGCAGATGCAGGGAAGGCCGTGAGAACCGGCCACAGTCGCGCTGCGGTAACGGGTCACAAACTTCCATTCGTGCTGCAAAGCGCGGAGCAAAGCCAATCGCGGGGAAACCTGTGGTGAAGGCGGAGGCGAGGCTCGGGATTCTCGAATCATATCGTTTGATTCGAGTGCGCCCGAACAAACCCGGAGTCCGAACATCTCTCTGCCAATCCTCACTCCCGTGCCGTCGTGTGACGGCGTGCGGGAAAAACTTCATCGCAACAATGAAGGGTGGGAGTGGGAGCTGACTTCGGCTGGCAAACGCCAGATCACCGGGCCGGCCCTGGCTCTTGCCGCATCCCCAAGCAAGAAAATGACAAACACAATCCGCTCCGCCGCCTTGCGCACATGCAGGTCGCTGGAAAGTCTGCAATCCACCGCGCGTCGCTCCGTCGTCGCCGGCCTCACGTCGGGCCTCGCACTTTGCGCGGCGTTCAATCCGAGTCTGCACGCCGCATCTTGGACCTCACTCACCATCGATGCTTTCTCATCGTCTGGATTCCGTTCCACCGCGCTGGCGCACCTGCCTGACGGACGCTTCGTCTATGGCGTGGCAGGGCAGGTGTTCGTGCAGGATGCGTTCGGCGCCGCGGGTAAAAACATCGTGCCTGCGGGAGCCCTCGCGCTCGATCCATCCTTCCTCGCGGTGCGCGATGCCACCACCGCACTCGTCGGCCAGGGAGGGTATGCCGCGACATCGAACGTGTTCACCTTCAATCCTTCCTCACCTGCGGCAGGCGTGAATCCCGCGCCGCTCGCGTCGCCTCAGAACTACACCGGGGTCTATTGGAAATCCCCCACCACGGCGATCGAGGGCTGGCTCGTCGGCGGAGGCAATGCGGTCGCTGGCTTCAACAACGTCGTCTTCATCTCCCTCGACGGCACAAAGACCGGCCCCATCACGCAGACCATCAGCACGTACAGCGGCGGCATCGCCACGGATGCGGCGGGCAATCTCTACACCGCCACGTATGAACTGGACGAATTCTACGAGCCCACTGCGGACGCGGACAAGGTCCTCAAGTTCCCCGCCTCCCTCGTCGAAGCCGCCATCCAGTCCGTCATCTCCGGCACGCCCGCGCCGATCCCCGTGTCATCCGCCTCGTTTGTCTTCAAATTCGACGGCACGTCAAACATCGCCGTTGACTCTGTCGGCCGCGTTTGGGCCACCGGTTACGCGGTCAATCACGTGCAGGTCTTCGATCCCGCCACGCAGACCATGGCCCGCCTCGTTCCCCAACACGGCGCGTTCCCGCCGGGCACCGATGTCCTCTACACCGTCCGCAGCTTCACCCGCTCCGGCACCGGTTACCTCGCCTTCCTCGCGCAAGACGAGTATGGCGGCGCCGGCACCAGCGTTTACACCGGCCACGCCCCGGACCTCAGCATCGACATCCCGCATGCGGATCAATGGCGCGCGCAACATTTCGGCGTGGCCAATCTCACCCTCGACACAAGCTCCGCCACTTGGGGCCCCAACGCAGACCCCGACCGCGACGGCGTGCCAAACCTCGTCGAGTACGCCTGCGGCACCTCTCCCGTCGCGCCTGGCATCGCGCCCATCACCCCCAGCGTCCAGGCCGGCGTCCTCGGTTTCACCTTCATCCGCGATCCCTTGAACACCGACCTCGCTTACATCGTCGAGGTTTCAGATTCACTCACGCCGGGCGGCTGGCAAGAGGTCGCGCGCAGCTCGGCTGGCGCGCCCACCGTCTCATCAGGCATCGGCGCCGGCAGCGTTAGCGAGGTCGCCGTCGCCTCGCGCTTTCGCGTCACCGTCACGGACACCGCCGCCGGCGCGCATCACTTCGCCCGTCTTCGGCTCATCCTCACACCTCCCTGATGCGATGAGCGCTCCGTCTCGCGATTCCAAGTGGCTGGCCGTCCTCATGCTCGGGGCGGCCGGCTTTGGCATCCTCGTGCTCACCCTGGGCAGCATCGATGAGCGCATGGCCTTTCTGCCGCCCGCGAAACGCGCCCACACCTTGCCATCGCGCATCGCCCCGTCTTCCTCCGCGCCCGACTCATCGGACGCGGCGGCAAATCCGTCGGGCTCAGCCTTGGCCGAGGAGATATTCGAGACCGACTCGCTGGAAGAGCGCATCCGCAAACAATACGGCCTCGTTCGGCTTGCCGGCGTGTGGCTCCCCGCCACGCCCGTCAAAAAAGCATCCGTCACCGCTGTCGGCACCGATGCGGCCGCCGCCGATCTCGCCGCCGCGCCGAAGTTTACCGTGCCGCTTTACATCACCACCGGAAAGCTCCCGGAGGGCAGGGCGGGGGAGCCGTATCGCGCCGCGATTGAGGCCGTCGGCGGCACGCCGCCTTATGCCTGGAGCTTCGACGGCGGCACTGTGGGCAGTCCCATCGCGCTGGACCGCGCTACCGGCGAGCTGGCCGGCACACCCGGCGCGCTCAGCACCCTCACCCTCCGTGTCCGCGTCACGGACACTGCGGGCGAGGCGGATGTCGCCGAGTTCAAACTGCGCGTCACCGCCGCGCTCGCAGCGGAGAAAGCGCCCGCGCGTTCTCCTGACTCCACCACTCCCGCCGCTACCATCGCCTCCACCACCGATGCGCCCTCGCCCACCACGACCTTGCAGGACGAAGGCTCCCCCGCCGAGGAGCCGCCCGAGACCGAGAAAGAACCCGTCCCCCTCACCATTCTCACCACCGCGCTGCCCGACGCCACCGCAGGCCAGGTCTTCACCGCTCCCCTCACCGCCAGCGGCGGCACCCCGCCGTATCTCTGGTCCACCGCCGCAGCGCTGCCCGGTGGCCTCACGCTCCAGCCCGCCGGACTGCTCACCGGCACACCCGGCCAGCCCGACGAGCAGTCCAGATCCGTGCCCCTCAGCCTCACCGTCGCCGACCACTCCGGACAGGTCGTCACCCAGACGTTTCTCCTGAACATCGCCCTCGCCATCCCTGCCGCCGTCAACCGTTTCACCGCCTTCAGCAGCCTCCGCCGCGTCGCCCTCACGTGGGAAAATCCTGCCGACTCCCCAGACGCGCTGGCCGCCGTGCGCATCGTGCGAAACGCCGCACACCCCCCCGCCACCGAGGCGGATGGCATCCTCCTTTATCAAGGCCTCGCCACAGCCGCCCTCGATCCCTCACCGCTGCCTGCCGCTTATTACGCCGCCTTCGCCTTGAATGCAGATGGCGTCCCGTCTCCGCCCGCGCATCTCGCCGTCGAGGTCAAGGCCGGCGCGCATCCCTTCGCAGACTCCGTCGGCCTCTGGAGCCCCCTCAATGCCAATGCCTTCGGGCAGACCGGCCTGCCCGCCATCGTCCTCGGCCCGCCGAAGGGCGGCGGCCTAGGCAGCGGCTCCACCCATGTCGTCTCACTCGGCGCCGCCTCCGTCGATAGCCCCGGCACTGCCCCCTACGGTGGCAGCATCATCGTCAGCTTTGATGACAACGTCGTCCTCGACGGCCCCGGCCCCGACCTCACCGTCTTCGAAAACGTCTTCTATATAGGCGGTGACGCAAACTCCCGTCTCATGGAGCCCGCCACCGTCTCCGTCAGCCAGGACGGCCGCGCCTGGCACACCTTCCCCTGCGACTTCTCACCCCGCTACGATGCCAAGACCGGCGCGCTGAATCTCCGCCATCCCTTCGTTTATAACAAAGGCTTCGCCGGCGTGAACCCCGTCATCGCCAACGGCACCAACGTGGACGCCACCGACCCCGCCGTCTCCGGGGGCGATAGCTTTGACCTCGCCGACCTCCACGTCCCCGGCCTCGACTGGATCCGCCACGTCCGCATCCAATCCACCGGCGACAAATGGATCGTCGATGCCGACGGCGAGCTCGTGCGGCACGCCAACGTCAAACCCTTCTACGAAGCCACCCGCGGCGCCGCCTCCGCCGGCTTCGACCTCGACGCCGTCACCGCCATCTGGACAGGCATCGCGCGTGCGGCAAACACCACCCAGCCCTAGCGCTTGGCCGAGGCGGCAGCATCGCATCGTCCGCTCCACCGATGGCTCTCTAGCCGAAGCCGACAGCCTCGCATCGGGCAAAAAGCAAAGGCCGCTCGCCCCTGATACATCATGGGCGAGATCATGGTCATTGATCGCGGCCTCACCACCACCCAAGCCCAGCAGCAGTCAGCCAGAGGAAAAAGTCTCCTTCATCCCCGCGCTGCGCAGCCTCTTCAGCCTGCGCGGATCGCTGGAGCCGACGCACTGAGCGCAGGCGCATCTGCGTTGCCGTCATCGGCATGTGCATCGGCGCGCCAGCCATCTTCCTGGCCGCACATACAGACACCTTCGGCATCGCCATCGCGGGGCTCATGCTCTTCGGCCTCGCGCGTGGTTTTGGCGCCTGCAATACCATGCCTATCCTCTGCATGGTCTGCGATCCACGCTACCGCGCCACTGGCTGCGGCGTGCTCAATCTCTCCGACTGCGGTGTCGGCGGCCTGACAATCTATGCGGGCGGCGCCCTCCGTGATGCTCACGTCAATGTCAGCCACATCTTCACCGTCGCCTCACTCGGCCTGCTCATCTGCGCCATCCTGCTCTCCCCTCGTCCGCCCACGCATCTTCCATGAAACACCACCTCACACTCCTGCTTCTGCTCACGAGAAGCGTGGCAAGGCGGAGTTCTTTGCGTGTGTGTTCATTCGATGGTGACAGGAAGTCGGGTGGCGGCTGAGCGCAGGGCGGCGGCGTTGAACTTGAGCGTCTGCACCGCTTCATCAAAAGTCGCGAGCGGCGTGGGCCTGCCCTCCATGCCGTCGAGAAACGCATGCGCCTGATAGGTGAACAAATCATCGCGCTCCATAGGTGGCGTCGTGTGCCAGGTCCATGCGCTATCGCCGTGCTTGAGGAAACCCCAGCGGCGCTCGTGCAGTTCGATCTTCAAGCTGCCGCGCTGGCAGCCGATGAGGAAAGTCGTCTCGTTTTGGGCCTGGAACTGGTTCATCGAGAAACTGGCCAGCACCTCACCATGACGGGCGCTGACATTCACCGTGTCCTCCACCGTCACGCCCTCCAGCGCTTGATGCGCGGCATCACAGTAGAGCCGGGTGCAGGGACCGATGAGCCATTCCGTTGCATTCACCAGATGCGTCAGCGCGTCCTGGATCGCGCCACCACCGTGCTCATGCCGCGCATAATAGATGTCGCGATACGCCGGACGAAATGTCGGGAAATGCTGGCCGGAGACGATGCTGGCTTGCAGCACCTTTCCCAGCTCGCCGGTTTGTAGGAATGCGTGCGCGCCCAGCATCCACGGCATCAGATGATACACATACGCCACAGCTGTGAAGCGATCTGCGGCCGCGATGAATGCGCGCGTTTCTGGCACCAGTGCCGTGTCGATTGCCAGCGGCTTTTCGATGAACACATGCAGCCCTGCGCGCAGCAGCGTCAGGGTCATGGGCAGGTGCAGATGTGCGGGCGTGCAGACCACTGCCGCGTCGAAACTGCCGTCTGCCAGCGCCTTTCCGAGCGAGTCAAACGTCGCCGCGCCATAGCGCTCGTGCATGGCCGCGAGCAGGGATGAACTGGCATCGCACGCGACGACGGTACAGCGCCCGGTTTTTTGAAAGCAGCGCAGGTGGCGCTCGCCAATGCTGCCGCAGCCGATGATGAGAATGGAGTGCATGAGGAGGGAAGGGAGGGTTGCCAGTGCGTGGTAAAGGAACGCAGCGCTGCGGTCGCAACCATCTCCATTTTACGGGACACTGTGCGCACGGCGACTGAGAAGCCGAAGGCAAAGTAGCCATCTCGCTCCGCGAGATGAGCGTTGTGCTTCCAATGGCAGGGATGATTCTCAGTCTTGGGCTGCGCTCCCTCTTTCGTGGGAGCGGAGCGGCTCCGCAAGGGAGGCGCGGGCTCTTGGACTTTGGAGGTCATTCGCTCGAAGGCACACAAGGCTCATCTCGCGGAGCAAGATGGCTACTTTGCTCGCGCAGCGGCACTCACTCCGCCGCGGCTTTGTTCTTCCCTTTGCCTTTGCCTTTTACTTTCGGCTTCGACTCCGCGCCGGGAGTGTTCTTCTCCGGCATCTTCGCTCCCACGCTGCCGCGCCACGCGAGCATTTGATCGTGCAGTTCTTTCGCTTTCGCGGGGTTCACCGTGGCGAGGTTGTGCTGCTCGCCGATGTCGTCCTTGAGATTGTACAACTCGAGGCGGCTGTCTTCGAAGAACTCCATGAGCTTCCAGTCGCCCGCCTCGATGGTGCCGACCGGTGTGGTGCGCCACATGTTTTTAGCGAAGCCAAGGTAGCCAGGGAAGTGCTGGTAGATGGCGGGGCGCTTCAGGGGTGCATCCGCGTTTTTCAAAAGCGGCGCGAGGCTCTCGCCATCCAGCGTGTAGTCCGCAGGTGCGGCGGTGCCGGTGATGTCCAAAAAGGTGGGATACATGTCCACATGAATGGCGGGCACATCGCACGCGGTGCCGGGCTGCACGACGCCGGGCCAGCGCACGATGAAGGGCACGCGCGTGCCGCCTTCGTAGAGGCTGCCCTTGCCGCTGCGCAGTGGCGCGTTGTCGGTGATGCCGCCTTCCTCGCCTTTGCCAGTGAGCCCTTCACGCGCGTAGCCGCCCACGCCGCCATTGTCGCTGGTGAAGATGAGCACGGTGTTCTCAGTGAGCTTCAATTCATCGAGCGTCTTCATCACACGCCCGACGCTTTCATCCACGCTGGCGATCATCGCCGCGTATGTGGGATTGTCGTGTCCGCCGACGGGCGGCTTCGGCTTGAAGCGCGCGATGAGTTCCTCCTTGGCCTGATGCGGCGAGTGGACTCCGAAGTGCGGCAGGTAGAGGAAGAACGGCGCATCCTTGTGCCGCGTGATGAAATCGACCGCCCGATTCGTGAGGAAGTCGGCGAGGTACTCGCCCTTCGGGTACACGGTCTTTGGACTCGTGGCGAAATCAAAGTGCCGGCCCATGGTGACGATGGCCTCGTCAAAGCCGCGCTTGCCGGGATGATACGCATCTCTCTCGCCGAGATGCCATTTGCCGAACATGCCGGTGGCATAGCCAGCGCCCTTGAGCGTCTGCGCGATGGTGATGTTCTCGAGCGGGAGAGATGTCACGTTGTCCACCGGCCGCAGAGGCCGCTGGCTCCAGTCAAAGCGGTCGATGCCGCCGACGGTGTACACGCCGGTCCGCGGTGCATACTGCCCGCTCATCAGCGCCGCGCGCGTGGGCTGGCAGTTCTGGCAATGGTGATAGCGCGTGAGCTTCATGCCCTGCGCGGCGAGGCGGTCGAGGTTTGGCGTCTCGTAATACTTGCTGCCAAAGCACGCGACGTCGGTGTAGCCGAGATCGTCTGCAAGGATGAAGATGATGTTCGGACGCGATGATGCGGTGAGCAGCGGAGCGGCGGCGAAAATGGCGAAGAGACCGAGGAGAGCGGGCAGAAGTTTCATGCGCCGTGAGAACGAGAGGCGGCGCGTGGCCTTTCAGCGGGCTGCGTTTGGGTGAGGGAGCTTAC
Organism: Verrucomicrobiaceae bacterium; assembly: GCA_031411695.1. GTDB lineage: Bacteria > Verrucomicrobiota > Verrucomicrobiia > Verrucomicrobiales > Verrucomicrobiaceae > JAIBCL01. The sequence goes on from JANOBO010000165.1 coordinate 25,775, forward strand.
GCATCGCCGTCGCTCATGCGGGCAGTTCGAAGCCTTTGCGATACGTCTTGCGGATCATCGCATCGGCTTCCGGCGCGTTCGTCGCCTTCATCGCGGCGCTGTCCCATTCGATGCGTTTCCCGAGGCGGATGGGCAGCACGCCGGTGAGCAGGGCCTCAGTATAGGGCGCGGCGTAGGCGAAGTTCGCCTTCGCGTCGTCGGGCTTTCCAGCCAGGCAGGCGGCCACCCATTCCTCGCGATGACCTGCGCTGCGCGCGAGGGTGTGCGGCGGCAGTTTGAACGACCGCATTTTGCTCTCAGGCACGATGCGCGGTGTGCCGCACCAGCCGGGCGCGAGAATGGATCCGCTCTCGCCGAGGAAGGTGATGCCGTTGTCGCCGATCTTCCGTGCGGCATCGAAGCCAGGCGGCTTCTCCGGCTGCTTGCCGCCGTCGTGCCACACCAGCTTCACCGGGCCGCGGCTGCCCTTCGCGGCGAAGTGCCACGTGACGATGCTCCACAGCGGAAAGCTGTCGGGATTTTTCTCCGATGTCTCAGCCTCGACCGCGATGGGCGCGCCGAGATCGAGCGCATACCATGCGGGATCTGCGTTATGCACCATCATGTCGCCCAGCGCGCCGCAGCCGTAATCAAACCAGCCGCGCCATTTGCGCGGCACATAGAGCGGATGGTAATCGTGCTCGGGCGCCGCGCCTTGCCAGCGATTCCAATCCAGCGTCTCCGGCACCGGCGGCTTTTCGGTCGGGCGTGGCTTTCCTTGTGAATCCCAAAAATTCCCCGGCCTGTCCGACCACACATGCACTTCATGCACCGCGCCGATCGCGCCGGCGTCGATCCATTCCTTCGTGAGCCGCAGGCCTTCACTTGCGTGACCGGTGTTGCCCATCTGCGTCACGACCTTCATCTCGGCGGCCACCTTTGCCATGATGCGCGTCTCCTCGATGCTGTGGGCCAGCGGCTTCTCGCAATAGACGTGCTTCCCCATCTTCATCGCCGCGATGGAAATGGGCGCGTGCCAATGATCCGGCGTGCCGACCATCACCGCGTCGAGTTTTTCAGACGCCAGCATCTCGCCATAGTCGCGGTAGAAAGGCCGCCCTGGATACAGCTTCGCCATTGTGGCCTCGTGCTTCTGCTCCACGTCGCACAGCGCGGCGATGTGGACGTTCGCAAACGTGGCGAGATCCCTCGTCACACCGCCGCCTTGTCCGCCGATGCCGACGGAGCCGATGTTCAGTTTCTCTGACGGCGGCGGCACACCCGGCGCGCCGAGCACATGGCGCGGGATGATGTTGAAGCCGAGGACAGCAGCACCCGTGGCCATGAAGTCACGGCGCGAGGTGGAAGGACGAAGATGTTTTTTCATGAGAGATGGCGCGTCAAAATAATGGATCAGGCCGCAGTGGAGCGCGTGAGGCCGGAGTCTCTATTGTCCGTGCGTGCGGAGATGAGCGGCGGCTGCCCGTCTCACTTCGCCACGCCCTTGATGCTGAAGTCGTCGTAGTTCACGTCGATGCGGTTCGTGGTGAGGCTCACGACCGTCTTGTGATCATGCGCGACGCCCGGTGATTGGAAGCTGCCGACGACCTTTCCGTCGATGCTCGTCTCAACCGTGTCGTCATGCGTGCGCACGACGAGTGTGTGCCACTCCTTGAGCGACACCGTGGTCGGCATCGACTTCGTCCACTTGATCATGTTGGCCTTGTCCTCGGTGGTCAGCGTGGGCGGCGTGGCCTTCTTCCGCGCGTAGAAGTCGTTGCTGAATGTGCCCGCCTTCGCATCGGCCACGACCACAGCCTTCGGATTCACCGAGATGCTGCAAATGTGGCCGGCGTGCGAGCCTTTGTAGTCTTTGTCATCAAACCAAATATTGAAGCCCTTCGCCTGATCGCTGACGAACTGGAACTTCACCGACACCTCGAGATCCTGCTCCGGCGCGATTCTGATAACATCCACCGCCGGGTGATCCGACTCCGGTGCGGTGATGCCCTTGAGCACGCCGTCCTTCACGACGCTGGAGCTTTTGTAGTGTCCCCACGCTTTGCCGAAGCCATCGGCGGAAAAGTCATCGGAGAAAATAACGCGCGGGTAGTCGGCGGCGAGGGCGGTGGTGGAGACGAGGGCGGCAAGCAGAAGTTGTTTCATGAGGGGGAGAGAAACGCTGCTGCCTCGCCCATCCCTTCACGGAGTCGTCACTCGCACACGATAGAAAGTGGGCATCGTCCCGGCGGGTGCGCCGACGAAGACGGTGCGCACGATGCCGCTGCCCTCGCTGATCGTCGCTGGTCCGGTGGGGGCCGTTCCATTGATGCTCGTGGCGAGCGGCAGCCAAGTCACGAAGTCGGTGGTGCATTCAACGATGAGCGTCGTGCCGCGAGCGAGGCTGTTGCGCGTGAGCATGAGTTGCGCGGTTTGATTGCCGGGCGGGCCGATGAGCTGGAGCGTGAGCGGTGTGATGGAACTGCTGCCAAGCGCAAACTCGATCACGTTCGCGATGCCATTGCCATTCGCATCGTGCTCGGGGCCATTGAGCGATGGATTGGAAAGCTGCGCAGGTGTGAGGTTTGCGTTCCGCCAATCATCGAAGGTCTCCACATCGGGCGTGTAGTAGAGAGTGTTGATCTCGGTTTGGCTCAAAGCACGGCGGTAGATGCGCAGGTCGTCGATCTGGCCGTTCCAGGCGTTGCCGCCGAGCGTCGTGTCGCCGATGCGCAACAGGCCGGGTGTGGTCCCGCCGGGGCCGGTGTTGAACTGGGTGAACTGCGTGCCGTCATCATAATAGACCCGCGTGCGCCAGGTGCCGGCGTCGTTGTAGTTCACCAGCGTGAGCAGGTGCCACTGACCGTCATTGAGCGCGGGTGCGGTGGCGAGCTGGCCACCAAATTGCCCGCCATTGATGCCCTGCACATTGGTCGTCGGACTCGTCGCCCACAGACGCATCTGCGTGTAGCCGCTGACCACGCCGTCGTCTTTTCCGATGACGGTTCGATAGCCGCCGACGAAGGTGCTGCGCACCCACACGCTGATGGTGTGGGCATCGCCGCGCGGAGTGAAATTCAAATCGCTCTGATTTGCCGGGAAGAAGCGGCTGAGGGTGGCGCTAGCACTGCCTGGGCCATACGCGCCGCCGAAGCGACCTGCGCTGATCCAATGGGCTCCCGCGACATCGGTTGTGTGGTTGTTGCCGCCGGTGGCGCTGTCCCACACGCGCGTGCTGCTGCCTTCATCAAAGGTGTAGTGCAGCACGAGATCGGGATCAGTCACGAAGCCGCCCACAGGCTGCACATGCAGCAGCAGGTCACGAGTGTCGATGCCGGAGGAGTCCGTGATGTGGAAGGTCAGCATCGCTCGTGCGGACGCGATGGCGGTGCCGCTCAAGACTCCGCTGCTGCTCAAACTCAAGCCGAGTGGCAGAACACCGCCGCTGAGACTCCAGGTGCGCGTGCCGACACCTCCGCTGGCGCTCAAAGCATGGCTGAAAGGCACGCCTACGGTCGCGACGGGCAGCGCTGCTGTCGTGATGCTCAGCATGGGGTTCACCGTGACCTGCGCGGGATCGCTCGTGATGCTGCCCTGAGCATTCGTCACCTCCACGGTGTAGCTTCCCGCATCGCCGAGGACGACGGAGGTGATGTGCAACTCAGGGCTGTTCGTGCCCACGATGGTGCTGCCGCGCCGCCACACAAAGGTGAACGGACCGGTGCCGCTCACGGCGACGGTGTAGCTCAAAGGATTCCCCACGGCCAAAGCGATGCTCTGCGGTCCGCTCACGATGCCAGGTGCCTGTGGTGAAGGCGCGGATGGCGGCGGCAAGGGCACGCCGCTGGCATCACGACCATCGAGCTGCGTCAGGTAGGCGATCAGGTTGTCCCGGTCAGTGTTGGAGAGGCTTTGCACGACGCGATGCGGCTGCGCTTGCGTCAACACGTTCGCATTGGCGACGAGCAACGCATTGATCTGATGCGGCACCGCCTGCGTGCGCTCGAACTCGATGGTGTTCGTAGCTCCCTCGTTCAGCGTGGCCGTGGTGACGGCCCAAAGCCAGCCGCTGGTCATGAAGCCATTGTCCGGCACCTGCCGTGCGACCCCGATGGACTGCGGCGTGCCGTTGATGATGAGATTCATCGTACCGCCGTTGTACTGCCGCACATAACGGAACGCGATGCGCGCCACACCGCCGCTGCCGCCATTGATGTTGTTGAAGCGCACGGAGGACGCGCCGCTGGTGTCGAGATAAGCCGCCGCGCCGCCAAACATGCCGCGCACCAGGCCGCCGCCGCCCTCCGCGGGATTGTCCGTGTTGGTGCCCGCCGCACCGATGTATTGCCCGCTCGCACCGAATGTCATCGCACCGCCTGCGTAATTGAAGACGTCGCTCAATGTCGCCGCCTGACCGTGATGCAAATAGACACGCGAAGCATGAAGGCCGTGCAGCGTCGGTGTGTCCATGCCAGTGAGCGGCAGGCCGAGCCGCGTGCCGCTGATCGCTGACTGGGTGCCCACATTCATAAGCGTGTTGTTCGTGAATGAAGTGCCGCTGTGACATGACGCGCAGTTTTGCGCGGTGAAGACCGCCTGACCTGCCTGCGCAGCGGCGGTGAAGGTGCCGTTCGTGTTTCGAGTCGGACTGCGCGGTGTGTGCGCGGGCGTCAGTGATGAAACATAAGCCGCGAGGGCATCGAGATCGGTGCTGAGTCCCGTCTTGCCACTCGCCGGTGATGGATGCTGAGCGGCGAACTGCTGTGGGCTCAAGCTCAGGAACCCGGTGCCGCCGAAGGGGCCGCGGATGTCGTGCTCGAAGTCCTGAATTTCGTCAAAATTCCCGCTCCAATGCACCGCGCCATGGCCCATGCCGCTGCGTCCGCGCAGATCGGTGGTGCGACGCAGCCCTTCGCCACGTCCGGCGAAATCCCACACGCGGCCATCGTGCCCGCCATCGACGTGGCAGCTCGCGCAGGAGATGTAGCTGTCGGCGCTCATGCGTGGATCGGCGGCGTTGTAGAAGATCTGTTTGCCGAGCAGGACGGGCGCGGTGAGCAGCTCGGTGGCGACTGCATTCGTCGTGGCGATGAGGGGCAGTGACGTTTGGTTTTGCAAAAGCAGCGGTGCGGCATCGCGCACGGTGATGCTGCGGCCCATGAAGTTCTGCGTGAAGAGGCGATTCGACACGGCATCGATCAGCACGCCCTGCGGCGCGAGGCCCGTACCGACATCGAGTGTGATGACGGCGGGCGAGGTCAGCGTGGAGCCGGTGACGATCTGCTCAGCCAGCGGAGCAAGGCTGAAGGCGTCGATGCCGACGACGCGATTGTTGCCCTGATGGGCGATGAGGATGGTATCGCCCAGCGGCGTGTAAGCCACCGCGCTGGGGCTGTCGCTGTTGTCAAAGTCGCGGCGCGTGTGCGGGATCTCGGCATTGAAGTTCAAATCGAGGAAGGAGATGACGCTGCGCACGGTGGTCTCGTGTGTGAGATTGCCCACGCCGAAGAAGGTGCCGCGTAGGGTGTTGTCCTGCTTCGACACGATGGCCGCCCGCGTGCCGTCCGGCGAGATGGCGATGCCCGCGAGATAGTTCGGCACGCCCGCCGCGCGATCTCCGCCATCGAAGGTGTTCGCCGAAGCCAGCGTGAACAAGCGCGTAAAGCCGAGTGTGGCGGTGAACTCGCCGATCTCCGCGTGCAGATCTGACGACATGAAGCGCGTGACGAGGACACGCGCACCATTCGCGCTGATGGCGATGGCGCGCGGCGTGTTCAGGCCCGTCGCGGTCAGCGGTGCATTGTTGGGCGCGGCGGCTGAGTAGCGGTGCAGCCTGCCGGAGCCGCTCAGCGTGACATAGAGCAGCGTGCCATCGGGTGAAGGAGCAACACCAAACGGCGCAGATCCATACGCGAGCGTGATGGTCGCGTGTGTCGTGCCATTGGCGTTCAGCACGCGGATTTCATCACTGCCGTGACAGGTGACCCAGTAGCGGCCATTCGAATCTCGCGCGATGCTGCGTGGATTCGTGCCGACGGTGTGCTCGGCTTCTTTCGCGCCGGTGACTGCATTGACCACGGTGACGGTGTTGGCATCGGGATTCACGCTCCACACGCGGCGTGTGCCGGAATCATCACCGATGGTCAGCGTGGAGCTTTGCGTGGGTCGTGGACCCGCAGGTGGTGTGATGACCAGCAGGCGCAGCGAGTCGGTGATGATGTTGCCATTCGAATCTCTCACCTGCACGAGCACACGCGGGCGGCTCGGCGTCGTGTAGAAGAAGTTGGCACTCGTCGCGTTGCTCCACGCTCCCCATGTGCCGTCGAAGTTGAAACGATAGTCGAGCGTGCCCGTGCCAGTCGCAGCGGTAGTGACGGTGACTTGTTGGTTCGGCGCAGGTTGGTAGCTGCTGGCGGTCAAACTCGTGAGCACGGGCGGTGTCGTCGCATTGATGCCGCCGCCGGTCGAGAAGCGGAATGAGTAAGGCTCGATGTAATTGCCCGCTGCATCGACGAAGCCGATTTGATTGCCCGGATCAGAAGGGAAATCGACTTGGTAAGTCGTGTCAGCCGCGAGTCCGACATCGGGCGTGAAGGTCATGTTGCCGGAGAAGTCGTGAAGGAGAAATCCGGGCACGAAAGCACCCAGCGTTTCATTTGCGCCCACGGCTCGCACCATGAAGTCGATGCCGTTGCGCGGCCCGCCGTTGCGCGGGTGTTCGTGGATGAGGAAGCTCAGCGGCGCGTTGCGCGGGTAGTTCGTGCGGTTCACCTGCGGGATGTGGTAGCTCACGCGCGGCGGTGCGGTGTCCGGTGCTTGCTGATGCACCCACACGCCCATGCCTTGATTGAAATTTGGGATCGGGTAGCCGCCCGTGAGCCATAGATTGCCGAGTGGCAAAGACATCTGCGACGTGTTCACGCCGACGAGTGCGCCACCGGGCAAAGCGGGCGCGCCCGCAGGACGCGGCGGGTTCACTTCATTGAGCGAGAGCACGACGGGGTTTGCATCGCCCGCGAGGAAGCGCGTCATGTCGATCTTGCGGTTATGGATGAAGCCGAACTGATCTTGATACACGGGATAGGAGGCATTCGAGAAGTCCGAAACCGTTATGCTCGCGGCCACGTTCACCGAGTCATCGCCGCCCGGTGTCGCCGCGCGGGTGATGTCCGCGCCGATGAGGATGTTTGTCGTGGAGCCGATGACATACAGGCCGGTGCCATCGCTGAAGAGATTCGGCCAGTAGCCTTGAAAGCCGCCTTGCAGTGATCCCACAAACTGCGGTGTGACGGTGTCATTCGACGGATTGCCATCGTCGAAGTTTTGGTAGCTCAGTCGATACACCACCACGCCATCCGCACCCGCGCCGCCGCTGCGCGCGAAGATGAGCAGATCGCCAAAGAACATCGGATGCCAGTCGCCGCCGCCATACGGGCCGACGTGATCGAAGGTGCCGAGCACCTGCGAGACCATGTTGCCATTCTGCCCCACCGTGGAACGGCGGATGTCGATGTCAGCGTCAGCCGTGTCATACCACAGCAGCGTGGCATTCCACGGCCCGGCCTGACTGCTGCGGTTGTAGAGCAGCGGCAGATTGATCAGTTGCGGGATGCCATTGGTGCCGCCGCGCTCCACCAAGCCGCCGAAGCCATTCACGCGGATCGGGTCCGGCAGCAGCAAGTTCCCATACTGCGCCGTGCCATGCGCGTTCCAGCCGTAGTTGCCAAAGATCCACGAGTTGTTCGCGTAGTTCAGCCCAAAGTCCGAAGGCATCCGCCGCACCGGGTTCGCTGGATTGGCGATGTCATACACCCGCATCTGATAGTCCGAGCCATTGCGTGAGCCCGGCACCTCTGCGCCGACGATGATCCAGCCATTCAGGTAATTGATCGACGTCGTGCGCCCAATCGGCTCCGACCCATTCGTCACCGGATGACTCAACAGCGTGCCGGGGGCTTCAGCGCGTGCAGCATTGTTAAAGCCCGTGGTCGTGACCTGTGCGGACGCAGACACGACGAGCGTGAGAAAGAGCAGAGCTTTCGAGAAAGTGGGGAGCATGGTCGCGTAACGGAGCAAAGATTTCACACACCCTGTGCCCGACAAGAGGCCAGTTCGTTACAGAAAACTTTTTTCGCCTCGGCCGTAACGAGCGGCTATGCATCCGGGCATAGTCAGCAGCCATGCGCACTCTCATTTGCTTTGTTCTCTGCCAAATCGGCATCCGCGCCTTCGCGGACACGCTCCAGCCGCTCGGTGATGAGTTCAGCGATGCGGCCACTTTCAGCCGCTATCAGGAGCATGGGGCGCTGGAGGGCTGGGGGGCGAATCATGTCGAGTCCGCCAATATCAACACCAGCTCGCCGGGTCATTTCCGCATCGTGCCGAGCACGACGGGCTGGTATGAGCATCTGCGCGGCACGCATTTTTCCAAGAACATCACGGGCGACTTCATCGCCACCTCGCATGTGTTTGTCTATAGCAGGCAGAATCCGAGCGGGCCGTTGTTTCCATCCCTCAGGCTCTACTCGCTGGGTGGCATCTTGATTCGTGAGCCGCGTGCCATCACTCATGCCGCGCCGGTGCCTTACACGACGAGCGCGGTATGGCCGCCCCAAGACTTCGGCAGCGACTGGACTCCGGGGGATGAGAATTGGGCGAACACTTCCGAGACGGTCGGCAAGGGCGAGAACTACATCTTTCTCTCGCTCGGCACGGCGGGGAACTCGGGCACGCGGCAGTTCGAGATCAAGACGACACGCCGCAGCCGCTCGGAGTTGTATTACTCGACGAATGGCGTCGGTGGATCGCGTGAGGCGTGGCAGCAAGTCGTGCGTGTGGGCAACACCGTCGTCTGCTTGCGCAAGCACAGTGCGGCGGGGCCATGGATCGTGGAGAATCGCTACCCGAATGCCGACCACGCCTTCCCGCAGTTCGGTGCGACCTTGCAGGTGGGCATCACGGCTTACACGGACTTCAACAGCGTCGTCGCCTATGAGGCAGGCGGGCCGCAAACGCAGTTCAATGCGAACTACATCAACATCCCCGGCCAGCCAGATTTGATTCTCGATGTGGACTATCTGCGGCTCCAGCGCCCCGATCCCGCGCTGACCGAGGCGATGCTGCAAGGCATGAGCGTGAGCTACAATCCTGCGACAAATCAAACCGCGAACCCGCCGACGAACCTGACTGCATCGCCCAGCGCAGCGACCTATCTCGGCGACAACGCGAATGTGCCGCTCGGTGGTGTCGCCTTTGCCAATGCGGCCATCAGTGTGAATGAAACTGCGGGCACTGCGACGCTCACCATCACGCGCAGCGGCAGCAGCACTGCGCTGCCTTTGTCACTCAGCTACTCCATCACCAGCGGCACCGCGAGTGCAGGCAGCGACTTCACCAGCAGCGCTGGCAACGTGACGTGGAGTGCGAGTGATACGCTCTCGAAGACCCTCATCATCCCGCTGCTCAACGACGCGCTCGCGGAGGGCAGCGAGCAGTTCACCGTGAATCTCAGCACGCTCGATGGCCCCGCCACCTTCGCAGCTTCTGCGCCAAGCATCACTGCGACGATCACACTCGAAGACTCACCTTTCGATCAATGGCGCGCCGTCCAGTTCGGCAGCAACGCGGCTGCGAATCAAGCCAACGCGCAGCCGCTTGCCGACTTCGATTTCGATGGTCTCGCGAACCTCCTCGAATACGCGCTCGGCAGCAGTGCCATCACCAGCAGCACTGCTGCGATGCCGCAAGGCGCCTTCACCAGCGGCCAACTGCGCCTCAGCTTCACGCGCAACCTTACCGCGACGGATCTCGTGTATGAGATCGAATCCAGCAGCACGCTGGCTGCGAACAGTTGGACCACCATCGCGAGCAAAACCGGCAGCGCCGCCTGGAGCAGCTCGTCGGGTGTCACCGTGAGTGATCCCGGAAGCGGCACGGTGGAGATCAGCGCGCCCGGACCGTTTTTGCGGCTGCGGGTTTCGCGTTGACGCTGAGCGTTGACTTCCCTGCGCCCTGACAACAGACTCTGCGGGATGATCAAGTCACCCCAGCCAGCCCATCCGAAGGTTATCGTGACGCGGAAGGCTTCGAGCAACCAGCCCAAGCCTTCGCTGAAGCGAGCCTCTTCTTCCGTCAAAACGAGAGATGGTTGGGAGGCCGTGAAATGCGCCAGCCTCGACGACATGCGGACGCAGAACATACGCTTCTGGCAGCGCCAGGGCAGTGTCGCCATTCGCAAGGCAGCCTGGGAACTGGTGGTGGAAACTTGGTGCGCCCAACGCCGCAGCCCAGATGAACTCCGATTTCCAAGACTTGCTCCGCAGCTTCGCCAGGCATGAGGTGCGTTACCTCGTGGTGGGTGGATATGCGGCCATGCATTACTCGCAGCCGCGTTTCACCAAAGACCTCGACCTCTGGCTGGAACCTTCCACTCACAACGCGGCCTGCGTCATGCGTGCGTTTGCGGAGTTTGGCATGCCGCTGATCGATGTGACGCCTGCCGACTTCGCGAAGGAGAGTTTCCAATACATGATCGGGCGGGCACCCGTGCTCTTTGATTTTCTGACCTCGTTGCCGGGACAGCGTTTTGCCACCTGCTGGAAAAATCGTGTCACAGACGAGGGCGAAGGATTTCCCATTCACTACCTGTGCAAGGCCGCTCTCATCAAAGCCAAGAAACTCGCGGGCAGGCCGCAAGACCTCGCTGACCTTGATGAGATACGTCGTGCGGAAACCACAGGACCGTGACGTGACAACGCCGCATCACGTTTTATCATCCTGGCCGGATGCCCGACCATTCACCTCTCACCTCAGCAGAGACGCAGCGCCTGTTTCGCACGGCGCTGGCTTCGGGTGCGACGGTCGGGTGGTCGCCGCCGGAGCCATCCGAACTGGCACCGTATTTTCCTGGTTATGAGATCGAGGCACTGATCGCGCGCGGCGGCATGGGGGCGGTGTATCGGGCGCGGCAGTTGTCACTGAACCGGCCTGTGGCGATCAAGCTGCTGCCCATTGATCTCGGTATGCGAGAGGACTTCGCGGAGCGTTTTCGTCGCGAGGCAGAGGCGCTCGCGCGACTACAACATCCGCACATCGTCGCGGTGCATGACTTTGGCCAGGCGGATGACGGGCACTACTTCATGGTCATGGAGTTGGTGGAGGGGACGGACCTCGCCACGCGATTGCGAAACGAAGGCGTGCTGCCACCGGATGAGGCGCTGCGCATCGTGCGGCAGGTGTGCGAAGCGTTGCAGTTTGCGCATCAGCGCGGCGTCGTGCATCGCGACATCAAGCCAGGCAATGTGCTGCTGGATGCGGCAGGTCAGGTGAAGGTGGCGGACTTCGGCATTGCTCAGTTCGCGCAGGACGAAGCAGCGGGCGATCTCACGATGACGGGTGCGCTGCTCGGCACGCCGGACTACACCGCGCCGGAGCAGCTCATCGTGAGCGGCCCCGTGGATCATCGCGCGGATATTTTCAGCCTTGGCGTGATGCTTTATCAGCTTCTCACCGGTCAGCTCCCGCGTGGAGTGTATCGACCCGTATCCGAGATCGTGCCCTCCATGCGCGGGATTGATGTCGTGCTCGCACGGGCCATGCAGAGCGATCCTGCGCGGCGCTACGGTCAGGTGCTGGAACTCAGCGCTGGTCTGACCGCCACACCATCACGACGCTGGTGCGCCGTGATGTGGAGCGCGGGCGCGCTGCTTGGCGTCATCGCCGCCATCGTGTGGATGCAGCAGCCAAAACCCGCCGCCTTTACGAACAGTCTTGGCCTCACCTTCGTGCCCGCAGGCACACCGGGCGTGCTCTTTTGCACCACCGAGACGCGCGTGCGCGACTTCGCCGCGAGCGATGTCGCGCGCCGCCCGCAGATCCCTGTGCCCATCTATGTGAACTATGAAGGCCCGCGCGAAGCATGGCTGCGCAAAGACGGCTTGTGGAGCCAGCCGCTCATCCCACAAACGCCCGAGCATCCCGTCGTCGCCGTGAACCATCAGGAGGCCGCCGCCTTCTGCGAGTGGCTCACCCGTTACGAGCGCAGCTCCGGGCGCATCGGTCCGCAGGATCGCTATCGGCTGCCCACCATGGCCGAGTGGAGCGTCGCTGCTGGGTTGGAAGCCGACGCGCATGATCCCGCGAATGCGTATCCGTGGCATGGCACCTACCCGCCGCCCGCCGATGCTGGAAACTACGCCAGCGATGAACTGCGCAGCGATGCCGAGTTTGCCAAGCTGCCCCTCATCAGCCCGCGCGATGATGGCCATGCCTACACGGCACCCGTCGCTTCATTTTCAGCGAACCGTCATGGCCTCTACGACATGGGCGGCAACGTCGCCGAATGGATCGAGGGCGCTGCTGGGCAGGAAACCTTCACGCGAGGTGCCACTTGGCTCGACTCCAGGCCAGATGCGCTCGATGCCGGCTGCCGTCCCAAGGTGAGCCCTGACACACGCTCCTTCATTCTCGGTTTCCGCATCGTCCTGGAACAACCTCATCCGCCATGAGCACGAGCCACGCCCATGCCTTTCGGCCCACGCGCTGGACTCTCGTTGCGCGTGCGACACAGGACGACGCACCCGCCGCGCGCGCCGCTTTGGATGAACTGTGCCGCCTCTACTGGCCGCCGTTGTTCAGCTTCGCGAGACGCTGGGGCTTGAACGAGGCCGAAGCGGAGGACGCCACGCAGAGCTACTTCGCCGAGCTGCTGCGCAACGACAAGTTCGCCATTGCCGATGCCGGTCGCGGCAAGCTGCGCAGCTTTTTGCTCCACAGCTTCACCAAGCGGCTCATCAATTTCCGAGATCGCGATCATCATCGGGACAACATCTCGCTCGACCAAGGTGAGACGCCGATTGACGTCGCAGATCCACACGGCCCCGAGCACGAGTTCACCCGCCAGTGGGCCCTGACCACGATGGAGAACGTCATGCGCCACCTCGCGGACGAGCATGTGCAAAACGGCAAGGAAGGCTTCTTCACCGCCTGCCAGCCGCTGTTAGGCATCGACGCGGCAGGCAATGAAGACTATGCCGACATCGCGAAAAAGCTCGGCATCAAAGAAGGCGCGCTGCGAGTCGCCACCCACCGTCTGCGTCGGCGCTTTCGGGAGATCCTCTTCGCCACCATCGCCGAAACGCTGGACAACCCGACCGAAGCCAACGTGCGCGCCGAGATCGGCGTGCTCATGGATTCGCTGGCCTGAGTGGCCTGAAATCACACCGGCCGCAGCACGCTCTTCACCACCTCGCCTTTGTGCATCTTCTCGAAGGCCTCGTGCCATTCGGTCACGGGCCACACGCCGCCGATGATGGGCTTCACGTCGAACTGGCCGCTCGATAGCAAGGCGATCACGCGCTCCCAGATCGGCCAGTTGTGGCTGAAGCTGCCTTGCAGCGTGATGTTCTTCTGCACGAGTTGATCCAGATTGAAGCCAAGCGGCTGCGGCCCCCAGCCCACCTTGCTGATCCAGCCGGCAGGGCGCACGATGTCGAGCGCGATCTTCAGCGTGATGCTCGCGCCAGCCGCGTCGATCACGCCGTCACAGCCGAGACCATCGCGCGCCAGCGCCCACGGCTTCGCATCGCCGATGATCACCTCGCAGCCGTAGTGCTCGCGCGCGAGCCCAAGACGATGTGCGTCCTGGGGCAAGCCGACGATGGCGACCTGCGCGCCGCATTGCCTGGCCATCGCCGCGCAAAGAATACCGATGGTGCCGGGGCCGAGCACGACGACGCGGTCCCCTGGCTCGATGCGCGCGTTCTTCACAACCGCATTGTAAGCAACGCAGCAAGGCTCGGTCAGGCAGGCCTGCTCAAACGGGAGAGCATCGGGGACGTGATGCAGAATGCGACTTGGCACGCGCACATATTTTGTCATCGCGCCGTTCACGCCGTAGCCAAAGCCCTTGCGCGTCGGATCGAGGTTGTAGAGCCCGCGCTTCGTCATCGGATTCTCCGCGCTGATGATCGCCGCGGTTTCCGAGACAACGCGGTCGCCTTCCTTCCAGCCTTCCACATCCTTGCCCACCTCGACGATGTGACCGCCAAACTCATGCCCGAGCACGACCGGATAGTTCACCGGCCAGGAGTGATCCGCCGTCCACTGATGCAGATCAGAGCCGCACACGCCGACATTGGCGACCTCGAGGAGCACGTCCTCGGCGCCGATGTCCGGCTGCTCGATCTCGCGGATTTCAACGGAACCTTTTTCGGGCGCGAAGTTGACGACGGCTGCTGATTTCATGGGCGCAACGATGAGACAATCTCACGCCACCGTCACGACAAAGAATGCGTGAAATGCGACATGGCAGCCAGCGCCGCCATCATCACTCGTGCCGCAGCGCCTCGACGGGATTCATCATCGCGGCGCGGCGGGCCGGGTAGATGCCGAATGCGACACCGGTCAGCACCGAGATGGAGAAGGCGAGGGCGGGCGCCCACGGCTTCACGACGGTGGTGACTCCGGCGAAATGACTCACGGCGACCGGGATCGCGAGTCCGACGATGACCCCGATCACGCCGCCGACACCGGCGAGCAGGGTGGTCTCGATCAGGAACTGCACCACGATGTCCGCCTGCCGCGCGCCCAGCGCGCGCCGGATGCCGATCTCGCGCGTGCGCTCCGTCACGCTGGCCAGCATGATGTTCATGATGCCGATGCCGCCGACCAGCAGCGAGATGGCGGCGATGGAGCCGAGCACGATGCTGAAGATCTGTTTTGTGCGCTCCGCCTGCCGCAGCAGCTCGATGGGCACGATCATGCGCCAGTCTTCCTTCTTGTGGTTTGAGGTGAGGATCTGGCGGATCGCGTTGGCGCGGCTCATGACCTGATCGGTGTCCGCGACGCGGATGACGGCCTCGTGAAACTCCACCTTCTCCGCCTCGAATCCGCCGGTCTTGAAACGGAAAAACGTCTCGCCGAACTGATCCATCAGCGTGGTGGAAGGGATGTAGATCTGCGCGGTCGTGTTTGATGAGGACGGGCCGGACTCACTGCCCGCCTGCCGCGATTCATCCTCGATCACGCCGACGATCTTGTAGTAGTAGCCGCGCACGCGGACGGATTTTCCCTCCGGCGTGTTCAGCGGGAAGAGCTTCGTGGCCGCAGCTTGGTTCAGCACACACACGGGGAGGTTCGCGGCCAGCTCCATGTCATTGAAGAAGCGGCCGTTGACGATCTTGCGGTTCCGCATCTGCGGGTAAATGGGCAGCACCCCGGCGATCTGCCCGTCCACCTTGCGCTCCAGGTTCCAGATGATCTCCGTCAGGATGCGGCTCGGCACGACGATGGAGATGGCGGGCACCGTCATGCGGATCTGGTCGATGTCCCGCTTGGTCAGGCCGTACTCGATCACCATGCTGCGCGTCTCCGCCGCGCCGCCCTGGCTCTCAGGCGGCTTCACGCTCTCCAGGATGATGTTCTGGCTGCCCAGCTTCTTGATCTGCTCCTGCGCCTCATGGCTCGCGCCCTCGCCGATGGCCAGCATCGCCACCACCGAAGCCACGCCGAAGACCACGCCGAGCGCGGTGAGAAACGAGCGAAGCTTATGCAGCCAGATCGTTTTCAGCCCCAGCGACACCGTGCGCCACAAATGCTGCGGCGAGCTGATGAGGCGAAGGATGGGATGGCTGGCGAGAAGGGACAAGGCGAAGGGAAGGAGGGTGTCGGGCAGATTCAGAAAACGGCGTCAAACAGGGCGCGACGGAGGCAAAGCGCGTGATGCAAAACGGGGCGGGTGAGTACGCTGCGTGCGGTGCTGGTATTCGCGGTTTTTCGTTTTCTCCCCGGCATGAATTGAACTCCGATAGCATCGCACTATCGCGTTCGAGGCTGATTCCGCTGTTACTCAGCGCCGTGAAGCCCTGTCGCAATGTTCGTCTGCGATGTGATGCATGACGGGAGACGGGCGAGGATGGGCCTGGTAATCGGGTCGGGCGAGAACTTGCGTCGTTTTGCGGCTGCGCAGGTGGGTGCGATGGAAGGCTGGGAGCCTCGGGCTGTTGAGAGGCCGGGTGACCTATTCTCGTGGTGCGATGGTGCTCGGCTCTTGACGGACGCTATGCGTGCCGCGAACTAGGGGCTGCGCATGAACGTCACACGTCACACTGATCCGGGCTATGCAGATGCCGTCCGCAAATTGAACCGTCGCGCGGAGGCGAGCGAGCCTGTGCGGGATGTGGTGGCCGGGGTGATGGCGGACGTGCGGGCGCGCGGGGATGCGGCGGTCATCGCGCTGGCGGCGAAGTTTGACGGAGCGGTGCTGACCTCGGCGACGCTGCGCGTGACGCAGGCTGAACTGGACGCGGCTTGGCGGGATGTGAGCGCGGAGGTGAGGGAGGCGCTGGAGGCATCCCGGCGGAATGTGTTCACCTTTGCCCAAAAGAGCCTGCGCCAGAACTGGACGCACACGAATGAGCAGGGCGCGGAGGTGGGGGAAGTGTTTCATCCGTTCGCGAGGGTGGGCTGCTATGTGCCGGGCGGGACGGCGCCGCTGGTGTCCACCTCCTTGATGACGGTGACGCTGGCGGCGGCGGCGGGTGTGCCGGAGATCGTTGTCTGCACGCCCTGCGGGCGGGATGGCACGGTGAACGCCTGCCTGCTAGCGGCGCTGCGGCTGGCGGGGGCGACGGAGATCTACAAGATAGGCGGGTCGCAAGCCATCGCGGCGATGGCGCACGGGACGGAGACGATCCGGCCGGTGGCGAAGATCTTCGGGCCGGGCAATGCGTATGTGGTGGAGGCAAAGCGGCAGGCTTTCGGCGTGGTGTCGATCGATCTGCTGCCGGGCCCGAGTGAGGTGCTGATCTTGGCGGACAAGACAGGGGAAGCGGCGTTCATCGCGGCGGATATCCTGGCGCAGGCGGAGCACGGCAAGGACAGCCAGGCGGGGTTCATCACCGATGATGCGGCGCTGCTGGAGACTGTGCTGGAGGAGATCGAGAAGCAGGCGGCAAGGTTGACGCGGCAGGCGATGCTGCGGCCGGTGCTGGAGAAGGATTGCTTTTTAATCCTCGTGCCGTCGCTGGAGGACGGCGCGCGGCTGGTGAACGAATACGCGCCGGAGCATTTGGCGCTGATCACGGAGCGGGAGGATGCGATCCTGCCGATGATCCGGACGGCGGGGGCGATCTTTCTGGGAAACTTCTCGCCGGTGGCGGTGGGCGACTTCCTGGCCGGGCCGAGCCACACGCTGCCGACGGGCGGTGCGGGGAAATCATTCCCGGGGCTGACGGTGGACATGTTTCAGCGGCGCACGAGCCTCATCAGGCTGGACAAGGAAGCGTGCGCCAGATCGGAGGCGATCGTGCGGGTGTTCAGCGAGATCGAGGGTCTGGACGCGCATGGGGAGTCGGTGCGGGTGCGGGCTCTGTGATGTCGAATTCGCTGCCTGAAGTTAAACCGTGAGCTTCTGCGGATCATCCTACGAGTGGAAACGGGCGCGGCGTTGCGCGGCTGGGTTTCGTGCGTAACATCGGGCGTATGACATCGTGGACGCCTCCCGCACCGGTGAATCTCGTGGACCTGGGGTTCATGGATTCGCGCAGCAAGCTCATCGACCTGGCCGCTTTCCTCGACCGCGTGCAGAGGGCGGGGCAGGAGGATGACTTTCGCGTGCGGGAACTGAAGCGCGCCATGGCCCTATTAAGTACGGATGTGCCGGACCGGGCGCGTGAGGTGCTGCTGAGTTTCAGCGACCCCACGACCGCAGCGATACCGAAGGCGCTGACGCAAGGCGCCGTGGGCGCGTATGCAGGTTGAGGCATCGCCCCAAAAACCACCGACCCATCGAACAGCCGCACCGTCCGCCCCGCGCACTCTCTTCATGAACTACATCGAACCCCACGGTCACATGGTCAGCCGCACCACGGACGACTACGAGCGCATGGCGCTGGCAGGCTGCGTGGCGATTTGTGAGCCGGCATTCTGGGCTGGCTTTGACCGCGCGTCGGCGATGGGGTTTTACGATTACTTCCGGCAGATCACGGACTATGAACCGAAGCGCGCGGCGAGATTTGGCATCCAGCATTACTGCTGGCTGTGCATCAATCCCAAAGAGGCAGAGGACACGGCGCTGGCGGATGATGTGATCGCGCTGATCCCGCAGTTCCTCGACAAACCGGGCGTGCTGGGCATCGGCGAGATCGGGCTGAACAAGAACAGCCGGAACGAACTGGTGATCTTTGAGAAGCACGTCCAGCTCGCGCAGGATCACAATCAGCTCGTGCTCATCCACACGCCGCATCTCGAGGACAAGCTGAAGGGAACGCGGCTCATCATCGACGCGCTGAAGAACTTCCCGCGCATCGATCCAGGCCGTGTGATCATTGATCATGTGGAGGAGCACACGATCGACGCGGTGCTGGACGCCGGTTTTTGGGCAGGCATCACGCTTTATCCCGAGAGCAAATGCACGCCGCACCGTGCCATCGACATGCTGGAGCAGCGGCAGGCCGCGCGGATCTGGATGAACAGCGCGTGTGACTGGGGCGTGAGTGATCCGCTGGCAGTGCCGAAGACCATGCAACAAATGCGTCGGCGCGGCTGGAGCGACGAGATGATCCAGAAAGTCGCGTGGGAAAATCCGCGCGCGTTCATGGCGCAGAGCGGGAGGTTTGCCGTGAATGAGCCGTCGCGGGAGAATGGTTGAGACTGGCTGAGCAATTGTTGAGCGATAGCTCTCCCGTCAACCACAGCTCAACTACCGCGCAACTCTAGCAATCCATCGCTCAGATCCATCCATGACCATCGCCATCATCGCCGGGAACGGGATCTACCCGGAAACATTTGTCGCCGGAGCCCGGAAGGCAGGCGTGACGCGCGTGGTGGCTGCGGCATTCACCGGGGAGACGAAGCCAGATCTGGCGGCGAAGGTGGACGCCATCGAGTGGTTCCGCGTGGGGCAGCTCTCGAGGATGATAGCGTTCTTCGTGCGGGAGGGCGCGAAGGAAACAGTAATGGTCGGACAAATCGCCCCAAGAAATCTTTTCGACCTCCGTCCTGACCTTCGCACCCTCATGATGCTTGCGCGATTGAAACAACGAAATGCCGAGACGCTGTTCGGCGGCATCGCCGATGAATTGGAGAAGGACGGCATCGCGCTGCTGCCTGCGACGACGTTTCTCGAAGACCTCCTACCCACGGCGGGCCACGTCGCTGGACCGGCGATCAAGAAGCGTCGTTGGGAAGATGCGGCGTATGGATTCAAGATTGCCAAGGAGACAAGCCGTCTGGACATCGGGCAGACGGTCGTGGTGAAGAACGGCACGGTGCTCGCGGTGGAGGCCTTTGAGGGGACGAACGAAACCTTGAAGCGCGGCGGCGCGCTGGGTCGCGGTCAGGCCACGATGGCGAAGGTGTCAAAGCCTGGACAAGACATGCGTTTCGATGTGCCCGTGATCGGGCCAGACACCATCCGGACAGCGTCCGCGGCCGGTGTGGATGTCGTCTCCATTGAAGCCGGCAAGACGCTGCTGCTGGGCAAGGCTGAGATCATCCAATGCTGTGTGGAGATGAAGGTCACACTCGTTGCTTTGGTTTGATTGATCGTTTTGCCGCCCGCGTCGTGCATAGAAAACTTGCAGCAAGAACTTGATTTAGTCACACTTTCCCCCCAACAATGAACGCTTCCGGTTTTCTTCCGGTCAGACAGCCCCTCTCGTAGATACAAGACAACATTGAACCCAACCTTATGGTACTAACAGCAATCAAAATCAAACTGATCGCACTCGTTGCGGTCGCCGGCCTGAACACGGACGACATGAAGGGCATCAGCCCCGAAATGGTCAAAACGCTGGAGAAACTGGCGGCAGATCAAAAAGAGGCGCAGGCGAAACCCGATTCCGGAATCGACGTCAACAAATCATTGCAGACTGCAGTGGAGAAGGTGGGGGAACTGGCGAAAGCCGGTGATCCAGACGCCAACTACGCGCTGGGCAAGTGGGCAGTGCTAGGCTTGTTCCAGAACGCTTCGGCAGAAGCTGCGATGGGGAGCTACAAGGTCGCTGCTGACAAAGGTCACGTCCTCGCCAAGGCCGAACTCGGTGGGCTGATGCTTCAGGCATTCCCGCAGGATCCGGAGAAGGTGAAGCAGGCAGTTAAGTATATTCAGGAAGCGGAGGAAGCCGGCAACAACGACGCCCGCCGCGCGCTGGCCCAATTGACCTTGCAGGGTGCCGCCGGCATCGAGCAAAGCATCGAGAAGGCGAAGGCGCTCCTCGAAGAAGGCAGCAAAGCTGGTGATGGAGCCGCGACCGTCGGACTGAGCCAGATCTATGCCGCAGGATTGAAGGACAGCAAAGGAACGGATGTTCTGCCGAAAGACGAGGCCAAATCCCTCGAATTGCTGAACAAGGCAGTGGAGCAAGGAAACTCCGCAGCGATGAGCGCGCTGGCCGCGAGATACTTCAATGGCGACTCGCTGGTGAAGAAGGATCCCGCGAAGGCCATCGAGATGTTCAAGACGGCCGCGACCAAAGGCAGCGCTGCGGCGAACAACAGCCTCGGCCAGATTTATGAAGGCGGACTCGGAGACCAGAAAAAAAATCTCGAGGAAGCTGTGAAGTTTTACACCCAGGCCGCGAACAGCGGTGATGCTGCCGCGCAGTTCCGCGTGGGCCTCATGCTTGAAGGCGGAGTGAAGGATGGCGAAAAGGTCATCGTGCAGCCGAATCCGAAGAGCGCGCTGGACCTCTATCGCATCTCCGCGCAGAGCGGTCTTGCCGAGGCGAACTTCAACGTTGGCGCCTACTATGAGGCCGGCAACATCGTTGACAAGGATCCTGCCAAAGCCTTCGCCTACTATCAGCGCGCAGCCTTCGCGGGCCTGCCGCAGGCGCAGCACAAAGTGGGTGCCTATTATCAGAACGGCGTCGGCATCGGCCGCGACCTCGTCGCCGGCGCAGCTTGGTATGACCGCGCCGCGCAGAACGGCTTTGCTCTCAGCCAGCTCGTGCTCGGCGCGATGAGCGAGCTTGGTTCCGGAGTCGCACAGAGCTTTTCGGCAGCGGCAAATTATTACCAACTCGCGGCAGCGCAGGGAATGCCCCTCGCCATGATCCGCATGGCCAGCCTTTATGAGCGCGGCCTCGGAGTGACGAAGGCTGATCTGACCAAGGCGTGGGTCTATGCGCAGCAGGCTGTGGACGCATCCAAGGAAGCGAAGGATGCGGTCGCCTATCGCGACGGTCTCGAGAAAAACATGAGCCCTGAGCAGAAGGCCGAAGCCAAGAAAATTTACGAGCAAAAGAAGGCCGAAGAGCCGAAGAAGACCGACGCGGCAGCCCCTGCCACGCCCGCTCCTCCTGCGACTCCGGCGCCCACCACGGGCAAAGGCAAAGGCAAGAAATGAGTCCGCTTCGCACTCGAGTTTGATTCGCGGATTTCATTTTGAAAGCGCTTGTCAAACAAGAGAGCACGGCTAGTTTCAGCGGCGGTTTCCCCAGCGGAAACCGCCGTTTTTTTCGGGGCATTAGCTCAGTTGGTAGAGCGCCTGCATGGCATGCAGGAGGTCAGCGGTTCGAACCCGCTATGCTCCACCAAACCCTCCAAGGAAGGCGGGGTTTGGCGGAGGGCCGATCAGAGATGTGGACGGCGTTCGTTTCACAACTTAAAGTCACCGGCATCATGAGACACCTTCTTTTCGCCGCTGTTTTCGCGTGCCTCCTCCCAAGTGTGGGGGTGGCCGAGCTTGTGCTGGATGGGAAACTCGTGGAGGTGAAACCGAAGCCCGAGGACGTGACGATAAGCGCGCTCTTCACCTTCACCAACAAGGGCGCGAAGACGGTGAAGATAGTCTCCATCGAGAGCAAGTGCAGCTGCCTGAGCGCCACCGTGGATGCGGCCAGCTATGCGGCGGGCGCAAAGGGTGTGGGCACCGCTGAGTTCACGGTCGGGAGCTTCGTGGGGAAGCACGAGAAATTCGTCGTTGTGAATACCGACGACCCGGCGCAGCCAGAGTGGGTGATCACTTTCGTGCTCGATGTGCCGGAGGTCATCCAGATCGAACCCAAGACGCTGCAATGGTGGCTGGATGAGTCACCCGATGAGAAGACCACCACGGTGAAGATGGTCGGCAAGGATCCGATGACGATCACCAACGTCACAGCCACGCGCGACACTGTGGAGTTTTCGTGGAAGGAGATCGTGCCCGGGCGCGAGTATCGCGTGACGGTGAAGCCGAAATCAACCAAGGATGTTTCCCTCGGCGCCTTGAAGATCGAGACGAGCAGCAAGATCCCCAAGTATCAACGGCAGCTCGCCTTCTTCAGCGTGTATCGGAAGCCGGACTCCATTCCGGCCGCCACTGCTGCTTCCCCACGCCCATGATCCGTGAGGCGCTTTTTTTGATCTTCCTTTCCGTGGCAGGTGCCGCAGGCACGCACTTCCTTCACCCGCGCGCGCCAGCGTGGTATCTCACTGAAAGCCCGCTGGCCGATGACGAGGTAAGCATGGCGATGATCGCGCAAAAGTGGAAGGGTGATGTGCAGTGGATCGACGCGCGAATCGCGGCGGAGTTTGAGCACGACCACCCGCCGGGCGCGATTTCCCTGAATGAGCAAAACTTCGACCAGTCGTTGTTCGATCACATTGAGTTGCTGCAGACGCTGACCAAGCCGGTCGTCATCTACTGCGACTCGGAGAAGTGCGATGCGAGCCACAAGGTGCGCGAGCAGCTCATCACACGGCTGCCGCTCGAGAATGTCTTTGTGCTCAAGGGCGGCTGGCAGGCATGGCAGCAGGCGCGGAAAAAGTGACGCCGCGTCCATCCAGTGCTCAGATGCGGAGAAACACGCGCTGGCGATACAGCCACCAGCACATCAGCCACAACACGATCAGGACGCCCACGCTCTCCACGACCGGTCCCCAGTAGCCGGTGAAGGGTGCGTCGCTGATATGCTTTCTCAGCGTCTGCTTGATCCAGCCAGCGCAGAGCGAGTGCATGAGGTAGATGAAGATCGAGTTCATCCCAACCACGACCAGCGGGAACACGAGCTTTCTTTGCCCGGCGATCTCCACCAGCCAGTAGAACGCCGCCAGGGTCAGCAGCACCCAGCCGCCGCTAAAGAGAACCCATGAGGGTGTCCAAATGCGCTTCACCACCGGACAAAAGAGCAGCCCCGCCACAAAGCCGGCAAGCAGCATCATCACTCCGGCCACGACGAGGCGCGAGCAGGTGAACCGGGCCTCCCGTGATCGATGCAGAAAGCGGCCCGCGAGCGACCCCGCCAGCATGGTCGCCAGCGAGGGAATAAAATTCAGCGTTTGATAACCCCCGGCGTTCACCTCGAACGGAGACGCGCGAGGGAATCGATTCAAGAACCAGCGGTCGAAGTCCGCCGCCGCATTGGTGTGAATGTTCCAATGCGCAAAAAATCCCGGCAGGCTGCCGCCGGATCCGTGCGCGCCTGCTGTCACTCCGGTCACCGCATCAGCGACGGGAAGGTCATGCCAGAAAAACCAACACCCGTAGCCAGCGAGGATCACGATGAACGCCGCCACCTGCGCCTCCCATCCCATGCGCCACAACCCGAGGAGAAACAGATACGCCAAGCCGATTTGTGCCAGCACATTGGTGAAGGCCCAGTCCGTGTGCGCCTTTCCATTGGAGGCAAGCACCACGCCGATCATCACCAGCGCCACGGCGCGCCATGCGCCGTGAAGCATCATGCGCGAAAAGCTGTCCCCGGCCTCCGCACGCCGCGCGTGGGAATATGCCATCGCCACGCCGACCATGAACATGAACGCTGGCTGGATCAGATCCCACAGCGAGCACCCAGCCCACTCCCGATGCACGAACTGCGGCGCGATGGTCTGCCAGACCGTGCCGGGATTCTGCGCCGCCATTTGCCTGATGCCGAACCCGCCCGACGCCATCAGCAGCATGACGAAACCGCGAAAGGCATCGAGTGAGAGCAGGCGATCCGAAGGCAAGGGGTGCATCCCCCAAATTGAAATCAGAAAGCCCTCTCCGCCGCAATCACAATCTTGCGCCACCACTTCATCTCGAGACTGCGGGAGGAACGAAGAGATCAGCCCATCAACGGCGCGTGCAGGCTGAATGCGGATAGCGAAATACGCAGGCAATTGACCGCCTGGCCCCAAGACAGGCATTCGCTCGCAAAGTCGAAATAGACCCAGATTATTGAAATAACCATAATTTCAGGGTAGGTTTCGGCCGCTTTGTGCGAGCCAACCGCCTCAGATGCCTACTGCACCTGCCCAAGAACGATCCAACACGCCCGGCCTGCTTCTGCCAAGACGCGGGCCGGTGCAGTTCATCTTTCTGGTTGCTCCGGCATTGATCACGATGGCCTTGCCCATTGCTTATTTTCTGGCAGTGCAGGGGATCGGTATGGCCCTGGGATGGGGGGGATTCGTTGCCGTGAAGGCGTTGTTAGCCGCGCGCGGATTCCCGCTCGTCGAGCTTTGCAGCCTCACGGGCCTCGCCGTTGCCGGGGCAGGGTGGGTGGCGATGGTGCGGCCGCTTTTGCCAGCGCCGCGTGCGCAGCCGGCTGCGATCCGGGTGACAAAAAACACACAGCCCTCGCTCTTCGCTCTGCTGGAGACGCTCTCCCGCCATCTCCGAATCGCCATGCCAGTGGAGGTTTGGCTGGATTGCACAGGCGCGGCGCGCACCTCGGTACGTCAGGGACTCCTTGGTGTGCCGCGCGGGGAACTCGTGCTGTCAATCGGCCTGCCGATGATCGCCGCGCTGAGCGCGCGCGAACTCGCGGCCGTGCTCGCCATGCAATTAGGCCAGTGCTCCGGTGGCCTCACCGCGCGGCTCGCCCACATCGTACGCGAGACGGATGCATGGTTCTTCCGTGCGCTCCACCATCGTGATCCTTGGGAGGAGCTTCCTGTCCCGCTTGTCAGGAGCGCCGGGACGCCGGACGCACTCGTGCCCATGAAAAAGGCCGCAGCCCTTTTCGTCTGGGTTTGCCAGCGACCCTTCTGGATCGTCATGTCGCTTTCGCGCATGGTCGGATGGCTGCCGTTGCTCGCCATGAAGACCGGCTCGCATCAAGCGGCGCTGCGCCTCATCGGCCCCGATGGCTTCGACCTGCTGCGTCAAAAGCAGAAATGCCTGGTGCGATGCATGAGGCACGCGCGCAAGATCATCGATGACGGCACGCGGCACACGCGCCTCCCGGAGAATGTCTCGCTGCTCGTGGCCCGTCTCTTTGCGAAGGAAATGGATGCAGCCCCGCCAATCGTCACGCGCACGAAGTCCACTGGCAATCCCCCCGCCGCGCGTCTCATCGACCAGCTCCCCTCGAACGCCGAGGGCGCGGGTCTGATCCGGCAGTTCGTCGATCTCTCCCGGCAGATCACCTTCTCCTATTACCAGCACGAACTCGGCATCGTCATTCACAAGCACCGCCTCGTCGCGGAGGACGAGACGCATTACCAGAAGCGCCATCAGGCCGAGGCGCTCGGCGTCATACGCCGGTACTTCGGCGGCCTCATGCATCCCGAGCGTGCGCTCTGCGGACTGGCCATCACCGGCACCTCCACCGATGCGGGGGATCTCGCGCAGGAGGTGGTCGGGTGCCGGCAATGGGAGAAGCAATACGAGCAGCAGATCCGCATCGCCCTGCGTGAGTGGAATCTCGCCTGGCAACGCCGTCGCGACCTCGAGTGCGCGTGGGTGCTCACCCTCGCCGGATACGCCGTGTGCCGGCAGGACTACGGCACCGACCAGAGCAATCCCGAGACGTATCGCCGCGAGGCAAAGGCGCAGAAGCTCATCATGGACCATCTCGACGACCCGCTCAGCCTGTGCGAGTCCCATTTGGAAAAGCGCTTCGCCGCCGCGCTCGGCATGTTGTGGTATTCTCAGCTCGAGATCCTGCCGGACCGCCTCGTCGAGATGCGCAAGCAGATGCCGCTGTGGGCCTCCGTCTTCGAGGCGCTCGCCGCCGTGCTGCCGGAGTTCCGCGAGCTGCTCACCTCATTCTATTCCTTTCAAACCCTGCGCAGCCGCGTCGCCAGCGCATCGGACTCCGGCGCCTTCGCCAGCGCCATGCAGTCCATCGTGCCCGGCATGATGGCCCGCGCGCGGCACATTTCCCACGCGCTCGACGGCGCCTGCTATCCCTTTAACGAAGACGGGATCGCCATCCCGCTCTCCGACTACCTCTGCGCCTCCCTCGGCGGCAGCGCTCCGCCCGACCCGCACGCCGCGCCCGGCATGCACGCCATGGCGCGACAAATGGCGCGCGATGCCGCCGTGATGCTCACGCCTTTTGTCGATCACTTCCTCGAACTCTACCATCGCAGCTTCGCCTGGCTCGCCGCCGCCGCCGAAGCCTCCGAGAACTACTTCGTCGGCCCTGTCAGCTCCGACGACATCATCAGCTCCGAAGTCGAATCCCTCGCAGCCCTTATCAAGACCGAGGACGAAATGCAGGAGCGCGTGCTGGTGGCGCACTGAACCGTTGCATGTAAAAATCGCACGCGCCCCCCCTCACCGCAGCACCACCACCTGCTCACCCTCGCAATGCAAACACCGGCCGCGCAGTCCGCGCAGGCTCTGCCGGTGGATGAACACATCCGTGTCACCGATGCGCTGACGATGGATTGGCGGGGCGTTCTGTTCGGGTATCCAGGCGAGCTGCCACCACGCGGTTCCTTTTTGCGGACCCGAGCCGCAGCGGATGTAATCCAGTGCCAGCACCTCATGCCGGTGCCTTCCGATCTCCCGGGCATGCAAAAGGCGCAGGTAATCTGCAAACTCCGCGGTGTGAATGATGCCGCAAGGCAGCTTGATCAGATCACGAGCCATGCACGACGAGTAGGCGAGCGCGTCCCGCCTCGCAACAGCTCGCACACACCAGCCCTCGCGCTGCCCATGACTTTCATGCGCTGCCATGATGCAGCGCGCCGCCTGCGTGAGAACGGGAGTATGAATGAACTCCGGTGCGTGGGGCTAGGCTCAGGGTTGCGCGGCGGGACGCGCACGCCTACCGCAAAAAAAACGCGGCGCCCGGTCGGGGCGCCGCGTTCGACGAGGTCATTGAGTCTGGTGCGATCAGGCGGCGGCGAAGCGCTCGGCGACGGTCTTCCAGCTCACCACATTCCACCAAGCGGCGATGTAGTCGGGGCGCTTGTTTTGATACTTGAGGTAGTAGGCGTGCTCCCACACATCGAGGCCGAGCAGCGGTGTGCCGGAGCCATCCATGAGCGGGTTGTCTTGGTTTGGCGTCGAGGTGATGGCCACCTTGCCATCCTTCTTCACCAGCCATGCCCAACCGGAGCCGAAGCGGCCCACGCCTGCTTTTGAGAATGCCTCCTTGAACGCATCGAAGCTGCCGAAAGCGGCGTTGATCGCGTCAGCCAGCGCGCCGCTGGGGGCACCACCGGCGTCCGGTGCCATGCTGCTCCAGAAGAACGTGTGGTTCCAGTGGCCGCCGCCGTTGTTGCGCACGGGCGCGGCGATGTCAGCCGGGACCTTGCTGAGGTTTTTGCAAAGCTCGTCAATGCTCAGCGCCTCGAGGTCGGCCTTGCCGGCGATGGCGTTGTTGAGGTTCGTCACATACGCATTGTGATGCTTGCCGTGGTGGATCTCCATCGTCTGAGCGTCGATGTGCGGCTCGAGAGCGGCCTTGTCATATGGAAGTGGAGGAAGTGTGTGTGCCATGATGGGTGTTTACAGGTTGAGTTGGAGTTCGGGGTTCGATAGCTCGGATACGCTTGGCGGCAAGGGAGAGTTGAATGACGAATGACGAAGTAGGCGGGCACGCACCGCCTATCAACATACGGACAGGTCACAGACGGCCGACCGTACCGGATGCCTCTTCGTCGAAGAAACGTGCGCACGGCGGCTAGCCAAGACGATGCGCTTGCGCTTACTTCGCCGCATGACCGCTCCCGCCATCCGCACGCTTCAACGTAAAGTCGAAGTCGCTTGGTTCTCCGCTCTCTGCTCGGACGACTATGAGTTCCTCGGCGTGCCGGACGGGCGGTTGCGGAGCAGCTACGAGCATTGCGGTGAGATCGTGCGAAAGGCGGACAGGCTGGGCTATCAGAACATCCTGCTGCCTTCCGGCTGGATCGC
The DNA here is from genome assembly GCA_031411695.1 of Verrucomicrobiaceae bacterium. Lineage (GTDB taxonomy): Bacteria > Verrucomicrobiota > Verrucomicrobiia > Verrucomicrobiales > Verrucomicrobiaceae > JAIBCL01. The sequence goes on from JANOBO010000165.1 coordinate 53,814, forward strand.
GGGCCAGGACGCGCTTGCCTTTGCCGCCGCCATGGCACCGCAGACCCGGCAGATGAACCAGCTCGTGGCCCTGCGCATGGGCGAGGTCTGGCCGCCCATGCTCGCGCGTGCTATCGCCACCGTGGATCACATCGCCAAAGGCCGTTTGTGCATCAACATCATTTCCTCCGACCTGCCCGGTGTCAAGGAGAGCAACGAGGATCGCTACGAGCGCAGCAGCGAGATCATCCAGATCCTGCAAAAGCTCTGGGCCACCGATGGACCGCTGGAGTGGAAAGGCCGCTTTTATAACTTCACGCTCCCCACCTGCGAGCCCGCCCGGCCCTATCAGCAAAACGGTGGCCCGCTTCTTTACTTCGGCGGCATCTCACCTCTGGCGCAGGACTTGTGCGCGAAGCATTGCGACGTCTTTCTCATGTGGCCGGAAACCGAAGACCGCCTCGCTGCGACGATGCGCGGCATGTCGGAGAAAGCGGCAGCGCACGGCCGCACGATCGACTTCGGCCTGCGCATCCACATGATCGTGCGTGAGACGGAAAAAGAAGCGCGTGCCGCCGCAGACCGGCTCATCTCGAAGCTCGACCTCGCCAAAGGCCAGGAGATCAAGGACCGCTCGCAGGATAGCAAGAGCGCGGGCGTGCAGCGGCAGGATGAATTGCGCGCGCAGGCCGGCGGCGATCTTTTCATCGAGGAGCATCTCTGGTCCGGCGTGGGTCTCGCGCGCAGCGGTTGCGGCAGCGCGCTCGTCGGTGATCCGAATCAAATCGTGGCGAAGCTGAACCGCTACATCGACCTGGGCATGCGTGCCTTCATCTTCAGCGGCTACCCGCATGGGGATGAGTGTGAGCTGTTTGCCCGGCACGTCCTGCCCCGGCTCGATACCTGCCGCCTGAACGAAGCCCAAGGCCGCCGCATCGCCGATCCCATCACGCCGCTGACGACCGCGCCGAGGAAATGAACGCTACGGACGGCTCTCCGTCCTTGCTCACATCTGTGGCCTGCGTTTCGGAACGCACACGCGGCTCCACTACGCGGCGAGCGATTCGCGTTTCATCAGCGGGATCAATTCAAAGCGGCGCACGAGGGCCTCGGCGTTGTAGGCGAGGAGAAGTATGGCGCTGAAGCCCAAATCGCTGAGCAGCGAGTTCCGCAGAAAGATCAGCGTCGATGGATAGCCCGGAGCCCCGATGGTCAGCGCCTGAATCCATCCCGCGAAGGTCTTTTGATATTCGGCGCTCACCACCCAAGCCTGCGTGTTCGTGACGAGATAAAAACCAACCGAGCAGCCGATCACGCGCGCCAGCGTGCCGAGCACGCCCACGCGATTCCGCAGCGCGCCACCCCACACGGCGGCGATGGCAAAGCAGACATAGACCAGCCAGATGTGCTGGAGATTTGCGAGCGCCGTCGTGCCCTGCACGGCGATGTCCAGGGCCAGCAACGCCACGGGCCACACCCACCATTGAAGCGCGCGGGGGAAAACAATCGCTCCCGTGAAGGCCAGCGCCATCCACGGCGCCACATTGCCGAGAGGATCGCCAGCTTCCATGCGCAGCTTCATCGCGCGGAAGGCCAGGCCGCAGGCCAGCAGCAGCACGGGCAGCCAGATGGAATAAGAGAAGGATGTGGATTTGTCGTCGCGGGTCATGAGGCGATATGAAACTCGCCGTGAGATGAAAAACAAGCTAAGAAAGCGCAGCCTGCCCGCGCGTTTGTCCCGCATCCCATCATGAAACCATCCCGATGTCTCTTCCTGGCCGCGTCTCTCATCGCGCTCGTCCAATGCACCGCGCCGGCACCGCACTCGGACATCGTGGCCACGTACTCGATCGTAGCTTTTGATCCGCGCACCGGAGATCTCGGCGTGGCGGTGCAGAGCAAGTTCTTCGGCGTCGGCTCGGTGGTGCCGTTTGCAAAAGTCGGCGTCGGCGCGGTGGCGACGCAGGCCTCGGCGAACGTCAGCTACGGCCCGCAGGCACTGAAGCTGCTGGAAACAGGAAAGGGTGTGGCGGAGATCGTGAAGCTCCTCCCCGCCGATGATGACATGCGCGAGCGGCGCCAGTTTGCCGTGATCGACGCCCATGGGAACGCGGCGGCGCACACGGGCGGCGGGTGCATGCCCTTTGCCGGTCATCGCACGGGCGAGAACTTCTCGGTGCAGGGAAATATCCTCGCAGGCGGCGAAGTGCTGGACGGAATGATCGCCTCCTTCGAAGCCGCGCGACTGAAGCAAGGCTCCGAGCTGGCGGACTGGATCGTGGCTGCGCTGCAGGGCGGCGAGGACGCGGGCGGAGACCGTCGCGGTCGGCAGTCGGCGGCGCTGCTCGTGGTGCGCGCTGGCGCTGGGTATGGCGGGGCGAGTGATCGCTTCATCGATCTCCGCGTCGAGGATCATCCTGATCCCACGCGCGAGCTGGCGCGGCTGCTCGGGATTCACAAGCAGTTCTACGCGGACAAACATCGCAGCCCGCCGGTGCGCCACAAAGAGTGATGTGGCGGCCTTTCCGCGCAGCATCTAGCATGGGCCGCCATGAAACACAGCCGCCTGCTTGCCGTCATTCCCGTCACGCTTGTCCTCTCTCACTGCGCGAATTCTGTGCGCCCTTATTCGGACAAGCGTGAGCAATCGCGCACGGAGGTCCGGGACGTCCAGCAGACGGCGGCGCAGTTTGCGTTTGAAGATGGAAAGCAAGCCGGCCAGACCGACCGTGCGCACGGTGACCCTGACAACTACCGGCGTCACAGTCCGATGTACACCCCTGCGACCGAGCGTGCGTATGCCGACGGCTATCGCGAAGGCTACGGGTCGGCCTCGCCTGCGGAACCCGCGCGCGACGCCGTGTATAACCAAGGCTTTGACTACGGCATGAGAGACCGCGCGCGCCAGAAGCCGCGCGATCCAGAAGCACATGTCGGCGAGTACGATGCAGCCTCGCGCGCGCCGTTTGATCAGGGTTATCTCGACGGTTACAACCGCTAGGCGGACCGCGCGCTACGGGGCGTACATCGCGTTGTCCTTGTTTCCGCCGCTCAAGATGTAGGCCAGCAGATCGAGGATCTCCTCCTTCTTCAACAGGCTCAGCAACATCGGTGGCATGGGGGAAACCTTGCTAGGCTCGATGCTCTTCACCGTCTTGCGATCCACGCCGACGCGCTGGTTCGGGTCGGTGAGGTCTGTGTTCAGTTGCACGGTGTCGCCGCTGAGATTGACCACCGTGCCGATGACTTGCTCGCCGTTTTCCTTGGTGAGCACG
>JANOBO010000166.1:0-6876 GCA_031411695.1 Verrucomicrobiaceae bacterium
CTCCGCGCTCAAGGCGCAGTGGATGAAGGAAAAGGAAAGCGTGCAGGCCGGACGGAAGGTGAAGGAGGAGATCGACCGCCTGCGCACCGAACTCGAGCAGGCGCAGCGTGGAGGAGACTTCGCGCGGGCTGGTGAGATCCAGTACGGGCTCATCCCGGAGCTTGAGGCAAAAGTGGTTCAAGCCGCTGGCTTGCAACAGAACGATGCGGGTGCAACCCAGCGGGTTGCACCACTTTTGCGCGAAGAAGTCACTGAAGAAGACATCGCGCGCGTGGTGGCCAACTGGACCGGCATTCCCGTCACCCGCCTGCAGGAGGGAGAGCGCGCGAAGCTCGTGAAAATGGAGGAGCGCCTCAGCGCGCGCGTCATCGGTCAGAAGGATGCGATCAGCGCCGTGAGCAATGCGGTGCGCCGCGCGCGGGCCGGCATCCAGGATGAAAACCGGCCCATCGGCAGTTTTCTTTTTCTCGGCCCCACCGGCGTCGGCAAGACCGAGCTGTGCAAGGCGCTGGCGGAATTTCTCTTCGATGACGAGCACGCGATGACACGCCTAGACATGTCGGAGTACATGGAGAAGCACAGTGTGTCGCGCCTCATCGGCGCGCCTCCGGGCTACGTGGGCTATGAGGAAGGCGGCCAGCTCAGCGAGGCTATTCGTCGCAGGCCTTACAGCGTCGTGCTCTTCGACGAGGTCGAGAAAGCGCACCCCGATGTGTTCAACACCTTGCTGCAAGTGCTCGATGACGGACGCATCACGGATGGCCAGGGCCGCACCGTCGATTTCAAGAACACGGTCATCATCATGACCAGCAACATCGGCAGCAGCGCGATTCAAGACGTGACGAATCCCGAGCAGCGTGACGCCATGGTGCGCGCGTCGTTGAAGGAATTCTTCCGGCCTGAGTTCCTCAACCGCATTGATGAGATTGTCATCTTCGACCGGCTCAATTCGGAGCAGCTCGACCACATCGTGAAGATCCAGCTCCAGCGCGTGATCGCCCGGCTGGCCAAGCAAAACATCCACCTCACCGTCACCGACGACACCACACGCTTCCTCGCCGATGCGGGGTTCGATCCCGTGTATGGCGCGCGCCCGCTGAAGCGCGCCATCCAGAAGCATCTGCTCGATCCGCTCTCGCTCGCCGTGCTCGACGGCGGGTTCACCGATGGAGACCGGATCACCGCCGACATGAAGGGCGGCAAGGTCACCTTCGCCAAGGAGTGACACACCCCGCGCGACGTGACAAAATCGCGTGCGCGTCCCGCCATGCATTCATTCCCCAGCGCAGCTCTGCTGCGGGTTAAGCTGGGGCGCGACGCCTGATACGCTCTTGCGTTCCGCGTGATCCTCACGACTTTGCGCACCCATTTTTCCGACCATGATCCCCAACGCCTACCGCACGCATCATTGCAACGAAGTCCGCAAGTCCCACATCGGGCAGACCGTCACCCTCTGCGGCTGGGTGAACTCCGCGCGCGACCACGGCGGGGTGATCTTTGTCGATCTGCGCGACCGCGAGGGCCTCACCCAGGTGGTCTTCCGCCCCGAGGAGAACGCGGAACTCGCCGCGAAAAGCCACGACCTGCGCGACGAGGATGTGCTGCAGATCACCGGCAAGATCGCCGCGCGCCTCGAGGGCACGGAGAACTCCAAGATCGGCACCGGCGAGGTGGAGATCGTGGCCACGGAAGTCAAGATCTTGAACAAGGCCGACGTGTTGCCTTTCCAGCTCGACCGCGAGCTTTCAAACGAGGACATGCGCATGAAGTATCGCTACCTCGACCTCCGGCGCGAGCGGCTGAACCGAAACATCCGCACACGCCACAAGATCACAAACGCCGCGCGGAATCACCTCGACTCCGCCGGCTTCGTCGAGGTGGAGACGCCCATCCTCTCGAACCCCACGCCAGAGGGCGCGCGAGATTTCCTCGTGCCCGCGCGCTTAAGCCCAGGCAAATTCTTCGCCCTGCCGCAGGCACCGCAGCAGTACAAGCAGCTCATGATGGTGGCCGGTCTCGAGCGCTACTTCCAGATCGCACGCTGCTTCCGCGATGAGGACCTGCGCGCCGACCGCCAGCCCGAGTTCACCCAGATCGACATCGAGGCCAGCTTCATCGAGCGCGATGACATCGTCACGCTGGTCGAGGGATTGCTCGCCGCGATGTTCAAGGCCGGCCAAGGCGTGGACATCCCCCTGCCCTTTCCGCGCATGACGTATCAGGAGGCCATGGACCGCTACGGCAGCGACAAGCCCGACACGCGCTTCGGCCTCGAGATCCGTGACATGCGCGACGTGTTCGCCAGCTCAGGCTTCAAGATCTTCAAGGGCATCCTCGACGGCGGCGGTGTCGTGCGTGCGATCAATGCCAAGGGCTTCGCCGGCATCACCACCGGCCAGATGATCCGCCTCAATGAACTCGCCACCGAGGCCGGCATGAAGGTGAAGCAGCTCGCCTTCATCAAGGTGGAGCGCGACGCAAACGGTGTGCTGGAATACAAGAGCCCGCTGTGGAAATTCTTCGGCGAGGAGGAAAAGGCCGCGCTCATCGCCACGCTCGGCATTGAGGAGAACGACCTCATCTTCTTCTATGCCGGCACTTGGGATGAGGCATGCAACATCCTCGGCCGCGTGCGTCTCGAGATCGCAAACATGCAGCAGCTTCTGAAGGACAGCACCACGTTGAACTTCCTTTGGGTGCTCGACTTCCCGTTGCTCGCCTTCGATTCCGACTCACAAGGCTGGGTCGCCGTGCATCACCCCTTCACACGTCCGAAGGCTGAGGACGTGCCGCTGCTCGATGCGGGCCAGTTTGCCAAGGTGCGCGCCGAGGCCTACGACGTCGTGCTGAACGGCTACGAACTTGGCGGCGGCTCCATCCGAATCCACGAGGGCGAATTGCAAAGCAAGATGTTCACCGTGCTCGGTGTCAGCGAGGAGGAAAAGGCGCACAAATTTGGCCATCTTCTCGATGCCTTCCGCTTTGGCGCGCCGCCGCACGGCGGCCTCGCGCTCGGCTTGGACCGCATCGCCATGCTCGTCAGCGGCGAGGACAGCATCCGCGAGGTGATCGCCTTCCCGAAGAACAACCGCGCCTGCGACCTGATGACCGACAGCCCCACCGCCATCGACTTCAAGCAGCTCCGCGAGCTCTACATCCAGAGCACGTGGAAGGAAAAAAAGAAGGACGAAGCAGAGGCGTAGGCGAGCTCGTCCCGGGTCGCAACACCCCGTCCGCGCACAACGACCTCAAGCGCGGGGACCCAGATGCGCCGGTGGCGGCCGCACTTGTTGCGAGGCGAGGGACGCGCTCGCCTGCTGATGAGCGCGCACAAAGTAGCCCAGTCACTCCGTGACTGGAGTCTTCCTGCCAGCGCAGCCTTGGAGCTGCATCCATTCCGCTCCAGTCACGGAGTGCCTGGACTACTTGGTGCGGTGGCGTCAGGACGCACTCGCCGACTGCGTCACGCGCAGCCGCATGAAGCGCCGGGGATGCGCGGGATCGGTGGTCGCGTAGAGGTCGCCCACGGTCACCGCGCGCACATTGCCCGCGCCGGTTTCCGTCGCGCTCGCACCCGCTGCGAGCACGCTGAAGCCGCCGCCGTTCACGCTCTGCGCCAGATCCGTCCACGGTCCGGCGAGGCCATCCCCGGCCTGCACGGTCAGCGTGAGATCGTTGCGGTCGAGGTAGCGGGTGAAGCTCAGTTCCAGGCGACCGCTCGTCGCGTTCACGTCAGCCGTCGGCAGGATGCCCGTGCCGGTGGTGCTGCCCACAGGATCACCGCCCAGCGCGTACTCGATCACATTGGGAATGCCGTTGCCATTTGGGTCCGCCATCGGCGCGGCATCCCCCGTGGCGCTGGTGGTGCCAAAGCGCTGCTGCATCCACACTTGGCCAGCCGTCAGGCCCGCGCCGGTCACCGTGATGTCGAACGGATTCGTGCTGCCTGCCGCGTTGCTGGCGATGTGCAGCGCAGCATTCCGGCTGCCTGCGGCACTCGGCGTGAAGGTCACGTTCAGCGTGGTGCTTGCCCCCGGCACCAGCGTCGTCGCGCCCGGCGCTCCGGGCACGAAATCCCCCGGCTGCGCGCCGTCCACGGTCACCGCGCCGAGCGTGAGATTGATGAAGCCTATGTTCTCGATGGTGAGGGTCTTCACCGCTCCGGTCCCAGTGGGCACACCGCCCCAGTCCAGCGTCCCGGCATCAACGAGTGGGTTTTCCGCCGGGTGCGACACGGCGATCTGCGCCGCCGTCGGCCCGGCGACCACGCCGAGGCTGTGCGCCGCGCTGTGGCTGCTCGCCCCGGTCACCCATCGCTCCCCGGCTCCCAATGACAGCGTGCTCACCCCTGCGGGCACCAGACTGTTCGTGGGGCTGTTGTTGTTGCCGAGCTGGCCGTTGAGATTGTAGCCCCACGCCGCCAGCGTGCCGTCGGTGCAGCGCGCCAGACTGTGGCTGCCGCCTGCCGCCACCGCCGCCACCGTCTTTCCCGCCAGTGCGGAGATACCCGCCGCGCGGTTCACCAGCACCGGCACCAGCCGCTGCGTGGTGCCATTGTCTCCGAGCTGCCCGTACACGTTGTAGCCCCAGGTGGTCAGCGTCCCGTCCGTGCAGAGCGCCATGCTGTGGGAGCCGCCGGCGGCGATGCCCGCCACGCTCTTGGCAAACAGCGCCGATACCCCCGAGGCCGTGTTCACGCCTACCGGCGCGTAGCGGTCCACCACGGCATTGTCACCGATCTGGCCGTTGCCATTCCAGCCCCACGCCGCCAGCGTGCCGTCCGAGCACAGCGCCAGCGTGTGGTAAAATCCGGCGGCGATCCCCGTGACCACCTTGCCAGCCAAGGCTGACGTGGCTGCGGCGGCATTTACCAGCACCGGAGTCAGGCGGTCGGTCGGTGTCGTGTCGCCGAGCTGCCCGAAGCGATTGTACCCCCACGTCGCCACCGTGCCGTCAGCGCACAGCGCCACGCTGTGTACCGCCCCAGCGGCGATGCCCACCACCGCGCGGCCGGCCAGCACGCCTGCTTGGTTCACCGCCGTGGGCACCAGCCGGTTCGTCGTCGTGCCGTCGCCCAGTTGGCCGTAGAAATTGCTGCCCCACGCCGCCAGCGTGCCGTCCGCGCACAGCGCCAGACTGTGGCTGGACCCCGCCGCTATGGCGATGACCCGCCTGCCCGCCAGCACGCCCGTAGTCGTCACGGCCACCGGCGCGGAGTTGGCCGTGGTGGTGTTCGTCCCCAGCGCCCCTTCCGCGTTGCCGCCCCATGCCGCCAGCGTGCCATCGGCACACAGCGCCAGACTGTGCTGCACGCCTGCCGCCACCGCGAGGATCGTGTTGCCCGCCAGCACCCCGGTCGATGTCACCGCGCCCGGCAGGTTGCGCTGCGTGCTGGTGCCGTTGCCGAGCTGACCGCTGCCGTTGCCGCCCCACGCCATCGCCCGCGTGTTGGCCCATACGAGCACCAGATCGTTGCCCGTGCCGCCGAAATAGTTCGCCACAAAGGCGTACGTCTGCCCGCCAAACGTCAGCGGGATGAGCTGGCCCTGCGCCACATTGCCAAAGGCACCATTGATGAAGCCGCCGCCTGTGTTGTTCACCACCATCAGGGCTGTGCCGGGTAATGGCGCATGGTTCAGGGTCAGGTCCACCGTGTAGCCCGTGGCCGTGAAGCTGCCCACGCTCAGCGGCACCTCCGCGCCCGTGGTATAGACGGCACTCAGCACCGTGCTGCCCGTGCCCGTGAGCGCGATGTCAAAGGGGTTTTCATCCGCATCATTGTTGGCAATGTGGAGCGCCGCTGTCTTGGTGCCTGACGACGTGGGCGCAAAGCGCATCGTGAACGTCGTGCTCCCTCCCGACGCAACCGGAGCCGAAGGCGCCGCGGTCACCGTGAAGCTGGAGGCGTGGATGCCATCGACGGTGATGCCCAGCCCGGTCAGGCTGGCCGCACCCGTGTTCTTGAGGGTGAACGTGCGGGTGGTGGTGTTACCGGGAAAAGGGCTGCCGAAGCCCACGCTCGCCGTCCCGTCTGCTAAGGTTGTGCCGGCTGGGTATTCCACTGCGATCTCCGGCGCATCAAGCCTAAAGATGTAGGTACTGCCTTTGTCGGCCTGCGGGGAGTCATCGAAGGGCGCGCCGATGGCGGCGGTAATGCCATCACTGGCTACCGAGTAGCCGAACTGGTCCCCCACCGCCGGGCCGGGGTTGTTGAGCGTGGCCACGGGCACCGTGGGCGTGGTGTTGGCGGCGTCATATACATACGCGCTCCCGGCATCGGTCGCTCCCGTATCGTCCCCGTAGGCCCCCACCACCACCCGCGTGCCGGAGATGGTCACCGTATAACCGAAGTAGTCCTGCAAAGCCGGGCCGGGGTTGTTGAGCGTGGCCATGGGCACTGTGGGTGTGGCGTTGGCGAGCTCATACACATACGCGCTCCCGGCATTGGTCGCCCCCGTGTCGTCCTGGTACGCCCCCACCACCACCCGCGTCCCGGAGATGGCCACCGAGATGCCGAAGAGGTCCTGCACCGCCGGGCCGGGGTTGTTGAGCGTGGCCACGGGCACCGTGGGCGTGGCGCTGGCGAGGTCATACACATAGGCGCTTCCGGCACCGGTCGCTCCCGTGTCGTCCTGGAACGCCCCCACCACCACCCGCGTCCCGGCGATGGCCACCGCGCGGCCGAAAAAGTCACCCGGCGCCGGGCCGGGTTTGTTGAGGGTAGCCACGGGCACCGTAGGCGTGGCGCCGGCGAGGTCATAGACGTAGGCGCTCCCGCCGTCGGTCGCTACTGTGTCGTCTTGGTTCGCCCCCACCACCACCCGCGTCCCGGAGATGGCCACCGAGATGCCGAAGAGGTCCTGCACCGCCGGGCCG
>JANOBO010000167.1:0-52583 GCA_031411695.1 Verrucomicrobiaceae bacterium
CCAGCGCCGATCGCGTTTGCGATCAACGCTGTGGTGCCCTGCCCGATGCCGCTGCCCACCGAGAGAATGATGAAGAAGACCGGGAACGAGAGCGAGAGCGCGGCCAGCGCATCGGTGGAGATTTTGCCGCCGAAGTACGTGTCCACGAAGTTGAACATCGTGTTGAAGAAGAAGCCCACGCTGGCTGGCACGGCGATGCGGCGGATGACTTGCGGGATGGGGTCTTCGGTGACGTTCATGCGGGAGGGCGATGCCGCCTTTTCAGGCATAGGGCAATCGAATACGCCGGGCATCGCGCGCAGGCCGGTGCAAACTAAGATTGCGCAGGACGAAACCGTTAATGCACGCCCTTCCAAAAAAGCTACCCTGCCTCCGCATTGAACATGACTCTCCGCCGCCTCACGCTCATCCTCGCAACGCTCTCGTCCGCCGCCGCATCCGCCGCAGACTTCAAGAAGGACGTGCAGCCCATCTTCAAGAAACACTGCTACGAGTGCCACAGTGAGGAGAAGAACAAGCGCAAGGCCGGTCTCGTCTTTGACGACCTGCACACGCTCGTCGGCGATATCGGCCCGAACGGGCAGGTGGTGCCTGGAAGCGTCGAGGAGAGCCATTTGTATGAGGTGCTCACCAGCGATACTGACGCAAAGAACCACATGCCGCCGAGCAGCAAGCCGCAACTCAGCAGCGGCGACCTGCGGAAGATCGAGAGCTGGATCAAGGGCGGCGCGTTTCTCGTGAACCCGGCCACGGTGAAGGTGCAGGGCCTCGGCCCTGCCGCGAGAAAGTGGCGCAACAAGGAAGGCAAGGAGATCGAGGCCAGCTTTGTGAAGATCGATGGTGACAAGGTCATTTTCAAAATGCCCGACGGCCGCCTGCTGCCCTATCCCATCGCCAGCCTGAACGCTGACAGCCAGATCCAAGTCCACCGCGCGCTGCTCGTCGCCGCCGGCGAGAAGCCGCTGGCATCGAAGTGAGTTCGCCCATGTCGAAACGCATCCTTTGCATCATCACCGACGGCTTCGAGGAAATCGAAGCCGTCGCGCCCGTGGATCTTCTCCGTCGCGCGGGAGCCGAGGTCGTCGTGGCCTCGCTGACCGGCGGTCTCGAGGTCACCGGGCGTTGCGCGATCACCCTTCGCGCCGACGCGATGCTCGATGACGTGAAGGACCAGACGTACGATTTACTGCTCATACCCGGCGGCCCGCATGTCGCAGCGCTGCGCGCGGACGGCAGGGTGGCTGAATTGGCAAAAGCGTACGCACAAGCAAGCAAACCCGTCGCCGCCATCTGCGCCGCGCCGACGGTCTTGAAGGACGCGGGCCTTCTCGAAGGCCGCCGTTTCACCTCGCATGTCGGCGTGAGCGGGGAGCTCCCCGCGCGCATCAGCGACGAGCGCGTGGTCGAGGATCGCGGCATCATCACGTCGATGGGCGCCGCCACGTCGGTGGAGTTCGGCCTGCATCTGATCCTCGTCCTGTTCGATCAGGCGAAAGTGGATGAAGTCCGCAGCGGCATCATGGCTTGAGCCGCGCGATGAGCGCCAGGGACCACAGGCGGCCCGCCTGTCGAATTGGGCGGCCCGCCCAATTCATCGAGCGCAGCGAGCAGGCGCTCCGCACGCCGACAAAGCGCGGGTCCATTTACACCCGGACGAAGGATGCGTCCCATCGTCACGCGCAACGCACGCTAACATGCGCAGGCCCCGAGAACTCAGGCGCCCAGTGTCACCGCTGACGCGGTTCCATGAATCCTCATCGTGTGCTTCACCGTCGCCGTTGGTTATCACGCACGGCTATTGTTGTTTCGCCTCGCTGCGGCTGGCCGGGGCTGAAATCGTCGATGATGACAGTCCCGTGGTCCCACCATCACCCGCTTGACATTGAGTCACCCGGACCCCGACTTCCTCACCTCGGCTGTCGCCGGGCCTTCACACTTTCAGCAGCTCACGCGCCTCGGCTTGGCCGGGCGCTGGGCGGCCGTATTCGCTGGCGGTGACGCGCGCGAGCGCGGTCAGGTGACGCCAGCGGAAGGCGGGGCGCGTGGAGTGGAAGTCGTCCCAAACCGTCTGGAAATATTTCTCCGCGTGCAGCGCGCCGTCCTCGCTGACGGCGAAGCGCAGCAGCATGTCGAAAATCTGTTTCTCCGGCACGCCCTGCTTGTCGCATTGCTGCACGACGGCGCTGGCGCGGCCCTGCAGGTTGCCTCGGATCGCCTCATCAAGATCGCGCAGCAATCGTGCCGGATCCACGCTCGCCACATCGCTGAGCTGACGCTTCGAGGGCACCGCCTCCCATTTGCGGATGTCAGGCCGGCCCGCAGTGTCGCGCGCCATCTGCCACGCGCCGAGGATGAGGCACGCATGGACGTTTCTGCCGCTGCTCACGCGCGAGAGATTGCGCCACGCATTTGCGGAGTCGCTGGCGTGCACGCCGATGGAGTCTCCGTGAACGCTGCCCACCGGCTTGCCCGCCGCTTCCCAGGCCGGGATGCGCCCTTGATCGCGCAGCACGAGCTGGTTTGCGGCTAGCGAGATTGCCTCACCGATTGCAGACGGGTCAAATCCTTCTGCCAATGCCGCGGCAACCGCCGAGGCCGACTGCTCAGGCGTGCCGTTGAAAATCGTGCGGCTGAGTTCATCGACGAATGCATCCTCCGCGCTGCGCGTGCCTGGATCGCGGCCGAGGAGCTTATGCTCATCGAGCAGCTTCGTGAGCACCTTGCCATGCTCATCCCATTCGGGCCGGCGGTATCCTTCCGCCTGAAGGCAGTAGCGCAATGACTGCCGCAGCAAAGTCTGCGCGTGCTCGTGGCCGACCACATCGAGCAGGTCCCACGCGCGATAAGGCAGGACGGTGCGGTGCACTTCGGTGTCCTCCTGCACGACGTGGAGCAGCGCGTTGAGCGCCTCCTCATCGTTTCGCTGCACAAGAGCCGCGAACATCTTCTCCGCCCCCGCCTTGTTCTTGCCGCGCACGAGATCGCGTAACTGCTCTCCAGTCGCCTTCGCGTCAGCCGCGTCGGGATGCACGGCCTGCAGCACCTCCGCGTCGCGCCCCCCGTTGGCCTGGATGCGGCTCGTGTTTCGGTAGAGCACTTTGAAGACGGGCAGCGCGGCCTCCTTGCCGGGCATCTTCCCTGACATTTTCAACGCGGGTGTCAGCGCCATGAGCGTGTGAAACCCGATGTAGTCCTCGCCGCCGAAACTCCTCGCGTTCGCCAGGGCGCCAGCGGCGAGAAGCTTTTTGAGCGGCACCCCTTCGCCTAGTTTTGCAGTGAGAGCCGCCTGCAGTTTCTCGACCGGCGTCTCCTGCATGAAACACACGAGCGGCTCCATCTCGCCGAAGGCCAGTGCATCCGATTTCTCAGCGCCCAATGCCGCAGGGGCCAGTCCCAATTCCGACGCAAGGGCCGGGCCGATGGTTGCGAGCAGGGTTCCTTTGCCGACGTCCGCTAGAAACCCGCGGCGGGTGAGTGTGTCATTCATGGCGACCTCCAGGTTGGTGGTTGAATTGATAGGAGTGTCCCGGTTTTGAAACCAAAGGTCAATCCTGCATTCCCATGCTGTCACGCGTCCGCAATGCCTCGTGCATGGCGGATCACGGATGGGGCTGACGGGTTGCGCTGGCGTGAATGCTGGGTAGCCTCGCTGCGTGTTACAGATCGTCTTCAATGAAATCTCCGCCGCGGAACTTTCCCACCTGCCTGTGCAGGTGCAGTTCCAATTGCTCGAGGCCCTGAACGTCCAACCCGAGGGCCTTGATGACGAGTCGCTCTCGAAGCAGTTCGGCGTCCTCGAGCGCGCGGGAAAGAAACTCTACCGCTGCCGCGCCGGCGAGTACCGCATCTATTTCGCCGTGAAGGAGGGCATGGTGCGCATCCACCGCGTCGTGCACAAGAACACCTTCCAGGACTTCCTCGTGCGCAGCAATCTCGCCGGAGGTGAGGACGCCGCGCTGGCGGAATCCAAGAACTTCTGGAAGCTCATCGACGAGGGCGCGAAGACATTGAAGGTGGCGTGAGGACTGACGTGAGCGCAGCGCCTGTTCCAATTTTCCCTTCAGAGTCCGCGCGGCTCGCGGAGTTCCCGGTCGCGCGTGAGCAGATCTTCATGGCTCATGCGGGAGTCACGATCCTGCCGCGCTGTGCGGCGCGGGCGATGCAGGACTATGCGGAGCAGTCGTGCCTGCAGCATCAGGAATTTGCCGCCGCCTACCGCGCGGTGAATGAGACCCGCAAGATCGCCGGTGATTTCATCGGCGCGCAGGCTGACGAGATCTCGCTCCTCGGCCCCACCTCGCTCGGCTTGAGTCTGGTGGCCAATGGCATGCCGTGGCAGGTGGGGGACGAGGTGCTCTGCTATCAGGATGATTATCCTGCCAACGTGTATCCGTGGCTCGACCTCCGCCGCCGTGGCGTCACGGTGCGCTTCCTTGAGCCCGAGAATCCTGGCGAGATCACACCCGGGCTGGTGGAGCGCTCTCTCTCAGCCAAGACCCGTCTCGTCGCGCTCGCCTCATGTCATTTCCTCACCGGCTACCGCATCGATGTCGATGCCATCGGCCGGATGCTGCGCGCGCGCGGGGTCTTGTTTTGTCTCGATGCCATCCAGACGCTCGGTGCGTTCGACACGCGCGTGGAGCACGTCGATTTCCTCGCTGCCGACGCGCACAAATGGCTGCTCGGTCCGATGGCCGCAGGCATTTTCTTCGTGCGCGAGGAGCATCACGACCTGCTGCGCCCCACTCTGCTCGGCGCGTGGAATGTGAGGTCCCCGAATTTCGTGGCGCAGGACGAGGTGACGTTTGAAAAAGGTGGCCGACGCTACGAGCCGGGCGTGCTGAACATGGCGGGCATTCTCGGCATGAGAGCTTCGATCGAGATGCTCGCAGGCATCGGCATCGGCAAAGTCAGCGCGCGGCTGCTTGAGTTGAAGGCGCACCTCATCGCCCGCCTCACACCCCTCGGATTTCACCTCGTGCCGCCGACCGAAGGGGCAAACGCCTCCGGCATCTCAACCGTGTGGCGTGATGCGCCGGACACGCCGGTGGAGAAGGTGTTCGATCATCTCGCGGCCAATGGCGTGGTCGTCTCGCTTCGGAGCAACCGGCAGGGCAGGGCGCATCTGCGTTTCAGCCCGCATCTCTACAACACCGAGGCGGAGATCGACCGCGTGGCGGCGCTTATCGCTGAGGCCTGACCGCGCGCGTTTTGCACGCGTGTTCAAAACGTGCGCGCGCGGACGCTCACGGCGCGGGGATCGGCGGCAGCTTCGCCGCTAGCAGCGCGCGCAGCTCCTTCAGGGTGGCCGCGTGTTTTGCGTCACTGGATAGATTCGTGTGCTCACCCGGATCGGCGTCGTGATCGTAAAGCTCCACGCCGCTACGGCCTTCGTCCCACTCGGTGCAGCGCCAGCGCGCGGTGCGCACGGTGCGGCCCCAGAATTCAGCGTTCGCCCCGCGTCGCGCTTGGGTAAACGCGGCTTTGTGAAGCGTGGCTGCGGGATCGTCCAGCAAAGGGCGCAGGCTTTTGCCCTCGAACTGTTTCAGCGGTGGCACGCCGGTCAGATCGCAGAGCGTGGGAAACACATCGAGAGATTCGACGAGGCTGTCGCTGCGTTTGCCGGCGCCCTTTGTGCCGGGCGCGCGCACGATGAACGGAATGCGCGCGCTTTCCTCGAAAAGGCTGCGCTTGTGCCAGAGCCCGTGCTCACCGAGATGCCAGCCGTGATCGCTCATGAAGACGACGATGGTGTTGTCATCGAGCCCCTTTTCCTTCAGCGCATCAAGCACGCGCCCAGCCTGCTCATCGACATAGCTCACGCAGGCCAGATAGGCGCGGATGGCGGCGCGGCGCTGCTCGGGCGTGGTGCTGACCGTGTAGCCGGGAACCGCGCCATTGCGCGCTGGCGGCGGGATGTCAGCCTCGTCGTCCGCAGGCTCGTCTGACAGCGTGATGTTCTTCATCGGATAGAGGTCGAAATACTTCGCCGGGGCCACGAGGGGCAGGTGCGGCCGGTGAAAACCCACGGCGAGGAAAAACGGCTTCGTTGCATCCTGCTTGTCCAGCCACTCGATCGCCGTCTTTGCAAATGTGCCATCGACGAGTTGATCGTCACCGCCGGGAATCTCCTGCCACGACAGGCCCTCCTTCTTGCCGGTCTTCACCGTCACGGCGCTTGTGCGCTTCGGCGGAAAGGGCAGCTCGCTTTTAAACGGCGTGCCGAAGTCCCACGCCACCGGGTCGTCCATGCTCTCATCGCCCGACGGCACGCCGAGGTGGAAGATCTTCCCGCAGCGCGCGGTTGCGTATCCATTCTGCCGGAACCAATGCGGCAGCGTCATCACGCCGGGGATGTTTTTGTACAAGTTGTCCTCGTTGTTGGTCACGCGCGTGGTGTTTGGCCTCATGCCGGTGAGGAAGGAAGCGCGCGATGGATTGCAGTGCGGGAACTGGCAATACGCCCGCGAAAACATCACGCCGCTCTTCGCCAGCGCATCAAGATGCGGTGTCTTCGCCTGCGGATGACCGTAGCAGCCTAGCGTGGAGGCAAGGTCGTCCGACACGAGCAGCAGCACGTTTGGCCGCTTCTCCGCGCCGTTGGAGAGCACGCACAGCAGCAGCGCCGCGCAAAGAAGCGCTGCGCATTGAACCGTACGTTGTTCACGCTTCAGCGTGTCAGGCCGTTGGGATTTTGGCGCGTGGCCTGGGGTTTTGAAGAACACGCTGAAGCGTGAACAACGAGCCTTGAAGAACATGCTGAAGCGTGAACAACTTGCGGGGGAAAGGCGGTTCATGGCTTGAAGCCTTCGCGGATGGTGCCGTCGGTGTGGATGAGCGGCTCGGGATTTGCCGCGCGGCCCAGCTCGCGACAGCCGGGGCCGATGCCATCAAGGCCGAGATCGTCCTTCATCCGGTCCGCAAAAGCCTGTAGCTTCCGCACCTCATCCACTTTTGTCGCGGCGACGTTCTTCGTTTCCCCAATGTCATCGCTGAGATTGTAAAGACGCGGATAGGGCGCTTCCGCCTGTTCCATTTTTGGATTCTTCGCATTCTTCCCACCCTTCGCCTTCGCTGCGGCGGCTTTCTGCGGCTTGTCGCCGGTGATTTGCAGTTTCCACGGGCCGACGCGCACGGCCTCGAGTTTCAAGCCGCGGTAAAAGTAGAAAACGTCGTGCGGCCCTTTTGCCCCGACCTTGCCCGAGAGCAGCGGCCAGAGATCACCCCCGTCGATTTTTTTCTCCGGCAGCTTTGCATCCGCGAGCGCGGCGAATGTCGGCAGCACGTCCATCATGCTGGTGATCTCATCCGTCGCGGTGCCAGCGGCAATCTTGCCCGGCCACCAGGCGAGAGTGGGCACTCTCATGCCGCCCTCCCAGGTGCTGCCTTTGTTGCCGCGCAGAGGAACGTTCACCGCGCGCGGGGTGCCGCCGTTGTCCGAGGTAAAGATCACGAGCGTGTTCGTCTCGAGTTTCAGCTCGCGCAAGGCGTCCAGCACCTGCCCCACGCTCCAGTCCACCTCCTCGATCCAATCGCCGTAGATTCCGTTCTGCGATTTCGTGTGGAAGGCCTTGGCCGGGTAGAGCGGAAAGTGAATCGCGGTGTGCGGCAGGTAGAGAAAGAAATTTTTGTCCTTGCTCGCGCGGATGAATTTCACCGCCTCCTCGGTGTAACGCTGCGTGATCGTCTGCTGCTCCGTCGCGCCCACGCGTTCGACGACCTTGCCATCGCGCACGAGCGGCAGCGGCGGCTGCTGGCCTCCGGTCAGTCCCGTGTCCGCCACCTTGATTTCCGATTTGCTCTTCGCGTCCCCGGCCGCCGCGCGTTTTGGCAAAGGATCACCGAGACTGCTCTTCGATCCCTCCTCCGCAGTGCCCATGTCATTGGAATAGGGGATGCCGAAATAGTGATCGAATCCCTGCGCGGTGGGGAGAAACTCCGGCTGGTCGCCGAGATGCCATTTGCCGATGCATTGCGTGGTGTAGCCGGCGCTCTTGAGCACCTCCGCCACCGTTTCCTCCTTCGGGTTCAATCCCACTGCCGCGCCTGGAAACAACACGCCGGGGATCGGCAGCACGCGCTTGGGATAGCAGCCCGTCATCAGCGCCGAACGAGAAGGCGAGCAAACCGGGGCGGCGTAGTGGCAGCGCAGCTTCATCCCCTCCGCCGCCATGCGGTCAATGTTCGGCGTGCGGTTCAACGTCGAGCCAAACGCGCCGATGTCCGCGTAGCCGAGATCGTCGATGTTAATGACGATGAAGTTCGGCCGCGCGGCCGGGGAGGTGATGCCGGCGGCGGCGATGAGGAGGGAGAGAGCGAGGTGCTTCATGGTTGAGTGTTGCAGTGAACGCGCACCCATGTCCGATCTACCTGCAAAAATCTGAGCGTCCGGCGGCGGGATGAGCGCGGCGCGGAAACAGGCGCGAGCAACCCGCTTGTTCCGGCGTTTGTCATCCAGTCATGAACCTGCTCGCACGAAGCCTCGCCTGTTTATCCATCCTGCTCGCCGTCGTGCCGCTTCACGCGGAGATCAAGGCGGTGCGGCCCGTGATCCCCACGCACACCCGCGTCGATGACGTTGTTTACGGACGCAAGTTCGGCGTCGCGCTCACGCTGGATGTCATCCGACCGGAGAAGCCGAACGGCTTTGGCATCGCCTACATGGTCAGCGGCGGCTGGGTGTCGGGCTACTCACCGAACACGCCGGAAACGTACGCGCCCTTCCTCGAGCGCGGCTACACCGTGTTCTCCGTGCGCCACGGCTGCCAGCCGAAGTTCATCATCCCGGAGATCACGCAGGACATTCACCGCGCCATCCGCTTCATCCGGCAGAATGCGGCGCGGTGGGATGTGAATCCGGACAAGCTCGGCATCAGCGGCGGCAGCGCCGGCGGGCATCTCTCCCTCACGATGGGCGTGCAGGGCGGGCCGGGTGATCCGCAGGCGAAGGATGCGGTGGACCGGCAAAGCAGCGCCGTGCAGGCGATCGCGTGTTTGTTTCCGCCGACGGACTTTTTAAACTACGGAAAGCCTGGTGAAGATGCGGTCGGCGTCGGCACGCTGAAAAATTACAAGGGCGCGTTCGGCCAGGAGTCCGACACGCCGGAAGGCCGCCAGCGTCTGGGCAGGGAAACCTCGCCGATCTACCGCGTCACCGCTAAGCTGCCGCCCACCTTCATCATTCATGGCGACCAGGATTTCCTCGTGCCGATCCAGCAATCGGAAATCTTTGTCGCGAAGGCGACAGAGGCGGGAGCTATCGCAAAACTCGTGGTGAAACCCGGCGCCGCGCATGGCTGGCCTGACCGCCAGCCCGACTTCGCGCAGTTTGCCGACTGGTTCGACGAGCATCTGCGCGGCATCCGAAAGTGACGTCAGAAGGTCAACGCGCACGCGGCAGGTGATGGTTCCGGGTTGCCGCCTGCTGTGCGATGACGTACGATGGCAGGCTCATGGGAAATGGAACTTGGCTGGCTCACACTCTCGCGGCGGGATTTCTTTTCGCGCTGCCGGTCACGGCGTTGCACGGGGCTGTGGCGCAGGGCGTGAAGAAAAGTGCTCCGAATGCGCGGGTGCTGGCGGCGATCATTGAAGCGCGGAAGGCGCTGGGAGACGGGCTGCCGCAGGTGGCGGCGGTGAAGGCGGCGCGTTTGCTGGAGGAGAAAGGTCTGACGGGCAGGGAGAAGTCCGAGATCGCCAGCATCGCGGTGGAGGGCTGGATCCGCGCGCGGGACGGTGTGCGGGCGGCCGAGTTGCTGGGAAGGTTTGAGGTGGAGGACGAGGCTTTTTGGGCGGCTCATGCGCAGGTGCTGGCGGGGGATCTGGACGCGGCGGCGACGGCGTTTCGGAAGTGGCGGTCGATGGGGGAGCTGGCGGATCAGGCGCGGCTTTCGCTCGCTTTCGTGCTGATGGCGGCTGGACGGGAGGGGGAGGCGCGCACGGAGCTGAAGGAGGTGCGCATGAGCGGGGACGCGGCGGTGGCGAAGAAGGCGCGGCTGCTTTTCAATGAGCTGGAGCTTCTGGTGGGGCGGAACGAGCCGGTGATCCAGCGCCTCTCACACGAGGAGGGGGGCAAAAACGGGGAGGTGCAATTTCTCCGCGCGCGCGGGCTGCTGCAACTGGGGGAGACGGCGAAGGCTGAGGCGGTGCTGCGTGACCTGCTGGTGCTGCCCAACATCGGCAGTCATCTGCACGATGCTGCGGTGGTGCTGGGAGCGGAGGCGCACCTGAGCCAGCGGAAGGCCGACGAGGCGCTGCGCATGCTGGTGCAATTTTTGGACAAGGCGCAGCACTCGGATTTCTGGCGCGAGGCGTTTGAACTGCTGAACCGCTGCCGGCTGGAGCTACAGTCGGGGGATCAGATCCCGCTGGCGGTGGCAAACTGGATCGGCGTCGATGCGGTGCCGGAGCGTCGGGCGCATGCGATGTTTTGGATCGCCCGCTGGCTGGACTCGGCGGGACGGAAGACGGAGGCGCTGGGGATGACCGAGGCCTTCCTGCAATTGCATCCGCGGCACCGGAATGAGAGCGAGGCGATGCGGCTGGCGATGAAGCTGAATGGCGAGCTGCACGCGGATGCGCGGGTGCTGGAGCTGGCGCAGCAATGGCGTGGCAGATACGGCGGCGGGGGGGATTCGCTGGTGGACTTCATCACCGGCGGAATTTTTTTCGCGCGCGGAGATCTCGGTCCGGCCCTGGCGGCATTCCGTCGGTCCGCAGAGACGGCGGGCGGGCTGCCGGAGCGGCGGCGTGCCTTGCACAATGCCGCAGTGACGGCGGTGCGCGCGGGTGAGCTGGCGGTGTACCAGACGCTGCTGAGCCAGGTGGAGGTGGCGGGCGCGGCAGCGGGCGATGGCGCGAAACGCGTGGCGGAAGGCAGCGCGGCAGCGAGTCTGGAGCTGGATCGCGCGCTGCAAATGGCGGCGCGGGCGGATGCGGCGGCGGAGGTGGAGATCCAGAAATTCATCAGCGCAAACCCGGAGCATCCGCGCTGGGCGGAGGCGCAGGTGGCGCGCGCGGAGCTGGCGCTGCTCGATGTGCCGCCGCGCGTGAAGGATGCCGCGGTGTCCCTGCAGGCGGCGATGCAGAAGAAGGAGATCAGCACCACCACGCGCGAGCGCATCGACTATGTGACGATGTGGCTGCGTGAGGCGGAGGAAAATCTTCGCGGCGTGGCGGAGGCGGGGCTGGCCTTTCTGAAGAATTGGCCCGCATCACCCCTGGCCGATGAGGTGCGGATGAAAACGGGCGAGGCGTACTATCGCCTGCAAGACTACCCGGAGGCGCGCACGCAGTTTGAGCTGCTGGCCAGGGAACGGCCCGGCTCGGCGTATGCGGACTCCGCGTTGTTCTTTGCGGGCAAGGCGGCGATGGAGCTGATGACGCCGGAGGGTCTGCAGCGCGCGATCGCATTCTGGGGAGATCTTGCCGAGCACGGCGGCCCGATGGCGATCACCGCGCGCTTCCAGCAGGCGCTGGCAAAACGGCGCGAAGGCTACGAGAAGGAGGCGCTTTCCATCATCGACGCGCTGCTGGCGGAGAAGGCCATCGACGAGGAGATGCGCATGCAGGCGCAGTGCCAGCGCATCGAGCTGCAGCTCATCCTCGGGCGCACGGATGCGAAGCAGCGTGAAGGCGCGGCGGAAGCGGCGAGGGCGCTGAGGGACAAGCCGGGCCTGGGCTATCTTTGGAAAGGCCGCACCGGCGCGCTGCTGACGCAAGCCTTGCAGGACATGGGCCGGGACGCGGAGGCGCTGGAGGCATGCTACGACATCGTGAACGCTGGCATCGACGCCGCATCCGGCCCGGCAAATCCGGCGGAGTTCTTCTGGTTTTACTGGGCCGGTTTCCGCGCCGTGACGATCCTTGAAGCGCAGAAACAATGGGAAGCCGCGGCGAAGATGGCGGAGACGCTGGCACAGACCGCCGGTGATCGCGCGGGCGAGGCGAAGGAGCTGGCGACGCGCATTCGGATGCAGCATTTCCTTTGGGACGGGACGGCGGGGGGAAAGTAGCAGGCGCGAATGACGAATGACGAAGTAGGCGAGCGCGTCCCACCTCGTAACACGTCGCAACACAAAAAAACTCCAGACGAGTGGTCCGCTCATTTTGAGTCGGGAGCGGGAGGGGATCGCGGCCGGAATTTGTGAGGCACGAGGTTCTTGCGCGTGGGGATTGCGCACCTAATATCCGCACTCCCGCCGCAGGCATGATGTCTGCTAAAAAACAAATCCCCATGCCCACCCACATCAAACTTTTCATTCCGGGTCCTGTCGAAGTGTCGCCCGCCACCATGGTCGCGATGACGCAGCCGATGATCGGCCACCGCAGCAAGGACTTCCAAAACCTTTACGCCGAGATCCAGCCGCAGCTCCAGTCGCTGATGGGCACCACACAGCCCGTGTTTCTCAGCACCTCATCCGCATGGGGCGTGATGGAGGGCGCGATCCGGAACCTCGTTGCCAAGAAAGTGCTGAACTGCTGCGGCGGCGCCTTCTCGGACAAGTGGTTCGATGTCTCCAAGAAATGCGGCAAGCAGGCCGAGGCGTATCAAGTCGAGTGGGGCCAGCCCATCCAGGCGGCGGAGATCGACAAACGTCTGGCCACGGGCGACTTCGACGCGCTCACGCTCATTCACAATGAGACTTCCACCGGCGTGATGAGCCCGCTGGCGGAGATCGCCGCGCTGAAAAAAAAGTATCCCGACGTGATGTTCATCGTCGATGCCGTCTCGTCGCTGAGCGCGATGCCGATCCCATTTGATGAGCTGGGCATCGATGTGCTGCTGGCCGGGACGCAGAAGGCCTTTGCGCTGCCGCCGGGCCTCGCGGTCTTCACCGCGTCAAACGCCGCCTTCGAGCGCGCGGCTACGATCAAGGATCGCGGCTACTACTTTGACTTCATCGAGTTCAAAAAGAACGGCGAGAACAGCATGACGCCGAGCACGCCGTGCATCTCGATGATCTACGGCCTGCGCCACAAGCTGGGTGAGTTTGCGGCGGAAGGCATCCCCGCACGTCACGCGCGGCACGCGAAGCTCAACGGCATGGTGCATGATTGGGTGCGCAAAAATGGCTTCGAGTTTCTCGCGCCCGAGGGCTTCCGCTCCGTGACGTTGACCTGCGTGAAGAACAATCGCGAGATCGATGTGGCGAAGCTGAACTCGCTGCTGAAGGCCAATCACTCGATGCTGATCGACGGCGGATACGGCAAGCTCAAGGGGCTCACCTTCCGCATCTCGAACATGGGTGACGAGACGGAGGCGACGATGACGGAGCTGCTGTCGGCGCTGGATAATTGCCTGGAGCAGTTGTAGTGCGGGCGACGGACCGAGGCGCGGCAGCAAAGTAGCCATCCCGCTTCTGCGAAATGAGCCTCCAGCTTTCGCCCTTCAGTGAGCGTGCTGCCCCATCCAGAATTGTCTCGCTGGCGGCGCACAGGGATCATCTCACGCGGCGCGGTGGCCACCTTGCGCGGTCGCACCCCCATCTCACTTGGCGTCGAGCTTGAGTCGCGGCCTCATTTTCTCCAGCGTCTTCTCGCCGATGCCGGGCACCTTCAGCAAGTCCTCCGCCTTCGAATAAGGCCGGCCGTTGATGATCTTCTTTGCGATCTCAGGTCCCACGGAAGGGAGCGTCGCGAGCTGCTCGGCGGTGGCCGTGTTCACGTCGAGAGGACGGGTCGTGGGATCACCTCGAAAAACGAGGAAGGCCACGATGAGCACGCCGACCACAGCGAGCGCGATGAAGGCGAGCCGCAGCGTGTGGTCGCCTTGTTTCCCTCGCGTCTGGCGGTCTTGGAGAAGTTTGTCGAAGGCCTCGCTCATGGTGGCAGGTGAGGATTACTTGAGCTGCTGGCCCTTTGTCTCAGGGCCGAACCAAATGAGAACAAAGCCCACGACATAGATGGACGCCATGACCGAGCCAGCCTTGGCGAAGCTGCCGTCAAAGAATGCGATGAGCGTGGCTGTCTGAAGCCCGCCGATGGCTGCGACGATGCGGCCAAAATTAAACGCAAAGCCCTGACCGGTGGCGCGGACTGCGGTCGGAAACAGCTCGGGCAGATACAGCGGGAAGAAACCATAGAACGCCGCAGTGACACCACCGGCGATGAACGTCGCGGGGAGGAAGAACGCGCCGTAGCCGCTGTTTCCCTGATAGAGCAGCAGCGCGCCGAAGATGGAGCCGATACACAGCGCCGCATAGGTGATGCGGCGTCCGAAACGGCCTGCGGCCAACGCCGCAGCCATGGTGCCAGTGATCGCGCCTAACGAGAGGCAGATCAGCGTCCACTCCTTCGCATGTTTCGCCGGATCAGGTTCCAATTGCGCTGCCCACCGCGGTGCCCATTGCGTCGAGCCCCAGGTGCCGAGCAGCGCCACCGCCGCCAGTCCCGCGCCGAAAAGCATCATCCTGACGATGGCCCTGCCTTCACCCGCATCGATCATCCCCGCGATCTCGGAGCGCGCCAGATAGCGGCGCACGGGATGGAGAAAGCCGAAGATGGCGGCGGCAAGTCCCGCCACTGTGATGATGAGCGCAGGAAGCGGGGACACTCCTGCCGGCGACCACGCCCAAATGATGGCCAGGCTGGCGAGTGATCCGCCCAGCACGCCGAACAAATCCACGTTGGCCCAATGCGAGGTGGCGCCGCGGTCCCGCTCATGCGTCCACTTCTCAGACTCCGGCACGAAGAGCCGGATGAGGAAGATGAGCAGCGCGGGAAAGGCGCCGCTGATCATGAGGAAGCGCCAGCCGGAATTGGCCAGGAGCTTGTCGGTGATGGTTTCGGAAAAGCCCACGCTGAGCAGCAGGCCCTCGAGGTTCGCGATGAAGCTGAGCATCGCCATGCTCAGCACCGCCACGAGCAGATAGCCCACATTGGCCGCAGCTCCGATGAGGCCCGCGATGAGCGCGCGTGACTTCCCAGGCCAGATTTCATTCACCAAGGCGACGCCGAGCGACCACTCCCCACCCATGCCGAGGGAGGCGATGAACCGCAGAGCGGCGATGTGCCATGCCTCCGTGGCCAGTCCGCACAGGCCCGTGAAAATCGCGTAGGTGAAGATGCTCAGCGACATGGCGCGCACCCGCCCGATCTTGTCGCCCAGCCATCCAAAAACCACGCCGCCGCTCGCCGCGCCGACGAGGAAGACTGCGATGATGGCACCAAACCATTTGGCCGCATCCGCCGGCGGAGAAGTCGGTCCCAGCAAGTCCGTGAGCGCAGCCTGGCCGATGAGCGGGAACAGCCCCATCTCGAAGCCATCAAACATCCAGCCAAGGAACGCGGCGATCAGCGTCATGTATTTGGCGGTGTTCGAGACGGGGCGGGAGGACTCAGAGTTCTGGATGGACATGGGGAGGGAAAGTGTGGAGTGATGAAACGAAAAACGGAGGCAGGGCGCAGGTGTCACCGGAGGTCTCGTCAAAAGGCATGGCGCCTTGGGCGCACGCGATACCCGACGGCAGTGAAGGGCGCAAGAAGGTTGTCTGCGGAAGGCGCTCGCTGACGACGGTCGGCGTCATCACTTACAGCCGGGGGTGTGCACCACCGCGATTCTGTGGTCATGCCAATCATCGTCCGCCCCTCGTTCGTCGCCGCATTCTTGCTTCCCACATTTTTCGTCGCCCATGCGTGCGGTGCGGAGGCGGGTAAATCCGGGAAGAAGCCGGACGTGGAGGCGGCCACACGGCTGCAGGTGTTCCTCGATCGCGCTGAGTTCGCGCCTGGCAAAATCGATGGACGCCACGGAGGCTTCACACTGAAGGCGCTCGCGCTCTACAGGCAGGCGCAAGGCGGGAACGCCGGACCGGCTGAAAATGAGACGAAAGGCGGCAAGGCCGGCGCGCCCGATGTGAGCGACCTCGACATGGACAAGATCGATCCTGTCTTTGTGGATTATACGGTGACGGAAGCCGACATGAAAACGGTCGGCGAACTGGCAGACACGGTGCCCGCGCAGGCGAAGCAAAAATCTCTCCCCTACAAAAACGCGGCGGAATCCATCGCGGAGAAGTTTCACATGGACCGCGACTTCCTCTCTGAACTAAATCCAGGCAAAACTGAATCCATCAAGGCAGGGGATTCGCTCCGCGTGCCAAATGTGGAGCCGTTTGATCCCTCCGCCGCGAAACGCCTGGAGCCGGGAAGTGAGATGGGGGCAAAAGGCGCCAACGACATAGATGATAAGTCCGACGGGAAGCCCGCCGAGGGCAAGAAATCGGCAGGCGAAAAACACAGCAATACGGGCGGCACTTCGGTGAAGGTGGACGTGAAGACGAACATGCTCAGCGTGTTCGAAAATGACAAACTCATTGCGGCGTATCCGGTGACCGTCGGGTCCGCGCAGACGCAGTCGCCCGTCGGAGACTGGACCGTGCGCGGCGTCGCGATGATGCCCGACTTCCGTTACGATGAGGCGATGCTGGAAAAGGGCGAGCGCAGCGAAAACTTTTATCTCCTTCCGCCCGGGCCAAATAACCTCGTGGGGGTGGCCTGGATCGCGTTGAACAAAAAGGGCATCGGCCTGCACGGCACGAGCGAGCCCGACACGATCGGACGCTCCGCGAGTCATGGGTGTGTGCGACTGGCAAATTGGGACATCGTGCGCGTCGCCGCCAAGGTGAAGGCGGGGGTGGCGGTTTCGATTCATTAACACGTGCGACGACACGACCGGCAGATGACGCACCTCCGTATGATCTGATGTCCACCTTGAAACGCACTTACCCGCGGTCCCGCTGCCCGCGTAGGGTGGCACAACGACTCACCTGATCGAACATGCGCACTCCATTTTCCTCATTGCCGCTCGTCTGCACCCTCACCCTTGTGTTTGTCGGATCTCTGGCCGCCTACGAGCCTCAGCGCGCCCGGTCGAGCGGTCCGCCGCAATTCGAGAAGAAGTCCGGGCTCTTTACGAAACTCTTCGGGCGAAAACCTGCACGCGTTGAGGAAGGTGACGAGGACGATGATGATGACGGAGACTCTCGGGCGACGGGGGTGGGCACCGCGCGAATTTATCTCCCTTCCCCCGTGTCCTCCGTGAGGGTTGCCGCACTCGCTCCCGAACGTCGCGTCAGGATTCAAGATGACCCTCGGCGAATCGTAGTCGTGCCGCCCGTGGAGCAACGTCAGAAATTGGCAACCCGGAATGCCGCGCCGCAGCCCCCGACTTCAGTTCCGGCCTCGCGTGTGAATGTTGCACCGGCGCAGCAGGTCCCAACGGCGCAGCCCGAGTTGTCCCTATCGCGTCCTGATCCAGGTGTCAGTCCGGCGCCGACGGAGCCTGCCCGGACCATCGCCGCGTTGGATAATTCCCAAAGCGCCATGAACGCGCCATCTCGCCCATCCACATCGGCGAGCTTTCCCGTCCCGGACTCGCCCACAGTCAGCCCCGGGCCGCCGGCCACGCCGAATGCTCCGGCCGAGTCCGTTGTCTCCGAGGCCCCGCCCTTCGGCAAGCCAGTGCCAGGCCGTGCTGGTTTGGTTTACACGCCGGGGCAGCCGGAAACGCCGCAGAACATGGTGGACATCCGGGGCATCGAACCCGGCACGAAAGTGCGCGATCCTCTCACGAAGACGGTCTTTCGCGTGCCGTGAGCCCGCACGACTTCATTGTTAGCACTTTACCGCGCGGTGCATGCCTTCAACGCGGTGCTGCACGGGTGTAGGTCGCGGTCGGAAGGGTGCGGTTGACTTGGCCTTGCATCTGGTGA
This sequence comes from Verrucomicrobiaceae bacterium, assembly GCA_031411695.1. Lineage (GTDB taxonomy): Bacteria > Verrucomicrobiota > Verrucomicrobiia > Verrucomicrobiales > Verrucomicrobiaceae > JAIBCL01. The sequence continues at coordinate 17,715 of JANOBO010000167.1, forward strand.
TTGATCCGCGCCCACTCCATCCCCTTGAAGCTCCGGACCATGTTAGAGAAAAAAGAAAAGCTTTGGTACATCGTGCGCCGCTCGTCCATCCACTCGCGCGGAATTTTTGCGCGGCGTGACATCCCGCATGACACACGCATCCTGGAATACACAGGGGAAAAGGTGACGAAGGCCGAATCGCAGCGGAGGGCCAACGCGCGGTTTGCGCGCGCGCAGAAGACCGGTGCGGCGGCTGTGTACATTTTCGACATCAACAAGAAGTTCGACATTGACGGAGGCGTGCGCGGCAACGTGGCCCGTCTGATCAACCACTCGTGCGAGCCGAACTGCGAGGCCTACATCATCCGCGGCCGCGTGTTCATTTACTCCCTGCGCAAAATCGCGGCCGGGGACGAACTGACGTACAATTACGGATTCGATCTCGAACACTGGGCCGAGCATCCATGCCTGTGTGGCACGGACAGTTGTGTGGGATTCATCGTGGACAAAAAGCACTGGCGGAAGCTGCGCGGAGTCATCGCGAAGCTGAAGGCTTCCCGCGAGGCTGCACAGCGCGCGCAGATTCTCAACGGGGCGGAGGAGCACCCGGAGGTAATACACGGTCATTCGAAGCAGCCCGCCACGAAGCGACGCAGGGTGGTGAAGAAAAAGCAGAAGACTTCCTCGCGAGCGTCGCGATGACGGACCTCGGCATCCCTACACAAACTTTGTCACGCCTGGCAGCGGAGTCGGACCCGCGTCAAACGCATCGCCGAATTTGAGCGTGTCCGGTGCGAGATCCTGCCGCGAGGTGGTGATCGAGACGTTGGCGGACGTTCCACCCGCCTTTTCCGCAGGGTCGGCTTTGGCCCCCTTCTTCGCTTCGGCGGGAGCGGCCGGCTGCTGCTGCTGCGGTGGCGCGGCCCAGAGAATCTTCTGTCCGGTGTAGGCGGCCTCACGACCCATGATGCCCACCAGCGTGGAGAGCATCATGCGGTCCCCGTCGTTGTGAGCCTCGCCCTTCCGGATGGCGGCGAAGAATGCCTCGTGCTCGAGGTCATACATGCTCTTTTCCTCGCCGCGAAAGCGCCAGCGTTTCGCGCCATCGATGATGGGGCCGTTCGATTTGATGATGAGGCGGCCTTTCGTGCCGGTGAAGTAATCGGAGTTGTCGCCCTGACATCCGGGGATCTGCCGGCAGCCGAGATGGGCGATGACGCCGCCGTCCCATTCATAGGCGGCGTGGAAGTGATCGAAGATGTTGCCACCTTCGCTGGGGATCTGGCGTCCGCCCGTGCCGATGCAGGACACTGGCGGCCTATCGCCCATGGCCCACACGATCTTGTCGATGCTATGCACGGCCTGCTCCACGATGCTGTCGCCGCAGAGCCAGGAAAAATTGTACCAGTTTCTCATCTGCCACTCCACATCGCCGATGCCAGCCGGCCTGCCGCTGGCGGGTTGCATCGGCTTTACGGGGCCTGTGTAGTATGTGGAGAAAACAGCAAGGAGGTTTCCGATCTCGCCGTCTTGCATGCGCTTGAAGGCCTCGAGACGTGAGGTCGAGTAGCGCCAGCAGAATCCGGCGACGAGGTTCAGCTTTTTCTCCTTCGCCTTGCGCACGGCTTCCATCGCCACGTGGTATCCCGCCGCGTCCACTGCCATTGGCTTCTCGCAAAAAATGTGTTTTCCCGCTTCCACTGCGGCCGTGAGATGCAGCGGGCGGAAACCGGGCGGCGTGGCGAGGATGACGACATCGACATCGGAGGCGAGCAGCTTTTGGTAGGCATCGAGCCCGGTGAATTTCTTGTCGGGATCGACTTTCACGCGATCCGCGAACTTCGCCGCGAGTCCCGCGATGCTGGCGTCGGCCTGAGTTTCAAACGCATCGGCGACGGCGACGAGCTGCGAGTTGTAGTCGGCGCCGAGCGCGTTGGCTGCCGCGCCCGTGCCGCGCCCGCCACAACCGATGAGCCCGATGCGCAGCGTCTCTCCTGCGGAGTCCGCTTTTTGCTGCGCGCGTAAGGTGGTCGCTGCGGTGATAATGGCCGGTGCCACGGCGGCTCCTCCACTGGTGCGGATGAAACTGCGGCGGGAAAGGGAAGGGAAGGCGGAGGGGGTGGACATTGCGGTTTGGATGGAGGTGACGTGAAGTAATTCGCGCCGAGCCGGAACGAAATTTCACCTCGTTGCGCACACGCACCTGGCGCGCGTCAAAGCCGGGGGATCAGATTGGTGTGTCCGCCGCCTTCTCTGTCGTCAAATTCATTCTGCAGCGGCTGCGTGTCCTCTCCGTCTTCCACGGACGGATTCAACGCGGCGTTGATCAGCAGGTGGCCGTCACTGATGAAAGTCAGGCCCGCATGAGAAAGGAAGTCCACATCGCTGGCGCGGCTGTGCAAAATCACGAGCGTGCAGTCGCCCTGGAAAACGGCAAGCAGGTGGACACCTTCAAATCCAAACCACACCGTCTCAACGGCCCGGCCGCCGCCTGTGAAATGCTCGCGCGCGTCAATGAGGGTGTGTAGCACGCGCTCCGCACGGAAATCGCCAAAGGGCAGCAAGTTCACGAGCACCTGCCTGCGCCAGCCTAGGCACAGGCCGTTGACGGCACCGGCGTGTTTAAGCCGCTCAATGGAGGCACGGAGGGAAGGGGCGATTTTTGCAGCCATAATGTTAAGCCTCCTGAGATAGGGTTTCGATCATTTCAAAAAGAGGGACGCGCGAGTTGATCATGCCGCCAGTGCCTGGGTCGTCCGGTCCCACGCCAACCGATGGATAAATGAACATGAGCGTGGAATCAGCCTCGCGAAAAGCACCGAGCCACGGCTCGCCCATCTCGAGCGCCGCGCCGATCTTGGTGCCGAAGTGTCGAAGTCCCTGGAAGTCGGCGGCGAAATGATCGACGGCGGTCTGACCTGCATCACTCTCGATGCGGCCTGAGTTCATCTGGAAGGTCTGGAGTTCGGGCATGGGGATGGGCGTTTGAATTTCTTCTGCGGAATACTTGCTCTTTCGTCTCAGAAACGACGCATCAAGGCAAGCAAAATGCGAGGGGGAATCCGTTTGCAGTGAAGAAAATCCATGCGACGGATGGCCGCGCGATTCGAGCGGACAGTGGTCCGGCTCCTTCACCAGCACCCGTAGTTCAACGGATAGAATGGCGGTTTCCGGAACCGCAGATACAGGTTCGATTCCTGTCGGGTGCACCACCGCTCACGAGGTTGGCAGCGGAGACAAAAACCAGTCGGCAGCTATTTTAGCTTCTTGATGTCCACGCCCCCGGAGCCCTTTTTGGGCACCGGCGGCGATGACTTTCCCTGAGCTACCTGAGGAAAGCTGTACCAGTTCAATTGTGGCACGGCGGTGAGTTCCACCCATTTTTTATCACCCAGTCGTTTCCAACGCAGCTCCACGACGACATAAGCGGTGAGCGTTTCCCAACTCAAACGGCTCGCAAGATCGGCCGCCAAGGGTGTGCCTTTGGGCACAAAGACATAGCCGAGATAGGTTGGCTGAGGCGGCTGGATTTCAAAGGCATCCTTGTCCGCAAGGTCGGGCACATCGTCCTCAAAATAGTGTGTGCGGCGGATGCCGACATGAAACCGCGCGGGCACATCCTGGAATGAGCTGAGGAATTCGCGAAGCAAGTTGTCGCGAAATTCCACGAAGGCCAGCCAGTCCACCTTATAGGCGCCGCCTTCCTCCTGCAGCATTACGGGAATCGGAAAGTCCCATGATTTGCTGGCTACGGTGAAGACACAATGCGGGCCCCCGCCCGTCTCCGGAGCCTCGTCGTAACGCAGGAGCTGAATCTCATTCACAGCGATGGCGCCCGAGTCCTTCTTCGCGTAGTAGCGCTCCATCAGCGACTTCACGTTCTCCGCGCCGAGCGTCAGCGGCAGACGCTCGGCTAGGTTCTTGGCTGCGAAGAAAGCCAGCAGCGCCGCCGCGGCTTTCTTGCCTTCCGGTGATGTGCGGACCACCACGTCCTTGTTCGTCTCCGCAGGCGACATCGTGGCGGACTGTGCCGAACTTGAGGAGGAAGAAGCCGTGCGCGCGGAATCGGCAGGCGTCACCTCCACTAGCCTGTCTGGTCTTTCCCCCAAGGCTGTGCCCGGCACATGTCGCGCGGTTGCGGACGATCCTTTTCCTTCATCTTCATCGACCACCATTGCCTTTGGTGGGGAGGAAATGCTGGGCAGCGCGACGGGAGGCGGTGCGGTCTCTGCGGGTTTGATTTCGGTCGGGGGCGTCTCTGGCGGCGGAGGAATGGAGCCTAAAATCGACGAGGTAACCGAAGCCTGCGGCATGGGCGTGCCGCTTCCAGTTCCTGCGTTTTGCAGGATGAGCGGGGTAGGCTTATCCTCTGGCAGTCCGGGCGCGGGTTTCGAGAGAGGATCGAATCGCGATCCTTCGTCGTCGGCCTTCTCCGATTTAGGTTCCGTCACCTGCGCAGTATCCGCACTTGATCTCCCAGGAGACGATGAAGGTTCGGAAACTTCCGCCTTCGGATTCTTCGATTGCAGAAAGCGTTGTGCGATCTCCTTGATCGGCTCCTGATAAAACCAGCCGGCCGCACCCAATGCGCCGACGATCAAAAGCGCGGCGAGCGTTGCGAAAAGTTTTCCGCCGCGCCTCTTTCTTCCACCGAGCTGGATGTTCATGGCCTGCTGCGGAATGGCCACCGGCGCGGGCTCGGTGGCTTGCGGGGGGAATTGCGCTGCTGCTGCGGCAAGGTTTCGAGGATCCGTGTCCAGCTCGCTCGTCGTCTGCGGGCTGACACCGCGAAGAATGGTCGTCATCGGATCCTCCTGCACGGGATCTGGAGGGGGCGTGTCTGCGGCTGTCGGCAGATTCCACTGCGGCGTTGACGAGGGCGTCGGAAATCCTGGCCCACCTCCCGTTCCGCTGAAGCCCTGCGGATTCATCAAGCTCGGTGCGGCAGGCTGTTGCGCCGGAAACCGTCGTGGCGGCAAAGTCGTCACGGGAGCAGCCGGCTCCGTCATCGTCCCCGGCGGATACGAGGGCTGGGCTGGCGGAATTTGAGCCGCATGATGCTGGACCGGCGGCATCTCGGGGCTGCCCCAGCTTCCGCCTGCAAACTGCGGAGGTGGATGGGCCTGAGATTCGGGAATGACCGGAGCCGACGGCTGAACTGGGAGCGCCGCTGGCTCATACGCGGGCTGCGACATGGACGGCATCGGCGGCACCATCAGTGGCGCTGGAGCGGCTGCCGATGGAGAGGTCACCGTGTTTCCGCATTTCGGGCATGGCCCGGTGACGCCCGCGAGGTGGACCGGCACCGTCAAGGAAGTGTGACAGGCCCCACATTGAAACTGAAGTACGTCTTGGCTCATGAATTGGCTAGCTTGCGGGTGACAAATGCGTATCCGCCATGCTCAACAGGCGGCGAAAACTTAGTCTCATTGTCTCCGGGCTGCAACGAAAGCCAGAACTTTTACCGCACCACGATTCGGCGTGCGGCCGGAGAGTCAGTTTGGAACATGACCCGCTGACGCCGGTGCAGCAGTGTTAGAGGTGATCAGATGCGCGACGGTCTTCTGCGTGGCACCCGCGTGGCGCGTCAACGCGGCACGCCCGGCGTCCGCAGCTTTTTTTGCAAAAGCCCGATCTCGCAGCAGGTGTGCGCAGGCTGACTCCAGCTCGGCGAAGTCCGCCACCCGCACCGCACCCCCATGATGCAGGAGCAGCGATGCCAGCGCGGAAAAGTTTTCCATGTGCGGGCCAAAGATCACCGGCTTACATGCCATGAGCGCCTCCGCCGGATTCTGGCCGCCGGTGGCAAGGAAACTCTTTCCGATGATCACCACGGTGGCCAGATGCTGCCATGCGCTCAGCTCGCCGGTGGTGTTCACGATGATGCAGTCGGTCTTGATCGCTGACGTCTCAAGGTCCGTCCGCAGCGCGGGCAGCAGGCCCATGACCCGCAGCGTGGCGACGATCTCTGAGGTGCGCTCCACATGGCGTGGCACGATGATCAGTTTCAAATCGTGGATCCCGGCCTTCAGCGATCTGAACACCTTTGAGATCGCCTCTTCCTCTCCCGGATGCGTGCTGGCGGCGAGCAACACCGGCGACTGATCACTCCAGCCCGTCTTGTTCAGCACGGCACGAAACGTGGCGAGCCTCGATGCACCGGCAATCACTCCATCTGGATCAAACTTCACGCTCCCGGTATGTTTGATGCGGCTGGCATGCACTCCCAGCGCGGACCACCGCGCCACATCGTCCGGCTCCTGCACGAGAACCTGGCCTAGCAGCTCGAAGACCGGCCTCACCATGAAGCCAAGCTTGCGGTAGCGCCCCTCGGACTTCTTCGAGAGCCGCGCGTTTACCAGCGAGATGGCGATGCCAGCGCGCGATGCGGCGCTCACCCAGTTCGGCCACACCTCAGCTTCCACGAGCACGAGCTGCGTCGGCGCAAATGCGCGGAGCGCACGGCGGACGGCGGAGCGCAGATCCACCGGACTGTATAAGGCTACCACGCGACCGGCGTGCAGTTGCGCGAACTCGCGCGTGAGCTCGCGGCCGGTTGGCGTGGTGGTCGTCAGCACGACGCCGCAGTCAGCACATCGCGTCAGGAGAAGCGTGATGATCTTCTTCGCGATCTCCACCTCGCCGACACTTACGGCATGAACCCAAAACCGACCTCCAGCGCGCGGCAAGGCGCGGATCGCACCAAGCACTGCCGGGTCGTAATGACCGAGACGCTCGGAGAAATCGCGCCACTTTCCTCCACGGCGTCGCATCTTCACGAGCGCGCCCGGGGCCATGGCCAGCAGGGCAAACGGCGCGCACACATTATATAAGATCAGACTCAGCGCTCTCGACATCACCACGTTTTCTCAGCCACAGAATGCGGGTGGAACCATACTCGCGGTCCCGCTCGACTTGCCAGCCCGACCATGAATCGTTTCCATCCTTTGTCACCCGGCTTTCAAACACAAAACTCGCGCCCGGCGCCATCACCGCGCGCAGTTCCTCCCCGGTGAGAAGCTGCGTGGTGTAATCCACGTCTCCGCGCGCATGGGCATACGGCGGATCGGCAAACACGAGGTCAAACAACGCGCCGTCGCGCTGGAGATGCTGCAGCGCGCGCGAGACTTCCGCCTGCCGGACTTCAGCACCGGCAAGGCGGGCCTTTGACAGGTTTTCCTGGATGATCTTGCAGGCCGCGCCGTGCTGATCGACGAAAAGTGCGCTGGCCGCGCCACGACTCAGCGCCTCAAGGCCGAGCGCCCCCGATCCCGCAAAAAGATCCAGCACCCGCGCGCCTGCCACCGCCTCGCCGAGCATCGAGAACACAGCCTGCCGCACGCGGTCCGTGGTGGGGCGTGTCTCGGTCTTCGGAACTTTGATGGGGATGCCTCCCGCGCTGCCAGAGATGATGCGCATCGGCGCGGAGACTGGAGCAGGCGACGTCCGGATGCAAAAGACAAACGTGCGGCGGTGCCACACGATCCTGCATTCCGTCACACGCGCTGCGTGACGTTGGCGCGTTTGTTTCATCGCTTGGCATTTCTCAACGCTCGTGCTCCTGTCACTCCGATGATCCCCCCCCATTCATCCACACTTTTGCTCGCCGTTCTTATCGGCGTGGGCGCGCTCGCGTCCGAATTCGCACATGGCGCAAAGAAAAAGTCAAAACCCGGCGCCGCACCGAAAGCCGAGGTGGTTGTGGAGGATGCCGTCACGCCAGCGCCCCCCGGCGCGCCGAACGTCCTCTTCATCATCGCTGACGATCTCAACGATTGGGTCGGCTGGCTCGGCGGACATCCCCAGTCGCGCACGCCAAACATGGACCGCCTCGCGAAGCTGGGCATGAGGTTCACAAACGCGCATTGCAATTTCGCGCTCTGCAATCCCTCGCGCACCGCGCTCCTCACTGGGATGCTTCCGTCTTCCAGCGGTGTGTTTGGCAATGAACAAGACTGGAGGCGATCGGTGCAGATTCAGGGCAAGGCGACCCTGCCGCAGCATTTCAAGTCGAATGGCTTCACCACTGCGGCAGGCGGGAAGGTATTTCATGCGAACCACGGCGGGCCCGAAGGCCTGCTGGCGGGTTGGCATGGTGGACGCCGTGGCTTTGAGCAGGATGCCGCGTGGTCACTGCGCTTTCCCGCCGTCGGCGTGCAGATCCCGGACCTGCCTGTTCACACCGGCCGCAACTTCAACGGGCTCGACATCTGGCATTGGGACTGGGGCGGCATTCAGGTCGCGGACGAGGAAACGGATGACGGACAGGTGGCGCGGTGGGCGTCTCACTTTCTCAGCCAAAAGTACGAGCAGCCGTTCTTCCTCGCTGTCGGACTCTACCGGCCGCATTCGCCTTGGTATGTGCCGCAAAAATATTTCGATGAGCGCCCGCTTGCCGATGTCGTGCTGCCTGAAGTGAGGGCGGACGATCTCGATGACGTGCCTGAGTTTGCCAAAGGCCACCTCAAAGGCGGCGAGAAACACCACGAGACAATCGTGACGAAGAACCAATGGAAGGAAGCCGTGCGTGCATACCTCGCCAGCGTCACGTTTTGCGATGCCATGCTGGGGCGCGTGATCGATGCGCTCATGGCGGGTCCGCACGCGAAGAACACCGTGGTCGTGTTCACCTCGGACCACGGCTGGTATCTCGGCCAAAAACAAATGTGGCACAAAGGCCGGCTCTGGGAGGAGGCCACGCACATCCCCCTGACCATTCTCGCTCCTGGCGTGACCACGGCGGACTCGGTGTCGAAGCAGCCCGTCTCACTGATCGATCTTTATCCCACGCTCTGTGATGTCGCATTGCTTCCAAAGCCGGCGCATCTCAATGGCGCGAGCTTGCTGCCCGTGCTCAAAGGTTCGACTGACGCGCAAAAGTCACCCGCAATCACAGCCATGGGTGGCGGCGAGAGCGCGAGCTACGCCGCGCGCGACGAGCGCTGGCGCTTCATCCGCTACGCCGACGGCAGCGAGGAACTTTACGATCATCAGGTCGATCCGCACGAGTGGACAAACCTCGCGTCAAAGCCGGAGCATGACGCCTTGAAAAAGTCGCTCGCTGAATCGTTTCCGAAGACCTTCAAATCCGCATCGCGCTCCCTCACCGAAGTCGCGCCGGGGCACTCGTCAGATGGCGGCGAAGATTTCAATCTCCAAGCTAGTGACGATCTTTCTCCCGCCGACTCGCCGAAGATCGCAGGGAAGGGCGTCTATCTCGATGTCGCGCTGGATTTCAATCCGGCTGTGGACGGGAACAGCACCGTCATCGCGCAGGGCGACGCCACCGCCGGATACGCCCTGCATTTCGTGGATGGCGAGCCGACGCTCAGCGTCTTCCTCGATGGAAAGGCCACCCAGGCCACCATCGGCGGCATCCGTGAAGGCCGGGCCAATCTCCGCGCTGTCATCGGCACCGATGGGACGCTCGGCCTCTCAGCCATTGGTGAGGGAGAGATCGCCGCCATGCTGCCATTCACCGGCGGATTTCCGAAGCAGCCCGTCGAAGGATTGAAGGTCGCGCAAAGTTTCGGCATCCTGACTGCGAAACAATATCCGGACAGCACACCCTTCGATGGTGCGATGCATCGCCTGCGGCTCAGCGTCTTCACTCCGAAACCGGAATCTCCCGCACATGGCGCGGGCACCGAGAGCCCGCCTCCCACAACGACACGAAAAGCACGAACCCAAAACTGAACCATCATGCGAGCACGAGTGATCAAGGACTTCCGCTTCGAGGCGGCCCAGACGCTGCCGAACCTCCCCGGCACACACAAATGCACGAAGATGCACGGTCACAGTTTCAAGGTCGAGATCGCCATCGAAGGCGAGGTCGATCCGCACATCGGCTGGGTTTACGATCACGCCGAGATCTCCCGTGCGATGGCGCCGATCATGGAGCGCTTTGACCATTCTTACCTCAACGAGATCGAGGGTCTCGAGAACCCGACGATCGAAAACATGGCCGCATGGTTGTGGCAAAAGCTCGCGCCCCAACTCCCCGGCCTCTGCGAGATCGTGATCCACGAGACACCAAGCGCGCGCTGCGTTTTTCGCGGGGAGTTTTGACGCCTTTGTCGCGGGCGCGAGTTTTCAAGGTGCCAAACTTTCCTTTCCCTTACGACCCCCCACGAGAGGTGGGAGGACAGCAGGCACGAACGTAAGCCTGGGTTCGGCGGTTCAATCCAACAACTCTCTCGCCACGGCATACCCATCGCGATCTGCGTTTGATCGCACGCTCCGGAAGAGTTCCGCAATCCGGCTCCGCGTGATCTTGCCGAAGTAGCGCACGAGCTTCAGCAGGTGGGCTCCTTCCGGACATTGGGTGCCGAGCTCGATGAGCTTCGATCCCGCGTGAGTGATGGCGCAGGACCAGACGAAAAGCTCCGCGCCGATGTCCACGAAGCGCCCGAGCTGGACCTGCAGCTTCTCGAGCTTCGGCCCGTTCCACACCATTGAGTGAAACAGCGTGCGCGCCAGCTTTCGGCTGAGGCTGGAGACGGCGCGCATCTCGGCGCGGAGTTCAGGATGGAGCGTTTGCGCAATGGGCTGCCCGCCGAGCGGCAGCCACTTCGTCGGATACCACCGCGCGTACACGCGCGCGGCCCGCATCGCGGCGCGGGCGCGGACTTTCATTGGCAGCGACGCATTCACCGCGGCGGCGCCGATCTTCAGATGCGGATCGAGCGCCTCCCGCGCGATGAAGAGGCGCATGATCTCGCTGCTGCCCTCGAAGATGGTGTTGATCCGGGCGTCGCGCATGAGGCGCTCGACCGGCTCCGCCATCTCGCCCCGCTCACGCAGGGAATCCGCAGTCTCGTAGCCGCGTCCGCCGCGGATCTGCATCGTGTCATCCATGATTTCCCACGCGCGCTCGGTGCCCCAGAGCTTTGCGATAGCGGCTTCGAGGCGGACGTCCGCATGCTTGTCGCGATCCACGAGCGCGGACACATAACGCACGGCAGACTCCATCGCGAACGTGTGGGCGGCCATGCGCGCGAGCTTGTCGGCGATGGCGGCGTGCCTGCCGATGGGCTGCCCCCATTGCTCGCGCTTCTTCGACCAGCGCGTGGAGATGTCGAGGCAGCGCTTTGCGAGGCCGGCGCATGCTGCGGGCAAGGTGATGCGGCCGGTGTTCAGCGTGGTCAGCGCCACCTTCAAGCCCTTCCCTTCGCCGCCGAGGATGTTCGCTTTCGGCACGCGCACGTTTTTGAAACGAATGACGCCGTTGTAGAGCGCGCGCAGGCCCATGAAGTGGCAGCGATGCAGCACCTCGACGCCAGGCCACTTAGTCTCGACGATGAACGCCGTGGTCGCGTTCGGCTTCTCCAGTGTGGGCGTCTTCGCCATCACGACGATGAGGCCGGCCTTGGTGCCGTTCGTACACCACAGCTTGTCGCCGTTGATGATGTAGTCATCACCGTCGCGCACGGCGGTGGTCGTCATCCTCGCGGGATCACTGCCCACATTCTCCTCGGTGAGTGCAAACGCGGAGATCTCGCCCATGGCGCAGCGCGGCAGATATTTCTCCTTCTGTTCCTCGGTGCCAAACAGGATCAAGGGCTGCGGCGCCCCGATTGACTGATGGGCAGAAAGCAGCGCAGTAAGGTTTCCGCACACGCCGCCCAGCAGCATCGCGGCACGGGAGTAGTTCGTCTGCGACAAGCCAAGCCCTCCATACTTTGTCGGGATCTTGATTCCGAACGCGCCAAGCGCAGCCAGCTCGCGAAGCAACTCCGGCGGGATCTCTCCCTCCCGATCAATCGCGTCCGGATCCGCGTGCTCATCGAGCAGCCGCTTCAGCCGTGAAATGAATGCATCACCTTGGTCACGGTCCTCCACGGATTGCTTCGGAAACGGGAGAAGGGATGAGAAATCCGGCTCGCCAAAAAAGATGCCGGCGGCGAGTCCGGTGTTATGACGTTCATCGCGTGCGCCTTCGGCCATTTCCAAAGCCGCACGTTGTCCTGCGGACATCTTCGAAGTGTCGATGAGTGATGGGTTGCTGTCGGTTTGAGCTTTCATGGGATTGGAAAAATGGGGCAAGCCGCTGGCTTGCCCGTCTGTTCAGTGAACCGTCGTCTGTTCAAAATTTCTGAGCCACGCGAGCGGCCCGCCACGAAAAGGCGCGTAGCCGGTGCCGAGGACCATGGCGAGGTCAATGTCGTCGGCGCTCGACGCGACGCCTTCGTCGAGGCAGCGTCGTGCTTCAGTGCTGATCAGCAGCGCCAGTTGTGTCTGCACTTCAAGGAGTGATGGATTCTTGTGGCCGCTGCGACGACTGGAGGTCGCCGCTCCCTGCGGCTTGCCGTTCTCGTGGCGATAGAATCCTTCGCCGGATTTTCTGCCGAGCTTTCCTTGGGCGACCATGCGGTCGAGCAAGCCGGTCTTCGGCAGGCGATCTGGAAACGCTGCGACGAGCGTCTGGCCGACATGCACTGCGACATCGAGGCCGATCTCATCCAGCAGGCGAAGCGGCCCCATCGGCATGCCGAAGTCGAGCATCGCATCATCGATCCCATCGGCGGGCGTACCGCTTTCAAACATGCGCACGGCTTCGAGCAGATACGGCATCAGGATGCGGTTCACGACGAAGCCTGGGCTGTCCTTTACCACGACGGGCACCTTGCCGATGCGCTGCGCAAACACGACTGCGGTGGCGATGACATCGGGTGTGTTCCCAGCGTGCGTGATGATCTCGACGAGCGGCATGCGATGCACGGGATTGAAGAAATGAATGCCGATGACGCGCTCGGGATTGCGCACGGACTTTGCCAGCTCCGTCACCGATAAAGCGGACGTGTTCGTCGCGAGGATCGTGTCGGGGGGGCAACGATTCGCGAGGTCGGCGAAGATTTTCTTCTTCAACTCGAAGCTTTCGGTCGCTGCCTCGATGACGAGCTGGTGCTGATGCAACGGGACTCGTATGGTGGCAGTCGAGATGCGGTCCAGCGACTCGCGTGCCTCCTTTTTTGTCATCGCGCGACGCTTCGTGCCTTCATCGAGCAGTGAGGAAACGCGCGAGAGACCCTTGGCGATCGCGTCAGTCGAAACGTCGGTCATCAAGGTCTGCACACCGTGAGAGGCAAGCCATTGCGCGATGCCCGCGCCCATCACGCCGGCGCCGACGACAGCCGCATGAAGGACCGGCTGTGCGTGACCTTTGGATGGCGGCTTCTTGGCGGCTTCTTCTTTGCGGAAGAAGAGATCAATGAGGTGGGCTGCCTCGCCAGTCTTGGTGAGTGCGAGCAAGGCCTCACGCTCGAAGCGCAGGGATTCTCTGACGCTCATGCCGAGTCCGTGAGTGGCTACCTTGAGCGCCATGAGCGGCGCGGCGTAGACGCCGCGCGTTTTTGCGATCAGATCGCGTTTGGCTTTCCAGGCGATGAGGTGGCGGAGGATTGGAAGCGTGGTGCAAGCCGTTGGCTTGAAGGCCCTTCTCCCAGTGCAAGCCAGAGGCTTGCACCACTTTTGTGCCACCGCTTCCAGGTGCTCCCTCGGCACGACTTGATCGACAACACCGAGCTTCCTCGCCTGTTCGGGCTTGAGCAGCTTCCCGGTGAGAATGAGTCCAAGCGCCTTCTGCAGTCCGATCATCCTCGGCAGCCGCGTGCTGCCGCCCCATCCTGGAATCAGGCCGAGCTGTACTTCGGGAAGGCCGAGGCGGGTGCAATCGGCATCGCTCGCGATGCGGTGATCACATGCCAGCGTCAGCTCCAATCCGCCGCCGACACAGGCGCCGTGAATCACCGCGATCTTCGGCACCGGCAGCGCGGCGAGACGGCTGAAGACCGACTGACCCAGCTCAATGAAGGCTTCCAGTTTAGTCGGCGGAAGCGCGCGGATCGCCTTCAAGTCCGCACCCGCCACGAAAACTCTCTCCTTCCCGCTGCGGATGATGAGCGCGCGGATCGCGGTGTCTGACTCGATGGCATCGAGCTGGCTGTCGAGTTCGCGCAACGTGTCTTCATTGAAGACGTTCACGCCGGAGCCGGGCGCATCAAACGTGAGCCTGCAGATGCCATCCGCATCGACGTCCCGGCGGAACGCGGAGGGGGTGGGAGCGGGTTTGTGCTCACCGACCGTACGCATGGAAATGTCTTGCGCCGGATCTTGAGTAGGATCGAGGATCAGAGTGTTCATGGCGGGTGGTGGGTTGAGCAGTTGTTGAGCGATGGATGAGCATGAGTTGAGCGATGGTGTGGAGATCAGAGCGCTTCCAAAATGGCCGCGGCGCCCTGACCGCCGCCCACGCACATGGAGATGAGCGCGCGCTTCTTGTCGGTGTCGTGAAGCTGGCGCAGCGCTGTGAGCACGAGCCGCGCGCCGGTTGCGCCGACGGGATGTCCCAGGGCGATGGCGCCACCGCAGGGATTCAGGCGATGGTCGTCAATCTCGCCAAGTGGCTCGTCCAAACCCGCGCGTCGCGCGCTGGCGGGATCCTTGAGGCACTTCAACACAGCCAGCACCTGCGCCGCGAACGCCTCGTTGATTTCGATCACATCGAGCTCGTCGAGCCTGCTGCCTGTGCGGTGCAGCACCGCGTTGATCGCCTGTACCGGCCCGAGGCCCATCCGTGCGGGGTCGCAGCCGGTGAACGCATGATCGACGAGACGGCCGATGGGCTTCCATCCATGGAGCGCGACCGCTTCCTCGCTGGCGACGAGCAGCGCGACCGCGCCATCGGTGATTTGTGATGAGTTGCCTGCAGTGACGCTGCCGGTGCGTGTGTCGAACATCGGCTTGAGTTTGGCCAGCTTGTCCATCGATGAATCGGAGCGGATGCCGTTGTCCGCCGAGATGGTGGAGCGATGGACGCCACCGGCATAAACGGGAATGATCTCACGCTCCAGCGCCCATGCGGCCTGTGTCGCGCGGAGATGGGAGCGCGCGGCGAATGCATCCTGCGCCTCGCGGGATATGCCAAACTCGCGGGCCAGCAGTTCGGCAGTGTCGCCCATGTTCATTTCGGAAACTGGATCCGTCAGACCGAGGCGCAGTCCGATCAAGGGCATGAAGTCCTGAACGCGGAAGCGGCTCATCGCGGCGACCCTGGCACCCGTGCCGCGTGCTGTGGAGAGCGCCGCAAATTTCATGGCGGCTGCGCGCGAGAACAGCAGCGGCATGTTCGACATGCTCTCGGTTCCGCCGACGACGAAGACATCGCCTTGCCCTGCGGCCATGCGCTGGTGCGCGGTGGTGATGGCCTCCAGGCCGGACGCACAATTCCGATGCACAGTCATCGCTGGTTTGGCGGCAGGGATTCCGGCGCGCAGCGCGATGACGCGCGCGATGTTCTGCGCGTCCGCAGGCTGGCCCACGCAGCCGAAAAGGGTCTCGTCTATCACGGCAGGATCGATGCCCGTCTTTGTCAGCAGCGCTGCGATGGCCGAGCGACCTAGTTCGACGGCATCCATACTGGCAAGGGTGGTGCCCATTTTGCAGAACGGCGTGCGGACGCCGTCGATGAAGAAGAGTGTTTTCATACATGGTGGTGCAACCCGCCGGGCTGCAGTTCGGCATTTGGTTTTACTTCAGTGAGCGGCCCGGCGGGCCGATCCACCTTTGGGCGATGATCGGCCAGCTTTTCTTCCTTGAGCAGCCGGCCGATGCCGAGGCGGTCGCGCATCTCCGCCAGGGTGTGGAAGTGGATCTCGTTTGGCGATAGCTCGGTCGCCTCGCTGACGCGACGGGTGACGAGGCGCGCGATGTCGTTCGCGGCGATGCCGGATTCCGGGGTGAGATGAAGGATGATCTCATCGACTTCGAGCGGGTCGTCGTTCCGTTTGCGCAGCTCGAGCTGCCATGCGGCCACGCCTTTTTGGTCATCGAGCAGGTGCTCCAGCAGATTGAAATCAACCAGCGTTCCTTTGAGCTTGTCCAGGTTCAGCTCGCGCACCTCGCTGACGCGCGAGATGGGGCCGAGGATGCGCGGACATTTGCGCCCGCAATGTGGGCAAGGCTCCCAAGTCATGCCGCCTTCGGCGATGTCACCCGTGCGGTAGCGAAGCACGACGGTGCCGCGTGCGTCGAGCGGTGTGAAGACGATCTCGCCGCCTTGGCCGTCCGGCATGAGGCGGCCTGATTTGGGATCGACGATCTCGAAGATCCCAAGATCAGGCGACAAATGAAAGCCACTGATGGCCACGCCGGACGCCGTGGGGCACTCTGGCACGGCCATTTTCGCCTCAGTGAAGCCATAGACGCTGATCACATGCGCATCCGGGCTGCCCAAGGCAGCACACAGCTCGCGCAGTTTGGCACGGAGTCCGCCGGCGACTTTTTCGCCCCCGAGCACCACGCGCTTGAGGTTTGGCCAGCGCCTGCCGTGCGCCACAGCCTCGAGGAAGACGTGGTAGATGAAGGTCGGCATGCCGATGACGATGTCCGGCTGAATCTTGTCGATGAGGGAGATGTTACCGTCTGTGCCGAGGGTCTTCCCACCGCCCGAGCTGACCATGAAGGTGTCGAAGCCGAGGCTGGCGTAGTGTGTCTGCCAGAACGCAAGGTGGGGTGCATAGGGGAAGAGATTCACATGACGGAAGTCGCGTTGCGATGCGCCGACCTCCATGATGCGGCGTCCGGTGAGTTCGAGGTTTTGCAGGTCATGCGCGGTGAAGAGAAACGGCACGGGCTCTGCGGAGCGTCCGGTCGTGCTGGTGAGCAGCACGGGGCGGAATTCAGACTCGAGGTGGTCCTTCGCCGTTTTCCTTCCATGGAGAAGAGCATCCCACATCACGGCAGGCTCGCGTCTGAGCACGGCTTCGTTCGGCATGAGGATGAAGTCTCTCTGCTGATCGCGAGGCACGGAGAGATCGATCTTGCTGGTGAAAGGCACACGCGCCCAGTCGTCCAGCGTCTCAATGTCCTGGGGCGAGATGCCATGCTCATCAAACAAATGCCGGTAGTGCGCGCTGAATGGCAGCACGCGATGGGTGAGGTAATGGCGCAGCTTGCGCGGCTGCCAGAACCTCCAGACTTCAGGCGGCGTCGAGTCCCATGGCGGGATTGGATTGATGAGTTTCATAGTGGTTTCCTCCTCGTGGCACCGGTGGGTTCAGCAGGGCGCGGATCTCTGGCAGCGCGCTGAGGGCGGCCGCGCGGCCGGCGCTGATGTAGCGGTCAAAGTTCTCGTAATCGAACCAGGTGCTCTCGCGGAAAGTGGGGCGGATCACCACGTCCGCGCGGTCGGCCTCCTTCGCCACGAGGCGGAGTTGCGCCGTCATCAGCGACCGTTGGAACGTGTCCATCACATTGCCGTAGGCGAGGAGGTTGACGGTCTTCCACAGCGGACGCAGCCAGCGCGCCAGCGCTGACCGGAATGTGCGAGGCGGATTCGACACGTGCTCCACGCGGGAGCCTGCGATGTCCGTCGGCGTCGGAGTCACATTCACAGCAATGACCGCATCCAAACGGAACCGCGCCTTCAGCAGCGTCACAGGCAAAGGCTCGCTTGCGCCACCATCGACGAAGCGCCGGCCGTTCAGCCTCACCGGAGCGCACATGCCCTGGATGGCCGAGCTGGCGTGGACCGCCGCGGCCACTGGCCCTGAGTCAAACACGTGGGCCGAGAGCGCATCCAGATCGGTGGCGATCACCAGCAGCGGCTTGGCCAGCTCCGAGAAACTCAACGTGCCGAGCGAGCGCTCGAGGTGACGACGGATTTTCTCGCCGCGGATCAGGCCCTCGGAAGGAGGGAAGAGCGGATCGAGAAGACGGAGCAGCGTTTTGCGATCCTTGATCTCACGCGCCAGCTCCTCCAGCTTCGCACCGCTCAATCCGGCCGCCCAAAGTGAGCCGACGTAGGCGCCCATGCTCGTGCCGGCTATGGCGCTGATTGGGATGCCTTCCTGCTCAAGAACCTGGATGACTCCGACGTGAGCCAGCCCTCGCGCCCCGCCGCAAGAAAGCGCCAGGCCGATCCTCGGCGCGAGGCGTCCGGCTTGAACCAAAGCCTCACCCGAGCTGGTTTCGGGAGCTTCCTGAGGTGTCGCCCGAAACCGGTCCGCACACGAGTTGCGAAAGGTGGCGATCATGATTTTGGATTGGGTTCAGTGAATTAGACTGACCAAGCCCATCGCCTTGTTCAATGTGATCAGGACATTTTTGCGAGCTTCACAATTCTTGACCTTCGCGTCTCCCGAAGACATTGACGAACGCCCGGTCAATCGTCGGGGCGAAGAGCTCAAAGAGCGTTCGCCGCTTTGTCCTGAGGATGATCCAAGCCCATACGAGAAGGCCGGCCAAGGTCACATAATTCTGCCATCCTCCGAGCGACCACGCCCGGTCGGTCTGATACGAATGCTCATCGAAGGGCCAACCATAAGCGATCCCCCATCCAGGGCCGGACCCATAGAAATCCATGAGCAAGTGCAGGTGAAACGCGGCAAGGCAGAGAAGAAAGCACCATCGTTTGTGGTCCGAGCAGAGGCTGGCGATGAGCGATAGTGCCAAGGCGGCGGTGAGATTGTGACCCCAGACATGATGCACCGCCTGATAGGCTTCGGCCGACCACAGCAGTCCGAGGCCGTCCAAGTCAGGCAGCGACGCTGCGAGGACAATCAAAAGCCTGTCTTTAGCAGAAAGCTGGGGAAACGCGTTGGCGATACACCAGCCGGAGAGGATGTGCGTGGGAATGTGCATGGTGGGAGAAGGGCGGGCAGAAGATCCGGTTCTTCAGTGCGGCCACAGCCGGCCTTGCGCTCGCGCGTGCGAGATGAGCGGGATCACTTCGTTCCTGCCCAGACCGGTGAGCTCCACGCCATGTTTCCGTCAGCCTGCTCCACGCGGAGGTAGTAGCGATTCTCGCCCGTGGCCGGCGCGTCGTCGGTGAATGATTGCTCGAAGGTTTTCGTCTTCGGCTCCCATTGCTGGTAGTTCTGCTCATTGCGCACCAGCGTCACGCGGCTGATCTCCGCCGTGCCATTCACCTTCAGGGTGACGACCGGCTTGCCCGACAGCGTGATCTCGCTGCCCATGAGCTGGCCGCTGCATTGGAAGTCCACGAAGATCTTGTCCGTCGCCGCGATGGTGCGCCGCGCGTTCAGGCCCTCGATGATGCCCTCGCGAGTGAAGTCCTTCACATACACGCCGCCGTAGCTGGTGTGCGTGCTGATGTGGTCGCTGTCGGCCCATACGCCGAGCTTGTGGCCGAGCGAGAGCGCGTTTTGATACAGTCCGTTGTTCTTCTCGGTGAAGCTGCGGATCGGCTGTCCGACGACGGGCTTGCCGATGACCGTCGAGGCGTGGTTGTAGTCCTCACCCGTGCGCATTCCGACCGTTGGCTGCGGTGCGTTGAGCCCTTCATAGCTGACGCGCGCGCCCTGAAAGATCTCGATTAGATTTTCGACGCGATTGTCCACCCGCTTGAAAATGTTCCAGTCGGTGCCCATGCTCGTCGCTCCGGTGTGGCTGATGTTGGTGACGGGCTTTCCGTAGCGGACCAGCACGTCCCACAATTCTTCGGGCATGATCTCCTTATCACCGTCGGTCTTCAGCGGAAAGACGGCCTGCCACGGAGACTTCACATAGTTTTCCCGTTGGATGTAAACGATCGGGCCGCCGCGCTGGGCAAAGATCACGTTGCGGTGTCCATACGGCCACTTCTGTTCGCGCTCGTAGGCGTACATGCTCATGAAAAAGCCAGGCGCGTAAAACACATCCACCATCTTCTGGTTCAGCCACCACTCATAGGGATGATAGATCTTGGCGATGTCGGTGTGATCGCTCGTGCCGAGTGTGTCGAGCTTGCCCATGTCGAGTGCGTAACGGAACTGCTCGAGCACGCAGCCGTCGTTGGCGGTGACGCAATTCGAGATGTCGGTGTGGCGATGGTAGTCGCCCCAGTACAGGTGATACGTCACTCCGTCGTGCGTCAGGGTGTGCCGGTCGGCCCGCGCGCGTTCGGGAGTCTCGGCATTGATGTATGCGGGTGGCGGCTCGAAGGGCTTCGGTTCGGGAGCGGTCACGAGCGCGGGCACGGCCTGCGGATCTAGTTTGGCGAGGCGCACCTCACATGTTTGGTGCAGCTTGCTGGTGCGTTGGTCCGTGGGCCACGCGAACCAGAGCGCGCCGTCTTTCCCCAGCGCCCATCGGGCCTGGCGGTCCTCCGTGTAAACGCTGGCAGGCACGGCCCATGGCTTTGTCCACTGCCGGGTGGCGCGGTCATACCGGGAGAGGGCGATGCGCCATGTGTAGTTCCGATAGTAGCGCACGGCGATCCATGGCCGGCCATCGGCATCGAGAATGACCTGCGGCAGATTTGTCGCGCGATCCTGCACCTGCTGCGCCACCTTTTTCTGGTTCGCGGTCTTCGCTGCTCCGTCTGGCTTCGTGGCGGCGGCGGGGTCAGCCTTCGTCTTGCCGGGGGCCGGCTGTTTTTGATTCTTGCCCTTTTGATTGGGCTTGGCCTTGGGGGCAGCGTTCGCGTTTGTGCGTGGCGCCATGGGCGTGGGGCCGGGCAGATCTTCGAGCAGCATCTTGATGTTCGTCGTCTCCTCCACTTGGCCCGACGCGATGTCCCAATAGGCGAGCACCATGTCCTTCTGCGCGTTCAATCCGTCCCCGTGGCCGTGCGCGCGCACGTCGAGGCCCCACTTCATGCGCCCCCGCTCGCACGCAAGCCAGATGCCCTTGCCGTCCGCAGTGCCGACGGCGCTGACGCGGCCTTCGTATCGCGGCGTGCTGATCAACGTCTTTGTCTCGCCGACGACGCCATCGAGCCCGACGCGCGTGGCTCGCACATTGAATTCATTTCCGCGTGAGCTGTCGTGGCAGATCCACGCGCCATCCTTGTCATCAAAGGCAACGCAGGGCTCCCACTCTCCATCGGGATCGCTCGTCACCTGCACTTCCTTCGACCACTCGTTCCTCTGGGGGTCGAACACGCGGCAAAACACATCGGACAAACCGCCGCGCATTCCCTGCCATGCCACCCACACACGGCCGGCGCGATCCGTCGCCGCTCTAGCGAGGACGTTCCCGCCCTTGTCCGAGGCGGCGAGGGTGAAGATGTCTCCCTCCGCCTTGCCATCGCGCACACGCTGCGCCTTGAGGTCCATGAGATCGCGCTCGTTGACCTGCGACCACACCACGATCAGCGCGCCGCTGCCATCCATCGCCAGCGCCGGCTGATGGATGATGCCCGGCTTGCCAATCGTCAGCACTTGGGACAATGCGTCACCCGATTGCCTGGCCAGGCGCAGCGTGTCCTGCTTCCCATCCCAGCCGACATATGCGATCCAAGGCGCGCCGGATGAATCGAGCGCCAGGGCCGGGAAGTCCGACTGCACGCCCTCCTCGCGCAGGACGAGTGGCTTCGGAGTGAGATCCTGCGCGAAGGCGCCGGAGACGAGGGAGATGACGAGAGCGATGGGCTTGATCATGGTGGCCTGTAAACAGATGCGGCGTGCCGACCTTTCACGTCACGCGCGAGTGAGGCTCGCAAGCTCCGGCGGAGAAGATGTGCGAACAGATTTCCATGCGGGCGGGCGCGATTGTCCATGGATGGACGTAATGTGCGGATACACAGTAGCGAGCTTCGTCGTTTTTTTCCGCTCTCCACCATGAAAGGCCGCATCGCGTTTCCATTTTCAGTGATCACCGCCGCTCTCATCGCCGCGGGACCGTCGCGCGCTGAACCGGCGAATTTTTCGCGTGAGATCCTGCCGATCCTTTCGGAGAACTGTTTTCACTGCCACGGTCAGGATGCACAGGCGCGAAAGGCCGACCTGCGGCTGGACATCGAAGCGGACGCGAAGAAGGCCGTCGATGGAGCTTTCCCCATCGCCGCAGGCAAGAGCGGCATGAGCGAGATCATGAAGCGGATGCTCAGCACCGATCCGGATGAGGTGATGCCGCCGCCGAAGTCGAACCGCAAGGTCACGCGGGAGCAGATCTCGATGATCGGAAGATGGATCGATGCCGGCGCGAAGTGGGGTGAGCATTGGGCCTTCACGCGGGTGGAAAAACCGAAGCTGGGAGGAGATGAAGGCGGAAGGATCAAAGAAGAAGGGAATGAGATCGATTCATTCGTGCGGATGAAGCTGGCGGAAAAGGGCATGAAGCCCTCACCTCCGGCATCACCGGAAACGCTGATCCGGCGTGTGACGCTGGATTTGACCGGGCTGCCGCCGACGCCGGATGAGGTCGCGGATTTCACTTCATCCTACCGTCTTCAACCTTCAGCCTTTGAAGCTTTGGTCGATCGCCTGCTCGCCTCCCCACGCTACGGTGAGCGCTGGGTTTGGGAGTGGCTGGATGCCTCACGCTACGCCGACACCAATGGCTACCAAGGCGACAACGACCGCACGGCCTGGCCGTGGCGCGACTGGGTCATCGAGGCGATCAACGACAACATGCCCTATGACAAATTCACGACCTGGCAGCTCGCCGGTGATCTTTTGCCGAACGCGACGAAGGAGCAAAAGCTGGCCACCGCGTTCGTGCGCAATCACATGATCAATGGTGAGGGCGGCCGCATCCCTGAGGAGAACCGCATTGAGTACCTCTTCGATCAGGCGGAGACAGTCGCCACCGTGTGGCTCGGCCTCACGATGCAATGCACCCGCTGCCACGATCACAAATTCGATCCGCTCACGATGAAGGATTACTACGGCCTCGTGGCATACTTCAATGGAACGCCTGTCGATGGCCAAGGACGCGGCGGACAGACCGCGCCGATCCTGGACATGAGCACGCCCGCCGAGGAGGCCAGAAGCCAGCAGGCGCAGACGGCACTGAATCAGATCGGGAAGAACGTCGAGGCGTTTGAGTTGAAGAAATTCCCGCGGCCCGCAGGCAAGGGACTGGAGGAGAGCGAGGCGGGCAAGCTGCCTGGAAACTTGACGGCCACGCTGGCGAAAGTGGCGCCGGTGAAACGGACTGTCGATGGCATCCTCGAGGCCATCGGATACTTCAAGGAGAAGGATGACGCCTATGTCGCCGTGCTGCAGAAGCTGCTTGATGCGGTGCGCAGACGTGACACGGCGAAGGGCAGCATCACGCGCGTCATGGTGATGGAGGATAGGAAGGAAGGCCCGCGCGACACCTTCCTTCTCATGAAGGGCGCCTACGACGCTCCGACGACGACGAAGGTAACCTCGGCCACGCCGGGGAAGTTTTCACCGCTGCCGGCAGGCGCGCCACGCAATCGCCTCGGCCTGGCTCAATGGATCGTGGCGCGCGACAATCCGCTGACCGCCCGCGTGACGGTGAACCGCTACTGGCAGAGCCTCTTCGGCATCGGGCTGGTGAAGACGGCAGAGGATTTCGGCGTGCAGGGCGAGCGCCCGGTTCATATGGATCTGCTCGACTACCTCGCCGCCGATTTCATGGAGCACGGCTGGGATGTGAAGCGGCTGCTGAAGATGATCGTGATGAGCGGGACGTATCGGCAGAGCAGCCGCGTGAACGGCTCTGACACCGATCCTGAAAATCGTCTTCTTGCGCGCGGTGCGCGTTTTCGTCAGCCGAGCTTCATGCTGCGTGATCAGGCGCTGGCCATCAGCGGCCTGCTGGCCGAGAAGACCGGCGGGCCTGCCGTGAAGCCCTATCAGCCCGAGGGTATCTGGGAGGAGGCCAGCTTTGGCAAGATCAAGTACACGCCAGGCACCGGGAGCGACTTGTACCGGCGCAGCCTATACACATTTTGGCGGCGCATCGTGGGGCCGACGATGGTCTTCGACAACGCCACGCGCCAGACATGCGCGGTGAAGGCCGGGCGCACGAACACACCGCTGCACGCGCTCACCACGCTGAACGAACCCACCTTCGTCGAATGCGCGCGCGTGCTGGCGGAGCGGCTGCTGGAGGACGCTGCGCTGAGTGACGATGCCGCACGCTTTGATCGCGCCTATTCTCTCGCGATGGCTCGCAAGCCGACCGCGAAGGAGAAGGAGACGCTCGCCGCCACGCTCGGCAAGCTGCGCGCCGGATTCATGCGGACGCCGGATGAGGCGGTGAAGCTCCTGGAGGTCGGTGCCTCACCACGGGAGACGAAACTTAACACCGCCGAACACGCCGCATGGACGAGCCTTTGCCTGTTGGTTTTGAATCTCGACGAGGTGTTGTCGAAGGAGTGAGGCAAGTCGGCAGAACAATCAGAGAGCACACTTTATGAGGCTGCGGAAAACTGAAGAGGATAACCTGGATCACTCCTTTCACCAGACACGCCGGCATTTCTTCGGCAAGTCCGCGCTCGGCATCGGTTCGCTTGCGCTGGGATCTTTGCTGGAGCGGCAGGGGCACGCGATGCAGAGCCCGGAGATCGGCGGGCTGCCGCACTTTGCGCCGAAGGCCAAGCGGGTGATCTACCTTTTCATGAACGGCGGGCCGCCGCATCTCGACATGTTCGACCACAAGCCGCAGATGGAGAAATGGCGCGGCAAGGAGATCCCGGAGAGCGTGCATGGCAACAAGCGCCAGAGTACGATGACGCAGGGGAAGGGGAAGTCCACGCTGCCCGCTTTCACCGGATTCAAGAGGCACGGCAGGAGCGGCGCGTGGGTGTGTGACTTCCTGCCGCGCACTGCGGAGATCGTGGATGACGTGTGCTTCATCAAGTCGATGCACACCACGCAGGTGAACCATGCGCCAGCCATCACCTTCTTCCTCACCGGCGGCGAGCAGCCGGGAAGGCCGAGCATGGGCTCGTGGCTCAGCTACGGCCTCGGCAGCGAGTGCGAGGATCTGCCGGCGTTCGTCGTCATGACTTCGCGGGACAAGGAAGCCTCGTGCGGGCAGCTCTTTTATGACTTCTACTGGGGCAGCGGCTTTCTCCCTTCACGACATCAGGGCGTGAAGTTTCGCGGCAATGGCGATCCGGTTCTCTACATCGCAAACCCAGACGGCATGAGCCGCAGCGTGCGCCGCACGATGCTCGACGGCCTCGCCGAACTGAACCAGCAGAAGCTGCACGACTTCGGCGACCCCGAGATCGCCGCGCGCATCGCGCAATACGAGATGGCCTACAAGATGCAGGCCAGCGTGCCGGACCTCACGGACCTTTCGGATGAACCGAAGCACATCCTCGACATGTACGGGCCGGATGTGCATCGGCAGGGCAGTTTCGCATACAATTGCCTCATGGCGCGCAGGCTGGCCGAGCGCGGCGTGCGTTTCACACAAGTGATGCACGCCGGCTGGGATCATCATCGCAATCTGAGCACGCAGTTTGAGATCCAGTGCCGCGACACCGATGCACCTGCGGCTGCGCTGGTGAAGGATCTGAAGCAGCGCGGCCTGCTGGAGGACACGCTCGTCATCTGGGGCGGCGAGTTTGGCCGCACGCCTTTCCTCCAGGGTGATGTCACGAACCTCAAGCAGCTCGGCCGCGATCATCATCCTTATGTGTTCACCACCTGGATGGCAGGCGCTGGCGTAAAGCCCGGCATCAGCCACGGTGAGAGCGATGACTTCGCCTACAATCCTGCGAGCCATCCGGTGCATGTCCACGACTTCCAGGCCACGATCATGCACCTGCTCGGCATCGATCACGAGAAGTTCACCTTCCGGTTTCAAGGCCGCCAATTTCGCCTGACGGATGTGCATGGCAGCGTGGTGAAGAACGTGCTGAGCTGAGGGCAGTTTCCAGCGTGCTCACTGACACCGATGCGCGCCAGCACTGCGATGCCTTGGAGCGTCGCACGAAGGGCAGCCTCAACGCCTTGAGCGTGGCTCCTACCCGCGCTCGCGGAGGAAACTCAGCGCGGCATCGGCCGGCAGCGCGATGCGCTGATGGGCACACCCAGATCGCCGCACGGGGCCGCAGCGCGGTGCTCGTCAGCCCGCACAGCCAGCGCATGAGCAAAGACATGGATGGGGGCCGCACGCCCAGACGCTCTGGCAAGCCGCGTTCAGTGCCACGCCTTCTCGATTTTTATTTTCCCCAAGACACACGCACATCTTCCGGGCTGATGGACAGCCCAGCCGCATTGCGTTAAGTCACCCAATGAAAAAGCTCACCTTCGTCATTTCGACATTGCTCAGCTGCCTCCCGGCGCACTCACAGGAAAAGAAGCCCGCGCGCCAACCGAATCCGACCACCGCTCCCATCGAGGATGTCGCGGGACTGCCGCGTGTGCTGCTCATCGGCGACTCCATCTCGATGGGCTACACGCTGCCCGTGCGCAAACTTCTCGAAGGCAAAGCCAACGTACATCGCATCCCTGCAAACGGCGGCCCGACCAAGAATGGCGTGGCGAACCTCGACAGATGGCTGGGCACCG
The DNA here is from genome assembly GCA_031411695.1 of Verrucomicrobiaceae bacterium. Lineage (GTDB taxonomy): Bacteria > Verrucomicrobiota > Verrucomicrobiia > Verrucomicrobiales > Verrucomicrobiaceae > JAIBCL01. Next base: position 43,919 of record JANOBO010000167.1, read on the forward strand.
GCAAATGGGACGTGATCCATTTCAATCACGGCATTCACGATTTGAAGTTCATGCCGGATGGCAAACGCCAGGTCGAGCCCGCCGACTATGAGGCAAACCTCCGCGCCATCGTCGCCAAACTGAAAGCCACCGGCGCCAAGCTTATCTGGGCCACCACCACGCCGATCCCCGACGGCGAGCTGACGCCAGCGCGCAAATTCGGCAAGGTGCCTGAATACAACGACATCGCCGCTGTGGTGATGAAGGAAAACAACATCGCCATCGACGACCTCAACGCGCACATCACGCCGCGCATCGCCGACTTGCAGAATCCAAACGACGTCCACTACAAGGCGGCGGGCTATGAGTTTCTCGCGCAGCAGGTGGCCTCGGAAATCACCAAAGCACTAGGCAAATGAGTCAGCCTGGGCAGCCATCGTCCAGCGAGCCACCGCCGCTGCCTCCGCAAACGAATAGCTCCAGCGGTGGCGTGAGCCTCGCGCTCGGTGGTTGCGCGATGATTGCCGTCGTCATGATCGCGGTGGTCGCGTGGTTTGTTTGGGCGGCAGGTTCACACTTGAAAGGCGATGGAGCTTTCAAACTGTTCGACAAGTTCAGCGACCCAACTGTACGATTAGAAGCCATCATGCGCGCCTCAATCGATCCGCAAGTGCAGGAAGCGCTCGGGATGCCGTTCAATCATGATGAATCTTGGGCGGGAAAAGTAAGCACTCGTAACAAAGATGGCGCCGCCGACGTGACCATCACTCTCAAAGGGCCAAATCACGATGGAAAACTCCACGCCATCGCCAGCAAAACTGGCGGTGCCGCTTGGGTTTTCAGCAAGCTGGATGTCACCGTCAAGGACACTGGTGAAACGATTGATCTGCTGAAAACTCCCCAATTGCCACCCGCTGAGGCGCCCAACCCGTCACCACCATGAAAACACAACCAGCCACCGCGGTCATTCGCAACGGGCAGCTCGTCGATGGCACGGGCGGCGCGACAATTTCCGTCGCGACGGTCATTGTCGAGGACGGTCGCATCGCGTACGCGGGCGCGTCCCCCGCAGCGCCAAGGCTGCGCCGGATGCGCGCGTGACCGATGTGAGGGGGGCACCATTTTGCCGGGTCTCGTCGAGGCGCATTTTCATGCGACATACTTTAACATCGAGGAACTCAAGGACCTCGACATCAAGTATCCTGTCGAGTCGTCCGCCTGCGCAGTGCTGTGAACACGAAGCTGGCGCTCTCTGCTCTTGGTCGATGGCGACGTGCTGGCTGACATCGCGCTGCGCGAGGATCGGCGGCGCTTCATTGCCGTGATGCAAGGCGGGGTGGGCAAAGCCGGCCAGCTCACACGCACGGAAAATTGTTGGGAGAACGCGACGAGCATGGGCTGAATCGCGCTTCCGAGTGTGGCCGTGATTTCTCCGGCGGCCACACCTAACGGTCCAACGCCGGGATGCCGAAGTCCGCGCTCCTCGTGTGCTGCTCCTTGAGGATCATCTCCATCCTCGCGATGACTTCGGGGTGCTCGGCTGAGAGGTCCTTGGTCTCGCCGATGTCTGTCGCGAGATTGTACAATTCGATGTGCATGTTTGGCTTCGCCTTGGCATTGCCGCCGCGATTTTTTCCAGCACCGGGCTTCAGGCCCTGTCGGATGCCCTTCCAGACGCCCATGCGCACGCACTGCTGGCCGCCGTAGCTGGGAAACTCGCGATACAGGAACGGGCGCTCCGCTTGCTGCTCACCGAGGAGAGTGGGCGCAAAGCTGATGCCGTCCAGATTCTGCGGTGTGTGGTCTTTCGCGCCGACGAGATCCAGCAGCGTGGGCATCCAGTCCTCGAAGCCGGTGACGCGGTCATGGACGATGCCCGCTTTGATCTTGCCGCTCCACCGCACAATGCACGGAACGCGGAAGCCGCCTTCGTAAAGTTTTCCTTTCCCATCGCGCAGCGGCCCGCAGGAGTTGAAGAACGCGGCGTCGGTGCCGGCGAGTCCTTGATGCGTGCCGTTGAGTCCGCCGTTGTCGCTGGTGAAGACGAATATGGTTTCTTCATCGAGTCCGAGTTCCTTGATCAGCGCCATCATGCGGCCGATCTCGCGATCCATGCGCGTGATCATCGCGGCATAGGCGGCGCGCGGTTTGAAGTGCGGGAGGTAGCCTTTCCCGCCCTTGTAAGGCGGATCATCAAACTTACCGGCATACTCGGCCAGCGAATCGTCGGGCACCTGGAGTGCGAGGTGCGGCACGGTGGTGGGCCAGAAGAGGAAGAAAGGCCGGTCCTTGTGATCCCGCGCAAATTTCAGCGCCTGCGCGGTGATGAGATCGGCAGAGTATTCGTTTCCCGTGAACCGCTTGTAGCTGGCTGGATCGTCCGGGTCTTCACCGGGTTTGAACTTGTCGTTGGAGGGGAACTCCGGGTTGTTCAGCTTCACCTGCTTGTCGTTGTCCCACAGATGGGTCGGATAAAAATTGTGCGCCACGCCCTGGCAGTTGTAGCCATACCAGCGGTCAAAGCCCTGCTTCAGCGGCTCGCCCGGCGTGCCAGGGCCGCCGAGGCCCCACTTCCCGAAGCCGCCACTGACGAAGCCGAGCGGCTTCAGCACTTCGGGAATGATGACGGTCTCGCTCGGGATCGGCCACTGGCCTTCGGGATCGATGCTGCGGTTGTCGCGGATGAACGCATGTCCGGGGTGCAGCCCGCTCATCAGCACGCAGCGTGATGGCGCGCACACCGCATTGCCCGAGTAATGCTGCGTGAGTCTCGTGCCTTCAGCCGCCATGCGGTCGAGGTTCGGCGTGCGGATGATCTTCTGCCCGTAGCAGCCGAGGTCGCCGTAGCCGAGATCATCGGCGATGATGAAGACGATGTTTGGCGCGCGGGGCGCGGCGGAGAGCATCGAACAAGGGACAAGGAGCAGTGAGAACGCAAGGCTGAGGCGGGCGGTGTATCGCATGATGATTTCGGAAACGGCGATGTGCTCCCGTTGTTGCAACACGCTCTAATTGGCGATGGACCGCAGCAATCTCGCATGTGGCGTGAGGGGTGTGACATCGCGATCAGTCGCGCTGGCGGGCAGAAGGAAAAAATCGCCACGCTGAAAGGCACGGCCACCGCAGCTCACCGCGCCATCGACGAGGGTGAAGATCGGGCCTGCGCCGTCCTCATCGCGGCGCGTGCCGGTGAGGTGCCATTGATCGACGCGGAAATGCTCGCAGGAGACGAGTGTCCCGCCGTGGCCTTTCCCCAGCGCGGGTTCGTGATCGCTGAAGTCCATGCTCGCCAGGGATTCGGCGATGTGAAGCTGGCGCGGCTTGCCTGCGGCATCGACGCGATTCCAATCGAAGACGCGGTAGGTGGTGTCGCTGTTTTGCTGAATCTCGATGATGAGGCAGCCCGCGCCAATCGCGTGGCAGCGACCGCTCGGGATGAAGATGAAGTCTCCGCGTTGCACGGGAATGCGGTGGAGAAGCTCCGCGCACGTTCCCGACCTCAGAGCGCTCTCGAATGCCTCCCGCGTGGTGCCGTTGCGAAAGCCCGCAAAGAGTTCGGCGTCGGGCTCGGCATCAAGCAAAAACCACATCTCCGTCTTGGGCTCGCCTCGAAGCTCCGCTGCCAGGTGTGCGGGTGGATGAACTTGAACGGAAAGTTTTTCCCGCGCGTCGAGGATTTTGGCGAGCAGCGGAAAGCGCGGTGTGTCGGGCGCGCCCGCACCAAACACGGCGGCGCGATGCAGCGTCCACAATTCGTGGAGTGTGGTGCCGGCGTGCGGACCCTGATCGACGATGCTCTGGTCTCCCTCGCGGTCCACGAACTCCCAGGATTCGCCAACGGGCGCGCCCTGTGGAAGATCGCGCCCGAGTTCATCGGCGATCCGGCGACCGCCCCAGATGCGTTCCTTGTAAAGCGGCTTGAAGGTGAGCGGGTGGTCGAAGGTCATGGCGGATGGCGGATGGCGAATAGCGCTGAGGCTAGGATTTGGAGAACAGGCAGACTTCGCGGCGGTTGGCTTGAAGCTGGGTAGCGCGGACGGGGCCGGGGGCGAAGCGTGAGAACTGGCTCAGGAACTCGGGGAGGCGTGACTCCATCTCGCGGTCGTTCAGCTTCAAGGTGATCAGCAGCATCCGTGCGCGCACGCGCTTTTGGACTGCCTCGACGTGCTTCAAAATGAAGGGCGGCGCGAGATTCATGTCGGATAGCAGCAGGTCGATGCCTTCAGGCAAAGGACGCTGCGCCAGCGCACCGACTGAGACAGGCAGATGGGTGAGCCGCGCGCCCGATGGGCCGGTGAAATTCACGACACGCTCATCCATCACGCCGGTATCGACGCCCGTCACGCTCACACCTCGGCGAAGCAGGGCATAGGTGCCGCCGCCTGGAGCGCAGCCGAGCTCCAGCGCGCGCATGTTTGTCAGCGCGTCGCCCGCATCCAGGCCCTGCCACGCCAGCGCCTGCTCGATCTTCAAGAACGCGCGGGACGGCGCGTCCGCCGGTAAGACAACGCGCGCGAGCCCGCCCGGCAGCGGATGCCGCGTCGGCCAATGGCGATGCATCCCCGACAGGCAATCGTCTCTTTCGGTGTCGAAGATCAGGTCGAGCACCCATTCGCCGTCCTTCGGCACGCGGGGCTCATGGACTTCGAGCCCCGCATCTCGAAGGGCGCGCACGACGCCTTCTCTGAGCGCGTCCATACGTTGCCACACTTCGTCAGGCACACCGTCCTCGGAGACTTCGCGTGGAAAACAGTGCAGATGAAAAGCCGCGGCACCGAAGGCCCCGGCGGCTGCGCGTGCGATGTCGGCGTGGCTTTTGCGCAGGCCAAGCGAGAGGCCCGAGACGCGGGCAAACACACTTTTCAGATCGAACGCGGGCGTCAGCGCATCGCGGCATTTCCAGGTGATGAGCTGCGGCCGCATGAAGGCAGGTGTGAGCAACGGGCCATGCAGCCGCGCCACCTCGGCCTTCAAGGAATCTGCGGAGCCCGCGTTGCAGGTGGCGAAGACAAACGTGGAGGCGGCGGGCATGAGCGAGGCAGCCAGTATGCATGGGCCGCACCGTTTCGCCGCACGATTTTGTTTGGATTCACGGCCCGCGCTTTGCCCGCATTTCTCACACTCCGGGTGAAAGCGCGTGAACCTGTTTTCGCTTTGCCATCTCAGAAATGCGCAGGTCTCAGTGCTCAGTCCTGGCCGCACCTCGTGTTTCTGAAAGTGAGCACTTTGCACTGAGCACTTTCATCTTCTGAGGTGTGAGAAATGCAGGGTAGCACGCCGGTTATGAGCCAGAAGCGTTCTTCGGAACAGCAGCGATGACGGACGCGCGCTGCCGCTTTCAGGATTGCCTCCGTCATGCGTGAGTGATCTAGTTCGCGCCGTGAGCGACACTCCCACCTCGAACAGCAACCGCCGTCCCTTGAAAAGCCGCGACCGTGCGTGGGCGGCATTCCTCGCGCGGAGCGTGGCCGCCGCAGGACTCACGCCGAACGCGATCTCGGTGTGGAGCATTGTCTTCGCCGCAGGATCGATGGTGTGTTTTCTCATCGCATCAGACATGAAAACGCCGGTGACGATCGTGCTGGCGTGGTTCGGCGCGGCGGCCGGCATTCAGCTGCGTCTGCTGTGCAATCTGCTCGACGGCATGGTCGCCGTGGAGGGCGGGAAGCGGTCGGCAGTGGGCGGCCTTTACAACGAGGTTCCAGACCGCATCGCCGATGTGCTGCTGCTCGTCGGTGCGGGCTACGCGTCGAATATCGAGCCTGGAGTGGTGAAGCTCTTCGACGTCCTGCCGCTCGGATGGTCGTGTGCTGTGGCGGCCGTGTGGTGCGCTTACATCCGCTCCATCGGCGCGGAGCTGACCGGCCGGCATTTCTACATCGGCCCGATGGCCAAACAGCATCGGATGGCGGCGCTCACGCTCACGTGTCTCCTAGCTGGCACTGCCTCGCTGGTTCCTTCAGGGAATCCGCATCTCGTTTTGGAGATCATGCTCACGCTCATACTTGTCGGCACGCTGATCACCTGCTGGCGGCGGCTGCGCTTCATCGCAGCAGAACTGCGGACCCAGACGGTGTGATGGGGACGGCTTCATGAACAAACTGAATGAAAGCCAAGGTCGTCATCACAGATTTCATCGCCGAGCCTCTCGACATCGAGCGGCGTGTGCTGGGCAATGTCGCCGATGTGAGCGCGCTCAACGCATTGGATGAGGATGACCTCGCCGGTCAGGTGGAGGACGCTGAGGTCATCGTGCTCTACCACCAGCTCTCCATCACGCGGAAGACCATCGACCGGCTGCGGAGATGCCGGCTGATCATTCGCGGCGGTGTGGGCTTTGACAATGTGGACCGCGCGGCGGCTCGTGAGCGTGGCATCGTGGTCTGCAATGTGCCGGACTACGGCACAGAAGACGTGGCGGACTCCGCCATCGGAATGATGATGTCCCTCGCGCGAGGCATTCATCTGCTGAACAGCCGGCTGCGCCGGGGCGAGGGCGAGTGGCACTTCTCCCAAGCAGCGCCCGTGTGGCGGCTGCGCGACCGCGTGTTTGGCATCGTGGGCATGGGCCGCATCGGCATGGCCGCTGCGCTGCGTGCGAAGGCGCTGGGCATGAGGGTGATGTTTCACGATCCGCATGTGCCGCAGGGCCGGGACAAGGCCCTCGGCATCATGGCGGCGCGATCACTTGAGGAGCTGCTCACGCAGTCAAACATCGTGAGCCTGCATTGTCCGCAGTCGGAGGAGACCGCGCACCTCATCAACGAGCACACGCTCGCGCTGCTGCCGCCGGGCGCGATTCTCATCAACACCGCGCGCGGCGGAGTGGTCGATCCGCTCGCGCTGCTGCACGCCATCGAGCGGAGTCATCTCGCGGGCGCGGGCATCGACGTGCTCGAAGCCGAGCCGCCGGACAATGCGGATCCGCTCATTCAAGCCTGGCGCGATCCCGCACATCCCGCGCACGACCGGCTGATCATCAATCCGCATTCCGCGTTCTATTCCGAGGAAGGGCTCGCCGACATGCGTGCGAAGAGCAGCGAGAACGCGCTGCGCGTGCTCACGGGACTGCCGCCTTGGAACGTGGTGAATGAATGACCGCGCGCGCGTGCGAACGAGCCTTTGCACAACGCGCGGGCGCGAACATCGTGGACCATGAATCTGAATCTCGAGCGACAGGGCGTGGTGGTCTTCGGCGCGGCAAACGGCATCGGGCGTGCGATTGCCGAAGGCTTCCGTGCCGAAGGATGCGCCGTGCGTGGCTTTGACCGCGCGGCGGAGCCAGGCGGGGACATGACGAAGGGAGACGTGACGAGCCTGGATCAAGTGCGGGCGTTTGCCGACGATGTTCGGCCGGTGGATCACGTCGTCTTCTCGGTTGGCATCGGCTCCGGCAAATTTGGTTTCCCGTTTTGGAATCTCGATCCTTCTGACTGGTCGCGGGTGCTGGAGGTGAATCTCCTCGGTGCGGTGAACGTCGCGCACACCTTTGCTCCGAAGCTGATCGAGCGCGGAGCGGGCTCGATGCTTTTTCTGGTGTCAGTCGCCGGACAAATGGGATCGCAGACCGATCCGCCCTACAGCGCGTCGAAGGCGGCGCTCATCAACTTCACGCAATGCGCCGCGAAGGACTTGGCGCCGCACGGCATCCGTGTGAACGCGCTCTCGCCCGGCATGGTGCGCACAGAGCTGAATGAGTCGATCTGGGCCGCAGGGCAGGAGACGCTGCGGGAGGATCAGCGCGTCAGCTTCGATGAATGGGCGGCGGAGAAAATCAAGAAGGTGTCCCACTTCGGCCGGTGGCAGACGCCGGAGGAATTTGCCGCGATGGCGGTGTTCCTCGCCTCCGATCACGCGAGGAACATCACCGGCCAGACGATCAACATCGACGGCGGGCAGGTGATGCATTCATGAACGCGCCAGTGGCTTGCCCTGGATGAGGCGGTGCTACGGAGGTGGTGGGGCCTGACCTCCAGGGGCCGGGAGGAGGATTTGGCAGGTGCTGCCGTCGGTGAAGGTGACGAAGACGAGGAGCCGTCCGGTGTCGTCGATCACGGGCTGCTCCCACCGCCGGGACGTGAAGCCGGAGCCGGGGAAATCGACTTTCATCAGCGGCCAAGGCGGCACCCCGGATTTCGAAAAACACGAGTTCCCTCGGCGCGGTGATTGATCTCCGCCTCCTCGCGAGGCCCTGCATGCATCCCTGTCACGCCGCGCTCCGACGGGAGTGACTTGGGGTTCGGCGCTTATTGGGAGAGCCTACGCCTAGGGAGGAGGTGGCGGGGACGCGGATGGGATGAGCACCTGACTGGTGGAGCCGTCGGTGAAGGTGACGAAGACGATCATGCGGCCCGTGCTGTCCATCACCGGCTGCTCCCAGCGGCGCGAGGTGGAGGCGGAACCGGGGAAATCGACTTTCTGCACGGTCTTCGATCCCTGCGTGGTGCTGATCACGTCGCCTGTGCGCAGCACGAGGGAGAGCGCGCCGCCATTCGGCGCGCTGCGCCAGATGCCTTGGTTGTTCGCCGCAGTGACGCCGCCTCCGATGACCTTGCCGATGAAGGCGAGCTGCTCCTGCCCGCCCACCACTGGGAGGTCGATGGTGGCAAAGGTCGCACCGCCGGTGCCGATTGCCACATCCCCCACCTTCATGATCATCGCCATCGCGCCGCTCAGGTCGGTGAAG